>NZ_JBZEMO010000024.1:0-236 GCF_058313055.1 Flavimobilis sp. BM9 | reverse complement strand
CAAAGAGCGTGAGATCAATGCCATGCTGAAGCTGGCTGACCTGCCAGAAAGCGGCCAGATGGTGCTGTTCGATGGCCGTACCGGCAACAAGTTCGAGCGTCCTGTGACCGTTGGTTACATGTACATGCTCAAGCTGAACCACTTGGTGGACGACAAGATGCACGCGCGTTCCACTGGTTCCTACAGCCTGGTTACCCAGCAGCCGCTGGGTGGTAAGGCGCAGTTCGGTGGTCAGC
>NZ_JBZEMO010000023.1:0-249 GCF_058313055.1 Flavimobilis sp. BM9 | reverse complement strand
AAGGGAAACAACCCAGACCGTCAGCTAAGGTCCCAAAGTCATGGTTAAGTGGGAAACGATGTGGGAAGGCTTAGACAGCTAGGAGGTTGGCTTAGAAGCAGCCACCCTTTAAAGAAAGCGTAATAGCTCACTAGTCGAGTCGGCCTGCGCGGAAGATGTAACGGGGCTCAAACCATGCACCGAAGCTACGGGTATCACCTTTTGGTGATGCGGTAGAGGAGCGTTCTGTAAGCCTGTGAAGGTGAGTTG
>NZ_JBZEMO010000022.1:0-258 GCF_058313055.1 Flavimobilis sp. BM9 | reverse complement strand
GTGATGGACGAGCATGGTGGCGTCGCCGCCGTCGTCGAGGATCATGTTGGGAACGCCCCCACCATGCCAGTCGAACAGCTTGGCGGTGAAGTCCCAGTATTCGGTCAGCGTCTCGCCCTTGAAGGCGAACACCGGCGTGCCGGCCGCCGCGATAGCCGCGGCGGCGTGATCCTGGGTCGAGAAGATGTTGCACGACACCCAGCGGACGTCGGCACCGAGAGCCTTCAGCGTCTCGATCAGCACCGCGGTCTGGATGGT
>NZ_JBZEMO010000021.1:0-270 GCF_058313055.1 Flavimobilis sp. BM9 | reverse complement strand
CGATGCGCGACTTCGCGGAGGACGAGATCCGCAGCGCGCGCGAGGGGATGGCCCGTCTCGAGGTCGAGCTGCAGAAGATGCTGCTGCCGAAGGACCCGAACGACGATCGCAACATCTTCCTCGAAATCCGCGCGGGCACCGGCGGCGACGAATCGGCGCTGTTCGCGGGCGACCTGCTGCGCATGTACCTGCGCTTCGCGGAACGCCAGCGCTGGCAGGTCGAGATGATGTCGGAAAGCGCGTCGGATCTCGGCGGCTACAAGGAAGTGA
>NZ_JBZEMO010000020.1:0-274 GCF_058313055.1 Flavimobilis sp. BM9 | reverse complement strand
CCCGGTGATCGGCCGCGACGACGAAATCCGCCGCGCCATCCAGGTGCTGCAGCGCCGCAGCAAGAACAATCCCGTGCTGATCGGTGAACCCGGCGTGGGCAAGACCGCCATCGTTGAAGGCCTGGCGCAGCGCATCGTCGAGGGCGAAGTGCCCGAAACCCTCAAGGACAAGCGCGTGCTGGTGCTGGACATGGCCGGCCTGCTGGCCGGTGCCAAGTACCGCGGCGAGTTCGAGGAGCGGCTGAAGGCCGTGCTCAATGACGTGGCCAAGGAC
>NZ_JBZEMO010000019.1:0-277 GCF_058313055.1 Flavimobilis sp. BM9 | reverse complement strand
GACACCGTGCAGCAGGTCATTGCCGACACCCCGATCAAGCAGGTGGTGACCACCGGCCTGGGCGACATGCTCGGCGCCAAGGGCATCGTGGTGAACTTCGTCCTGAAGTACATCAAGAAGATGGTGCCCAACTACAGCCTGCGCGGCGCGATCCGCTTCAACCAGGCGCTCAAGCTGGGCAGCCGCCACACCCTGCCCAAGGTCGAGATCGACCACGACGATGTCGCCTTCCTGCAGTACACCGGCGGCACCACCGGCGTGGCCAAGGGCGCGATGC
>NZ_JBZEMO010000018.1:0-287 GCF_058313055.1 Flavimobilis sp. BM9 | reverse complement strand
ATGATCACGCGCTCGTAGCGCAGGTCTTCCTCGCGGTAATGCGTGCCGGTGCCGCAGCCCAGCGCCTGCATCAGGTCGGCGAGCTGCTGGTTCTGGGCGAGCTTGTCGCGCCCGGCGCTGGCGACGTTGAGGATCTTTCCGCGCAGCGGCAGCACCGCCTGCGTCTGGCGCTCACGCGCCTGCTTGGCCGAGCCGCCGGCCGAGTCGCCCTCGACGATGAACAGCTCCGAGCCGGCCGCCGAATTGTTCGAGCAGTCGGCGAGCTTGCCCGGCAGGCGCAGCTTGCG
>NZ_JBZEMO010000017.1:0-293 GCF_058313055.1 Flavimobilis sp. BM9 | reverse complement strand
TCCACTCGCGCAGCTCACGCAGCACCTGCTGGCCGTCCATGTCCGGCAGGCCCAGGTCGAGCACCACCAGGTCCGGCTTGCCCAATGCGGCCTGAGCGAGCCCTTCCTCACCGGTTGCGGCTTCGATCACCTTGTAGCCCTGGGAGGCCAGGCTGATGCGCAGGAACTTGCGGATCTGCGGTTCATCGTCGATGACCAACAGGGTGGCGGACTGGCTCATGGGGTTTCGCTTTCGGCTTCAGGTTGAGGGGGCAGTGGCAAGCATAGAGTGATGCCGGTGCCCTGGCCATCGA
>NZ_JBZEMO010000016.1:0-488 GCF_058313055.1 Flavimobilis sp. BM9 | reverse complement strand
CAGGACGGCATCTCCGTCGTCCAGACCGCGGAAGGTGCTCTCACCGAGACGCACTCGATCCTGCAGCGCATGCGTACCCTCTCGGTCCAGGCGGCGAACGACGGCGGCCTCAACGCGACCGCGAAGACGAACATCCAGGACGAGATCGGCCAGCTCAGCACCGAGCTCGACCGCATCGCGGCCACCACGGAGTTCAACGGCAAGAAGCTTCTTGCGGGCACCTACGCCGGTAGCTTCCAGGTCGGCGCCAACACGTCCGCCAACGACGTCATCGCCGTGTCGATCGGCACGATGAGCGCGACTGCCCTCACGGTCAACGCCCTCACGATGGACGACGCCGCCGACGCGATCACGAAGATCGACGCCGCGATCGACGAGGTCTCCAAGACCCGCTCGAAGCTCGGTGCCGTTCAGAACCGCTTCGACCACACCATCAACAACCTCAACGTCGCCGCGGAGAACCTGGCCGCGTCGGAGAGCCGTATCCG
>NZ_JBZEMO010000015.1:0-550 GCF_058313055.1 Flavimobilis sp. BM9 | reverse complement strand
GCGGGCGTCGTCGCTGCCGCTGCCGAGCAGGTCTCCCGCAACGTCCAGACCGTCGCCGCCGGCGCCGAGCAGATGGGTGCCTCCATCCGCGAGATCGCCCAGAACGCCTCCGAGGCCGCCGACGTCGCCAACCGCGCCACCACCCAGGCCGCCGACGCGACCGTGACCGTCACCCGCCTGGGCACCTCCAGCCAGGAGATCGGCAACGTCGTCAAGTCCATCACCTCGATCGCCGAGCAGACCAACCTCCTCGCCCTCAACGCCACGATCGAGGCCGCCCGCGCCGGCGAGGCCGGCAAGGGCTTCGCCGTCGTCGCCTCCGAGGTCAAGGACCTCGCCCAGGAGACCGCACGCGCCACCGAGGACATCGCCCGCAAGGTCGAGGCCATCCAGGCCGACACCGACAACGCCGTCCACGCCATCACCGAGATCTCCGGCGTCATCGCCAAGATCAACGACTACCAGCTCACGATCGCCTCCGCCGTCGAGGAGCAGACCGCCACCACCAACGAGATGTCCCGCTCCGTCTCCGAAGCCGCCACCGGCTCGG
>NZ_JBZEMO010000014.1:0-649 GCF_058313055.1 Flavimobilis sp. BM9 | reverse complement strand
GATCGACCCGGCGATGTGTCAGCCGGGCTCGTCGGTCTCCTATGACCCGGCGTACTCCTACCGGTGTGACGGGTTCGATCTCGAGTGTGCGGAAGGGGAGATCCTTCAGCCGCCGCGTGAGTCGCGCAGCCGCCTGACCGGCGCCGCACAGTGGGGTCCGTGGACTGCTCTGTCTTCGTGGCAGTGCGTCACCCCGGAGGAAGGCGACCTGATCGACGACGTGCGTTCCGCGTTCGCCGAGATGACGCTGACACCCTCACCGATCACGGTCATCGACGGCCGTGGCTGGACGTTCGTGCAGATCGACACGATCGTCTACTCCGACGATGAGCCCCAGACGCTCGCCACGACCGTCGGTGGCACTCCGGTCGAGCTGCGCGCGACGCCGGTCGAGTGGCGCTGGGACTTCGGCGACAAGACCAAGCCCCTGACGACCGCCAAGCCCGGCGGCCCCTACCCGGACAAGACCGTCTCGCACGTCTACACCCACCTCGGCACCTACCAGGTCACGCTCACCACCACGTGGCAAGGCCAGTGGCGTCTCGTTGGCGAGACGACCTGGCGCGACGTCGACGGCCAGAACGTCACCACCACCACCTCCGAGCCGTTCACCACCCACGAGATCCGCACCCGCCTCGTCACACCACCC
>NZ_JBZEMO010000013.1:0-1314 GCF_058313055.1 Flavimobilis sp. BM9 | reverse complement strand
ACCGTTGCTGGTGCCGGGCCGGTCGAAGAACGCGAGGATGTCGGTGGCGCGTTGCTTCATCGTGCGGCCGAGCTTGCGGATCTCGACGAGGGTGTCGGGAACTGAGCTGGTGATGGAGGCGATCACAGCCCCCATCATGGTCTTGGCCGCATGCTTGTTGGGTTCGCGGTAGGCGGCGATGATGCGCTGGTAGATGCCCCAGGTCGCTTCAACTTCGACGTGCTCGTCGAGCGCGAGGAGCGCGTCGAGTCGTGCTCGCTGACGTTCGGTGAGCAGGCGGGTGCCGGTGTGCAGGGTGCGGCGGGCCTTGTAGAGCGGGTCGCTCTTCATTCCGCGGTGGCCGGTGGTGTCCTGCTGGACCCGCCGGCGGCAGACGTCCAGGGCGTCGCCAGCGAGGCGGACCACGTGGAACGGATCCATCACGGGCACGGCGTCGGGGAGCTCTTCGGCGGCGGCGGTCTTGAAGCCGGTGAACCCGTCCATCGCGACGACCTCGATCCGCTTCGACCAGTGCGCAGGGCGCGCGGCGAGCCACTGCTTGAACACCTGCTTCGAGCGGCCCTCGTCCATGTCCAGCAGCCTTGCCGGCCCCGTCTTCTCTCGCACGGGGGTCAGGTCGATGATCACGGTGACGTACTTGTCGCCGCGGCGGGTGTGTCGCCAGACGTGCTCGTCGACGCCGATCGTGGTGACGCGGTCGAACCTGCTCGGGTCGTCGATCAGCCGCCTGCTGCCTTCAGCGATGACGGCGGCGTTCGCGGTGTGCCACGACACCCCGAGCACGGCTGCGGCGCGCGAGACGGTGAGGTGGTCGACCACGATCGCCGTCAGCGCCCACTCGATCCCGCCGCGGGAGATCTTCGCCCTCGGCGCCGCGGCCTTGCTGGTGTCCTGGCGCCATATCCGTCGGCAGTGCGCGCACCGGTAGCGGCGCACCCGCACCAGCAACGTCGTGGGCCGGTGGCCGAATGGCTCGTGCGCCAGCGGCCGGGTGACCGTGTCCCTTGGCACGCCCTCGGCGCCGCACGAGTGGCACCAGGGATCGTCCTCGACGACACGGCACTGGATCACCGCCCGGCCAGCGTCAAGACGCTGTCCGATCGCCTCCAACCCCAGCTCATCCTGGCGGCAGAACGTGGTCAGGCACGGCGAGGCGAAGGTAGCGTTGAGCACGTCGAGGTCCTCCGGATGGGCAGTGTAGGAACTTCCATCCTCGGGGACCTCGACCCCTACCCACCCACCGCCACGCGCACACCAACCGCTACACCCTCGACTGCGATGAGCCACTTTGATCGCCCCGGCACCAGCAATGGC
>NZ_JBZEMO010000012.1:0-2608 GCF_058313055.1 Flavimobilis sp. BM9 | reverse complement strand
CGGATACGGCTCTCCGACGCGGCCAGGTTCTCCGCGGCGACGTTGAGGTTGTTGATGGTGTGGTCGAAGCGGTTCTGGACGGCACCGAGCTTCGAGCGGGTCTTGGAGACCGCGTCGATCGCGGTGTCGATCGCCGTCACGGCAGCGCCCGCGTTGTCCATGGTGAGGGCGTTCACGGAGAGGGCCGTCGCGCTCATCGTGCCGATCGACACGGCGATGACGTCGTTGGCGGACGTGTTGGCGCCCACCTGGAAGGTGCCGGCGTAGGTGCCCGCGAGGAGCTTCTTGCCGTTGAACTCCGTGGTGGCCGCGATGCGGTCGAGCTCGGTGGCCAGCTGGGTGATCTCGTCCTGGATGTTCGTCTTCGCGGTCGCGTTGAGGCCACCGTCGTTGCCCGCCTGGACGGAGAGGGTGCGCATGCGCTGCAGGATCGAGTGCGTCTCGGTGAGAGCACCTTCCGCGGTCTGGACGACGGAGATGCCGTCCTGCGCGTTGCGCACAGCCTGCTTGGTGCCGTTGATCTGCGAACGCAGACCCTCGGAGATCGCCAGGCCGGCAGCGTCGTCAGCAGCACGGTTGATGCGAAGACCGCTCGAGAGCTTCTCGAGGGACTTGCTCAGGTCGTTCTGCGTGTTCGACAGGTTGCGGTACGAGTTGAGCGCCGCGATGTTCGTGTTGACCGAGAGAGCCATGATGTTCTCCTCCTTGAAGTGGCCCAGTGCGTCGGTCCGTCCATGGACCGGCGTCCGACCTATCGACCGCCTGTGGCAGGGGTGTAGAGGTTTGGCTCGTTCTTTTCGCTGGCGAGCCGTCGGCCGGCGCAGCAGGGCCCGAGCGTACGAGAAGGCGGGCAGACCGTGAGGTCCGCCCGCCTTCTCGCGGTGCAGGGGCGTGGGTCACCGGGAGCGGTGACCCTCAGCTCACTGGAGGAGCTGCAGGACGCTCTGCGGGATCGACTTCGCCTGGGCCAGCATCGCCGTGCCAGCCTGCGACAGGATCGAGGCACGGGTGTACGAGACCATCTCCGAGGCCATGTCCGTGTCACGGATACGGCTCTCCGACGCGGCCAGGTTCTCCGCGGCGACGTTGAGGTTGTTGATGGTGTGGTCGAAGCGGTTCTGGACGGCACCGAGGCTCGAGCGGGTCTTGGAGACCGTGTCGATCGCGGCGTCGATCGCGACGATCGCAGCGCTCGCGCCCGCGAACGTGGCGACGGCCAGGGCGTCGACACCGAGGTCGCCGGACGCCATGCCGGTGGCGAGCGTCACCGAGATGACGTCGTTGGTCGACGTGTTGGCGCCGACCTGGAACGCGCCGTCGTAGGAGCCGTCGAGCAGCGTCTTGCCGTTGAACTCCGTGGTGGCCGCGATGCGGTCGAGCTCGGTGGCCAGCTGGGTGATCTCGTCCTGGATGTTGCCCTTGGCGGTCGCGTTGAGGCCACCGTCGTTCGCCGCCTGGACGGAGAGCGTACGCATGCGCTGCAGGATCGAGTGCGTCTCGGTGAGAGCACCTTCCGCGGTCTGGACGACGGAGATGCCGTCCTGCGCGTTGCGCACAGCCTGCTTGGTGCCGTTGATCTGCGAACGCAGACCCTCGGAGATCGCCAGGCCGGCAGCGTCGTCAGCAGCACGGTTGATGCGAAGACCGCTCGAGAGCTTCTCGAGGGACTTGCTCAGGTCGTTCTGCGTGTTCGACAGGTTGCGGTACGAGTTGAGCGCCGCGATGTTCGTGTTGACCGAGAGAGCCATGATGTTCTCCTCCTTGACGTGGCCCGAAACACCGGCCCGTCCATGGGCCGACACCTCCCCCATCGGCCGCGCGTCGCCAAGAAGTAGGCGTCCGCCCGGAGCATCTCGCGCCCTACGGCGCGAGAAGGCGGACGGACCGTGGGGTCCGCCCGCCTTCTCGTGGTGCAGGGGCGCGGGTCACCGGGACCGGTGACCCTCAGCTCACTGGAGGAGCTGCAGGACGCTCTGCGGGATCGACTTCGCCTGGGCCAGCATCGCCGTGCCAGCCTGCGACAGGATCGAGGCACGGGTGTACGAGACCATCTCCGAGGCCATGTCCGTGTCACGGATACGGCTCTCCGACGCGGCCAGGTTCTCCGCGGCGACGTTGAGGTTGTTGATGGTGTGGTCGAAGCGGTTCTGCACGGCACCGAGGGTCGAACGGATCTTCGAGACCCGGTCGATCGCGGTGTCGATCGCACCGATGGCACCGGTCGCACCGGCGAGCGTCGTCACGTTGACCGTGGTGAGCGAGAGGCCCGTGACGCCGACCGCGGTCGACAGAGCGACCGTGATGACGTCGTTGGTCGAGGTGTTGGCGCCGACCTGGAACGCACCGGAGTAGGAGCCGTCGAGCAGCTTCTTGCCGTTGAACTCCGTGGTGGCCGCGATGCGGTTCAGCTCGGTGCTGAGCTGGCTGATCTCGTCCTGGATGTTGCCCTTGGCGGTCGCGTTGAGGCCACCGTCGTTGGACGCCTGGACGGAGAGCGTACGCATGCGCTGCAGGATCGAGTGCGTCTCGGCGAGAGCACCTTCCGCGGTCTGGACGACGGAGATGCCGTCCTGCGCGTTGCGCACAGCCTGCTTGGTGCCGTTGATCT
>NZ_JBZEMO010000011.1:0-5575 GCF_058313055.1 Flavimobilis sp. BM9 | reverse complement strand
CCAAAGGCCCACCCCGATCGGGGTGGGCCTTTGGTGAATGGTTGTCCGGCGGCGTCCTACTCTCCCACCCCGTCTCCAGGGCAGTACCATCGGCGCTGAGAGGCTTAGCTTCCGGGTTCGGAATGGGACCGGGCGTTTCCCTCTCGCTATGACCGCCGTAACTCTATGGAGATATCCGTCGCTGGTATCTCGGGAACCGCACAGTGGACGCGTAGCACAAATTTGTTGTTATCAAGTTGTCGGCTCATTAGTACCGGTCAGCTCCATGAGTCTTTAGTCCTCACTTCCACATCCGGCCTATCAACCCAGTGGTCTACTGGGAGCCTCTCACCCCGAAGGGCGTGGAAACCTCATCTTGAAGCAAGCTTCCCGCTTAGATGCTTTCAGCGGTTATCTCTTCCCAACGTAGCCAACCAGCCATGCTCCTGGCGGAACAACTGGCACACCAGAGGTTAGTCCGTCCCGGTCCTCTCGTACTAGGGACAGGTCTTCTCAAGTTTCCTGCGCGCGCAGCGGATAGGGACCGAACTGTCTCACGACGTTCTAAACCCAGCTCGCGTACCGCTTTAATGGGCGAACAGCCCAACCCTTGGGACCTACTCCAGCCCCAGGATGCGACGAGCCGACATCGAGGTGCCAAACCATGCCGTCGATATGGACTCTTGGGCAAGATCAGCCTGTTATCCCCGGGGTACCTTTTATCCGTTGAGCGACGGCGCTTCCACAAGCCACCGCCGGATCACTAGTTCCGACTTTCGTCCCTGCTCGACCTGTCAGTCTCACAGTCAAGCTCCCTTGTGCACTTGCACTCGACACCTGATTGCCAACCAGGCTGAGGGAACCTTTGAGCGCCTCCGTTACATTTTAGGAGGCAACCGCCCCAGTTAAACTACCCACCAGGCACTGTCCCTGGTCCGGATCACGGACCGAAGTTAGGTATCCAGAGCGACCAGAGTGGTATTTCAACGTTGACTCCACCGACACTGGCGTGCCGGCTTCACAGTCTCCCACCTATCCTACACAAGCCGCACCGAACACCAATACCAAGCTATAGTAAAGGTCCCGGGGTCTTTCCGTCCTGCTGCGCGTAACGAGCATCTTTACTCGTAGTGCAATTTCGCCGAGTTCACGGTTGAGACAGCGGGGAAGTCGTTACGCCATTCGTGCAGGTCGGAACTTACCCGACAAGGAATTTCGCTACCTTAGGATGGTTATAGTTACCACCGCCGTTTACTGGGGCTTAAATTCTCAGCTTCGCTCCGAAGAGCTGACCAGTCCTCTTAACCTTCCAGCACCGGGCAGGCGTCAGTCCGTATACATCGTCTTGCGACTTCGCACGGACCTGTGTTTTTAGTAAACAGTCGCTTCCCCCTGGTCTCTGCGGCCTTCAAACGCTTCCCGGGCAAGCCGGTACACGCCTCAGGCCCCCCTTCTCCCGAAGTTACGGGGGCATTTTGCCGAGTTCCTTAACCATGATTATCTCGTCGCCTTAGTATTCTCTACCTGACCACCTGAGTCGGTTTAGGGTACGGGCGGCTAGAACCATCGCGTCGAGGTTTTTCTAGGCAGCATAGGATCACCGAATCATCCCCCATACGGGGTCACCGTCAGTTCTCAGGCTATATGAGCAGCGGATTTGCCTACTGCTCGCCCTACAACCTTGGACGTGGACTACCATCGCCACGCTCGGCTACCTTCCTGCGTCACCCCTGTTAATACGCTCACCTACTACCAGCTCGGGTCGCGGCCTCGCCGCACACCAAGACCCCGAAGGGTCAACAGGTGACGGTCCGGGCGCTTAGCATCACCGGGTTCGGTCTGGGCGGTTCTTCGCCGGTACGGGAATATCAACCCGTTGTCCATCGACTACGCCTGTCGGCCTCGCCTTAGGTCCCGACTTACCCAGGGCGGATTAGCCTGGCCCTGGAACCCTTGGTCATTCGGCGGACGGGTTTCTCACCCGTCATTCGCTACTCATGCCTGCATTCTCACTCGTGTAGGCTCCACCACTGGGTTACCCCGCAGCTTCACTGCCCACACGACGCTCCCCTACCCATCCACATGCCTGGACCACGAAGGCCTAGCTCAAATGTGAATGCCACAGCTTCGGCGGTGTACTTGAGCCCCGCTACATTGTCGGCGCGGAATCACTTGACCAGTGAGCTATTACGCACTCTTTCAAGGGTGGCTGCTTCTAAGCCAACCTCCTGGTTGTCTGTGCAACTCCACATCCTTTCCCACTTAGCACACGCTTAGGGGCCTTAGCTGGTGGTCTGGGCTGTTTCCCTCTCGACTACGGAGCTTATCCCCCGCAGTCTCACTGCCACGCTCTGTCTTACCGGCATTCGGAGTTTGGCTGACGTCAGTAACCTTGTAGGGCCCATCGGCCATCCAGTAGCTCTACCTCCGGCAAGAAACACGTGACGCTGCACCTAAATGCATTTCGGGGAGAACCAGCTATCACGGAGTTTGATTGGCCTTTCACCCCTACCCACAGCTCATCCCCCCAGTTTTCAACCTAGGTGGGTTCGGTCCTCCACGCGGTCTTACCCGCGCTTCAACCTGGCCATGGGTAGATCACTCCGCTTCGGGTCTAGACCCAGCGACTATGATCGCCCTATTCGGACTCGCTTTCGCTACGGCTTCCCCACACGGGTTAACCTCGCCACTGAGCACTAACTCGCAGGCTCATTCTTCAAAAGGCACGCTGTCACCCCTGCTAGGGAGGCTCCAACGGATTGTAGGCACACGGTTTCAGGTACTATTTCACTCCCCTCCCGGGGTACTTTTCACCTTTCCCTCACGGTACTTGTCCGCTATCGGTCACTAGGTAGTATTTAGGCTTATCGAGTGGTCTCGACGGATTCACACGGGATTTCTCGGGCCCCGTGCTACTTGGGAACACTCTCGGGAGGCTACGCCATTTCGTCTACGGGGGTATCACCCTCTGTGCCGGCCCTTCCCAAGGCCTTCGACTATAACGAAGCTTTCTGACTCCCTGACCATCCGGCAGAATGATCCAAAAGGTCCCACAACCCCGATGACGCAACCCCTGCCGGGTATCACACGCCATCGGTTTGGCCTGATCCGCTTTCGCTCGCCACTACTCACGGAATATCTCTTCCTGTCGGTACTGAGATGTTTCACTTCCCGACGTTCCCTCCACACACCCTATATATTCAGGTGCGGGTACCTGGACATGACTCCAGGTGGGTTTCCCCATTCGGACATCCTCGGATCACGGTTCGTTTGCCAACTCCCCGAGGCTTATCGCAGGCTACAACGTCCTTCTTCGGCTCCTAGTGCCAAGGCATCCACCCTGTGCCCTTAAAAACTTGACAACAGCTAAAAATTGCAGATACCAAAGATAAATCTTTGATGTTACAAAGATGCTCGCGTCCACTGTGCAGTTCTCAAGCTACCAACGACCCCACCCCCTCGATCGGCGCCGTGCCTACCACCAGCCGTGGGCCAGCAGCGGTTCACCCGCCAGGGGCAGTCCGTGAAGGAAACCAGTCCACCCAGCGCCGTCGCCGGCACCAGAAGGCCTGTTCCCTCAGGACCCAACAGTGTGCTTGAACTCCCCCAGGCGTCTGGCACGAGGCGTTCCCACCCCACAAGGAGGCGTACTAACCGGTGCACCAGCACCCGAGCTCGCAAGAAGTCAATGTTCCACCCATGAGCGTCCCACCCCGAGCGCGTTCGGCCCGAGCGTGGCACTTGACCGACCGGCACCAGCTCCCGCAAGCGGGTAGACCAGTGGTTGATCCGGACGGTTGTGGCTCCTTAGAAAGGAGGTGATCCAGCCGCACCTTCCGGTACGGCTACCTTGTTACGACTTAGTCCCAATCGCCAATCCCACCTTCGACGGCTCCCTCCACAAGGGTTGGGCCACCGGCTTCGGGTGTTACCGACTTTCGTGACTTGACGGGCGGTGTGTACAAGGCCCGGGAACGTATTCACCGCAGCGTTGCTGATCTGCGATTACTAGCGACTCCGACTTCATGGGGTCGAGTTGCAGACCCCAATCCGAACTGAGACCGGCTTTTTGGGATTCGCTCCACCTCGCGGTATCGCAGCCCTTTGTACCGGCCATTGTAGCATGCGTGAAGCCCAAGACATAAGGGGCATGATGATTTGACGTCATCCCCACCTTCCTCCGAGTTGACCCCGGCAGTATCCTATGAGTCCCCACCCGAAGTGCTGGCAACATAGGACGAGGGTTGCGCTCGTTGCGGGACTTAACCCAACATCTCACGACACGAGCTGACGACAACCATGCACCACCTGTACACCAGTCCGAAGACGCACACATCTCTGCATGATTCCGGTGTATGTCAAGCCTTGGTAAGGTTCTTCGCGTTGCATCGAATTAATCCGCATGCTCCGCCGCTTGTGCGGGCCCCCGTCAATTCCTTTGAGTTTTAGCCTTGCGGCCGTACTCCCCAGGCGGGGCACTTAATGCGTTTGCTGCGGCACGGAACTCGTGGAATGAGCCCCACACCTAGTGCCCAACGTTTACGGCATGGACTACCAGGGTATCTAATCCTGTTCGCTCCCCATGCTTTCGCTCCTCAGCGTCAGTTGCGGCCCAGTGACCTGCCTTCGCCATCGGTGTTCCTCCTGATATCTGCGCATTCCACCGCTACACCAGGAATTCCAGTCACCCCTACCGCACTCTAGTCTGCCCGTACCCGGTGCAAGCTCAAGGTTGAGCCTTGAGTTTTCACACCAGACGCGACAAACCGCCTACGAGCTCTTTACGCCCAATAATTCCGGACAACGCTTGCGCCCTACGTATTACCGCGGCTGCTGGCACGTAGTTAGCCGGCGCTTCTTCTGCAGGTACCGTCACTCTCGCTTCTTCCCTGCTGAAAGGGGTTTACAACCCGAAGGCCTTCATCCCCCACGCGGCGTCGCTGCATCAGGCTTGCGCCCATTGTGCAATATTCCCCACTGCTGCCTCCCGTAGGAGTCTGGGCCGTATCTCAGTCCCAGTGTGGCCGGTCGCCCTCTCAGGCCGGCTACCCGTCGTCGCCTTGGTGGGCCATTACCCCACCAACAAGCTGATAGGCCGCGAGTCCATCCCCCACCGATAAATCTTTCCAGGCACACCCCATGCGAAGGTGCCTCGTATCCGGTATTAGCCACGATTTCCCGAGGTTATCCCGAAGTGAGGGGCAGGTTACTCACGTGTTACTCACCCGTTCGCCACTGATCCAGCGGAGCAAGCTCCACCTTCACCGTTCGACTTGCATGTGTTAAGCACGCCGCCAGCGTTCGTCCTGAGCCAGGATCAAACTCTCCGTAAATGTTTGACGCCAACCAGGCGAACCCGGTTAACAACCATACGAAGCAGGCCATCCACCAGGGACAGCCTGAATAAAACTGGCATCAAGATCGAAAACTTGCGTTTTCAATCTATTATCCAAAGGAATCCTCTACGAGCAACCAGACCCAGCCCACAAAGGACCAGACCAAGCCACCCGACAGGGATATTTGGCATTGACTATCAAGCACACTGTTGAGTTCTCAAGGAACAGACGCGCATCCCCACCCGCCCTTCCAGGCCGGC
>NZ_JBZEMO010000010.1:0-13043 GCF_058313055.1 Flavimobilis sp. BM9 | reverse complement strand
CGGACATCGGTCTCTGACCTCACACTGCGTCCACCACGGACCATGACGTCGGGGTGACCTGACGCCACCCGCCGGGGGGGGGGGGGGCGCCCCCCCCCCCCCCCCCCCCACGGCCACACCAGAGCTGCTCCCGCAGCTCGCACGCACGGCATGCAGTCACCCGCAACGAACGAAGGGCATCACGATGGCCGGTCTCGCGATCGACGGTCTCAGCTCCGGACTCGACACCACCGCGCTCATCAACAGCCTCATCGCGGTCGAGGGCAACCAGCAGGTTCTCCTCAAGCAGAAGCAGGCGACGGGCTCCTCGCTCGTGACCGCTCTGCAGGCGCTCAACACGCGCGTCGCTTCTCTTGCGGAGGCTGCGAAGACCGCCACGAAGGACACCTCGTGGGGTGCGGTCAAGGGCACCTCGAGCGCCGAGTCCGTCGTCGTCACCGCTGCGAGCGGTGCCGTGCCCTCGACCCTCTCCTTTACGGTCGACCGTGTCGCGACGTCTCAGTCGTCGCTCCTCGCGATCCCCGCTGACCTCGACCCTGCCGACCCGACGCTGACGATCTCGCTCGGGGGCAAGGACACCGCTGTCACCGCGCTGACGACGGACCCGCGCGACATCGCCGCCGCGATCAACTCGTCCGACGCGGGCGTCAAGGCCGCGGTCATCAACGTCGGCACCGCCGACACGCCGAGCTACCGGCTGCAGCTGACGGGGACCGCGACGGGCGCGGCCAGCTCGTTCACGGTCTCCTACGCCAGCGCGGGCGGGCCCGCCGCCGCGTCGCTGAGCCAGGTCCGCGCCGCGGGCGACGCGAAGATCACGCTCTTCCCCGGCACGGACGCGGCCCAGTCGATGACGAGCGCCACCAACGCGTTCAACGGGCTCCTCGGCGACGTGACGATCACCGTCTCCAAGGTCGAGGCCGAAGCCGTCACCGTCGACGTCGTGCGGGACACCGAGGCGCTGACGAACCTCGCGAAGAACCTCGTGAGCAACATCGGGGTCGTCCTCTCCGAGATCAGCTCGCGGACCAAGGCGAGCACGGGCACCGCGTCCGACGGCTCCGCGACCCTCAAGCCCGGGCTGTTCGGCGGAGACACGACGATCCGCTTCCTCCAGCAGGACATCCTGTCGCAGGCGAGCGCGCCGATCGACGGCGTGTCGCCGGCCGACGTCGGCATCGTCATCGCGCGCGACGGCACGTTCACGTTCGACCAGGAGAAGTTCTCGGCCGCCCTCGCTGAAGACCCCGCGAAGGTCCAGAAGATCGTCTCCGGCGTCGCCGCGAACGTCCAGGCCGTCGCCGACCGCGCCTCCGACAAGGTCGACGGATCGCTGACGAACCGCATCAAGTCGACCGAGGCGTCGGTCAGCGAGATGGGCGACCGCATCTCCGACTGGGACGACCGCCTCGCTCGCCGTCGCGAGACCCTCGTGCGGATCTACTCCGCGCTCGAGGTGTCGATGAGCAAGA
Organism: Flavimobilis sp. BM9; assembly: GCF_058313055.1. Lineage (NCBI taxonomy): Bacteria > Bacillati > Actinomycetota > Actinomycetes > Micrococcales > Jonesiaceae > Flavimobilis > Flavimobilis sp. BM9. The sequence continues at coordinate 11,571 of NZ_JBZEMO010000010.1, read as the reverse complement.
TGCAGTCGACGTCGAACTGGCTGTCGTCGCAGATCGCGCAGCTGAACGCGACGAAGTAGACGAGGAGAGACCGTGACCACCGACCTGAGATCCGAGTACCTCGCGCAGAGCGTGCTCAATGCGACACCGTCGACGCTCGTGACGATGCTGTACGACCGGCTGCTGCTCGACATCAGCCGTGCCCGCAAGGCGATCGAGGCAGGCGACAAGGCGGGCTGCAACGCGGCAGCCCTCCACGCCCAGGACATCGTCACCGAGCTCATGACGACGCTCGACGTCAACGCGTGGGCCGGCGCGCAGAACCTGCTGACCCTCTACTCGTACCTGAGCACCGAGCTCGTCAAGGCGAACGTCAACCAGGACGACTCCCGGTTCGACGCGTGCCGTGCTCTCATCGAGCCGCTCCGCGAGGCGTGGCACACGGCGGCCCGCGAGCTGTCGGCCGAGCAGGCCGCTCCCATCCCTCCGGCCGTCGTCGGCCCGAGGGGTGAGCTGGGCGTCGGGTGAGCACGTGCTGACCATGACCGACGACACCGCCACGTCGGCGTGGATCCGCGCGCTCGACATCCTCGAGCGCGACCTCGCTGAGACGAACGCGCTCCTCGATGCAGCGCCCGACAACGAGATCGCCGAGCTCGCGCTCCGGCGCGCGTCCCAGTGGCGTGTCCCGCACGGCATCGGCCCGCTCCCGCGCGCCCTCGGCGCGCGCGCGACCGCCGTGCTCGAGGCGCAGAAGGCGACCGCGAGCAGGCTCGCGCGTGCCATGGCGGCGACGCGCCGCCAGGTCGAGGTGATCGACGCCTCCGACCCGTTGGAGCGCGAGCGCCCCGTCTACCTCGACACCGAGGGCTGAGGCTCCCGCCTCCCCGTACGCCGGGTCCGAAGTGTCCGTCACGTGACGATCGTCGGGCGGACCTGCAACTCCGCGGCCGGGAACCTCTCAACAGTGGGACCTGCGTCCCGATAGGACCGTCGAGCATGGATCGCTCGTCATACCGGCCACGGACAGGCCACTCGGACCACACCTCAGGGACGTCTCCGTGTTCGATTCCGTGGGTTTCGGTGCGCTCAACAGCGCCCTGGACGGCCTCGCTCTGCGCCAGCGCGTCATCGCGCACAACATCGCGAACATCCAGACGCCAGGCTTCCACGCAGGCCGCGTCTCGTTCGAGGACGCCCTCACCTCGGCGGTCCGCGGTGGCAACGGCTACGTGACAGCAGCCCAGCAGACCTCGCTCGAGCCCACCCGCCTCGACGGCAACAACGTCAACCTCGACGCGGAGACCCTGCTCAACGTCGACACCAACCTGCGCTACCAGCTCGCCACCCAGGCCATGGACGGGCAGTTCAGCCAGATCCGTACTGCGATGAGGACCAGCTGATGACGACGTTCGGAGCACTCGGGATCGCCTCGACGGGCATGACCGTCCACCGCAAGTGGCTCGACGCGATCAGCGACAACCTCGCCAACGCCAACAACGCCACGCGCACCGACGAGGCCGCCTTCCAGGCGCGCTACGTCGTCGCGGACGAGATGCAGCAGGGGCAGGGCGTCCAGGTCGCCGGCGTCGTCCTCGGCTCCGCCGAGGGACGCATGGTCTACGAGCCGAACAACCCGCTCGCCGACGCGGAGGGCTACGTCCGCTACCCCGACATCGACATGTCCAGCCAGATGAGCTCGCTCATCATGGCCCAGCGCGGCTACCAGGCGAACGCCGCCGTCGTCGACCGCGCCCGCGCCACCTACGAGGCCGCACTCCAGATCGGTAGGAACTGATGAGCTTCCCCGTCATCCCCGTCGGCGCCGTGAGCGCCGGAGCCGTGACCGGTGCCACCGGCACCGGCTACCTCGACCTCACGGGCGCGAGCCCCGCGCAGGGGCCCAGCACGACCGGCCCCGCGTTCGCGTCCTCCCTCACCGGCGCCATCGAGAACCTCCAGGGCGCCCAGGAGAAGTCGAGCGCCCTCGCGATCCGCGCCGTGACGGGCGACCTCGACGACGTGCACGACTACACGGTCGCCGCGAGCCAGGCAGCCGTCACGCTCGAGCTGACCGCCGCCGTCCGTAACAAGGCCGTCGAGGCCTTCACCGAGATCATGAGGATGCAGGCCTGATGCCCGAGAAGATCTCGCACGCCGCCGCCCGCCTGGGCGCGGCCATCAAGGAGTTCACGATCGCGCAGCGCACGCTGACGCTCATCGGGCTCGGTGTCCTGGCTGCCATCGTCGTCGGCCTCTACGCGTGGAGCTCGCGCCCCACCTACGCGCCGCTGTACACGGGCCTCGCCGCGGCCGACGCGAGCGCCGTCGTCGAGCAGCTCGACGCCTCCGGGGTCGCCTACCAGCTCGCCGACGGCGGTGCGACGGTCATGGTCCCGAAGGACTCCGTCTACCAGATGCGCCTCAAGACGGCCGCGGCCGGCCTGCCCGCCGCGAGCGACGGCGGCTACTCGCTCCTCGACGAGATGGGCATGGGCTCCTCGGAGTTCCAGCAGTCCACCACCTACAAGCGTGCGATGGAGGGCGAGCTCGCCAAGACCATCAGCGCGATGAAGGGCGTCGAGACCGCGTCCGTGCAGCTCGCCCTCCCCGAAGAGACCGTGTTCGTCGCCGAGAAGGCCGACCCGACCGCGTCCGTCTTCGTCGGGCTGCGCACCGGCGCGACCCTCGACGACGACCAGGTCCAGGCCGTCGTCCACCTCGTGTCCGCGTCGATCGAGGGCATGAAGACGACCGACGTCGCCGTCATCGACTCGACCGGCAAGGTCCTGTCCGCCGTCGGCGTCGGCACGGCCGGCACCGGCTCCGGCAAGCAGAACCGCGAGTACGAGGAGCGCATCTCCGCCTCCGTCCAGACGATGCTCGACCGCATCGTGGGCCCCGGCAACGCCGTGGTCTCCGTCGCTGCCGACCTCGACTTCGACCAGGTGCAGCGCACCTCCGAGCGCTTCGAGAGCGCGGACGGCGTCCAGCCGCTCTCCGAGACCCGGACGTCCGAGACCTACACCGGCAGCGGCGCACCCGGAGGGACCGGCGTCCTCGGCCCCGACAACATCGCGGTCCCGACCGGCGGCAACGGCGAGGGCGAGTACGCCAACGAGTCCGAGACCCGGAACAACGCGGTCGACAAGGTCACCGAGGTGACCGAGACCGCGCCCGGCACCGTCCGCCGCCAGTCCGTCTCCGTCGCCGTCAACCAGACCGCAGCCGCGGCCCTGTCGATGACCGAGCTCGAGACCCTCGTCGCCTCGGCCGCCGGCATCGACCAGCAGCGCGGCGACGTCGTCACCGTGTCGCGGATGGCGTTCGACTCCTCGAACGCCGAGGCCGCCCAGGCCGCCCTCGCGGAAGAGCGCGCCGCCACCGAGAAGGCCGAGCGCGCCGCGCTGATCCGCACGGGCGTCATGGCAGGCCTCGGGGTCGTGCTCCTCGTCGCTCTCGCCGTCGTCGTCGCCCGGGCACGCAAGGGCAAGGGCGACGAGCGCACCGCGCTCGACATCGGCGACCTCGAGCCGCTGCCCGTCTCGCCGGTCGACCCGACCGCGCTCGCCCTCGACATGGTCGAGGAGACCGAGCAGACCCTCGCGATGATCGCGCCCGTCGACGAGCTCCAGCTCGACGCCGAGGCGAAACGCGCCGAGGTCGGCTCCATGGCCGACGCCGACCCGTCCGAGATCGCTGACCGACTCCGCTCGATGATGGACGTGGGGGCTCGCAAGTGACCGTCGTGACCACGAGCGACCCCGCCGTCGCCGCCGCCGTGGACGCTCCGCGCGTCGAGCGCCCGCGCCCCAGCACCGCCGCCCTCTCGGGCACGCAGCGTGCCGCGCTCGTGCTCATGCAGCTCGGCCGCGAGCGGGCTGCGCGCGTCCTGTCCGAGCTCTCCGAGCCGGAGATCGAGGACATCACCGCCGCGATCGTCCGCATGGAGCGCGTCGACCGGGACATGGCCGACCAGGTCATGCGGGAGTTCTACGACACCCTCCAGGGCGGGCAGATGCTCGCGCACGGCGGTCTCGGCTTCGCGACCCAGCTCCTCGAGGCGGCCGTCGGCGACGAGCGCGCCGCGACGATGCTCGAGCGGCTCCAGGAGTCGCTCGCCGGTCAGCCGTTCGAGTTCCTCCAGGCGGCCGACGCCCGTCAGGTCATCGCCCTCATCAACGGCGAGCACCCGCAGGCGATCGCCCTCGTCCTCGCGCATCTGCGCCCCGAGCACGCCTCGCTCATCCTCGGCGGCCTCCCGCCCGCGACGCAGGCCGCTGTCGCGCACCGCATCGCCCTCATGGACCGCGCGGCGCCCGACGTCGTCTCAACCGTCGCCGAGTGCCTGCAGCGCAAGTCTGCGAGCGTCCTCACGCCGCGCGAGACGAGCCAGATCGGTGGCGTGCAGCCGCTCGTCGAGATCATCAACCGCGCCGACCCGGGCACGGAGAAGCTCATCCTCGAGGGCCTCGAGGAGCAGGACGCCGAGCTCGCCGACGAGGTGCGCAGCCGCATGTTCGTCTTCGCGGACATCGTCCTGCTCGAGGACCGCGCGCTCCAGCTCGTCCTGCGCGGCGTCGAGACGCCGACGCTCGCGCTCGCGCTCAAGGGTGCCGGCGAGGGCGAGCGCAACGCCGTCCTGCGCAACCTCTCGGAGCGTGCGCGCAGCAACCTCACCGAGGAGATCGAGCTGCTCGGCGCCGTGCGCGTCTCGCAGGTCGAGGAGGCGCGCAGCCAGATCGTCCAGACGATCCGCCGCCTCGAGGAGTCGGGCCAGATCATCATCCGCCGCGAGGGCGAGGACGAGTATGTCTCCTGAGCCCGGCTTCGCGACCACGCAGCTCGCCGTCGTGTCCGACGCGCGCACCCAGCAGGTGCGCGAGCAGGCACGCGTCGGCGGCTACGCGGCGGGCTGGGCCGAGGGCACGCGAGCGGCGGCCGTCGCGGCGCAGCGCGCCGCAGAGCGGGTCGCGGAGCGCGTCGAGGACGAGCGTGCCGTGGCGCGCGCCCAGGTCGACGCCGCTCTCGCGACGCTCGCCTCGGCCGCGCGTGCGGTCAACGACCGCACGATCCCCGTCGTCGAGGAGTCGCACGAGCTGATCGTGCGCCTCGCGCTCGACCTCGCCGAGGCGATCGTCGGCGTCGAGCTCTCCAGCTCGGAGCGCTCGGCACGGTCCGCGCTCGCCCGCGCTCTCGCGGTGCCCGCCGGCACCGAGATCGTGGCGATCCGCCTCAACCCGCAGGACCTCGCGCACCTCGATCTGCTCGCGGGCGCAGCGGCGAAGGCCGGCCACGTCGTCGGCGTCCCCGACGGTGTCGAGCTCGTCGCCGACGCGACGCTCGCGCCGGGCGACGCGATCAGCGACCTGCCCACCGGCTACCTCGACGCGCGCGTCGCGACCGGTGCCGCACGCCTGCGCGCCGCCGTCGAGCAGGCGCTCGACAGCGGCGAGCCGCTCGTCGAGCAGGCCGTCGCAGCCGGGGACCCGGAGGCGCGGGCATGACCTGGACATCGACGCTCGCCGTCGCGCGCCCCGAGGTCGTGGGACGCGTCCGTCAGGCTGTCGGTCTCTCCGTCGAGGTGGAGGGGCTCGACCTCGCCATCGGCGACCTCGTCCAGCTCGGCGACGGTCCCGTCGGCTCGGGCACCCACATGCCCGCCGAGGTCGTCGCGGCGACCGCCGGCGCCGCGCGCTGCATGCCGCTCGCGCCTCCGCACGGCCTGCGCGCCGGCCTCGAGGCCCGCGCGACGGGCGGGTCGTTGCGCGTCCCCGTCGGTCCCGGCCTCCTCGGTCGCGTGCTCGACGGTCTCGGTCAGCCGATCGACGGCAAGGGCCCGCTCCGGGACGTCACGTACGTCGACATCGCCGGGCGCGCGCCGCACCCGCTCGCGCGCCAGCGCGTCACGGCCCCCCTCAACCTCGGCGTGCGCACGCTCGACACGCTCACGACGGTCGGCTGCGGCCAGCGCATCGGCCTGTTCGCCGGCTCGGGCGTCGGCAAGTCGACGCTCCTGTCGATGATCGCGCGCGGCACGGACGCGCAGATCTCGGTGATCTCCCTCGTCGGTGAGCGCGGCCGTGAGGTCCGCGAGTTCCTCGAGGACGACCTCGGCCCTGAGGGCCTCGCCCGCTCGGTCGTCGTCGTCGCGACGTCGGACCAGCCGGCGCTCGTGCGCAAGCGCTCCGCGTTCGTCGCGACCCGCATCGCGGAGCATCTGCGCGACGGCGGCGCGGACGTCGTGCTGATGATGGACTCGCTCACGCGCGTCGCGATGGCCCAGCGCGAGATCGGCCTGTCGGTCGGCGAGCCGCCCGCGACCCGCGGCTACCCGCCGAGCGTGTTCTCGCTGCTCGCCGAGCTGCTCGAGCGCGCTGGTACCGGCGCGACCGGTTCGGTGACGGGCATCTACACCGTCCTCGTCGACGGCGACGACCACAACGAGCCGATCGCCGACCAGGCGCGCTCGATCCTCGACGGGCACGTCGTGCTCGACCGCAAGCTCGCGACGTCGGGCCACTTCCCGTCGATCGACGCGCTCGGCTCGATCTCCCGTGTCGCGTCGCGCGTCACGTCGCGTGAGCAGCGTGCGGACGCGACCGAGCTGCGTCGCGTCATGGCGGCGCGCCGGTCGGTCCAGGACCTGGTCGACGTCGGCGCGTACGTCGCGGGCTCGAACCCGCTCGTCGACGCGGCTCTCGCGAGCTCGCGCGAGATCGACGCGTTCTTGCAGCAGGGCGTCGACGAGGCTGCGCCCGCAGCCGACTCGTGGGCGCGGCTGCACGAGCTCGTCGGTCGGTTCGGGACGAGGGAGGCAGCCTGATGGCGGACAAGTTCCGGCTGGCGGGCCTGCTGCGGTTCCGCAAGCTCCAGGAGGACCAGGCGGCGGCCGAGCTCGGCCGTGCGAACGCCCAGACGGCGCGTGCGCGTGCGCACGCCCGTGCGGCTGCCGAGGCGCTCGGCTCGCACTCGACGCCCGACGCGATGGACGTCAGGGCGTGGCAGGCGGCTCTCGCGGGCCGTGCGGCGCTGCGCACGGACGTCGACGTCGCTACCGCTCTCGTCGCCCGCGCGGCGCGCACCGCGCAGGAGCGCGAGGACGAGTGGAAGGCCGCACGCTCGCGGTCCCTCCCGCTCGAGAAGCTCGAGGAGCGGCACGCGGAGCGCGTCGCCCAGGAGGAGCTGGCCGCGGACCAGATCGTGATCGACGAGGCCGCGAGCCGGGTGCGTCCGCCCGAGGACGTCGCCGGTGCGACGACGGGGGAGGAGGAGCGATGAGCATCGATTCCGTCCTCAGCCGCGTGGCCACGATCGAGTCGCTCGTGCGTTCGACGGGTGCTCGCAGCGGTGGTGTCCTCGGCTCGTCCGCGTTCGCGACCGGCGCGCCGACCACGACGTCGAGCACGTCGGGCGGCTCCGCGTCGTCGACGCAGTTCGCGCAGGCGCTCGCGGCGGCGGGCGAGACGACCGGCGTCCAGGACCCGACGGTCCCCGCAGCAGGCGCGACCGCGACGGGTCTCGTGGCGTCCGCCGAGAAGTACCTGGGCGTCCCGTACGTCTGGGGCGGCGAGACGACGGCCGGCATGGACTGCTCGGGCCTGGTGCAGCGTGCGCTCGCCGACCTCGGCGTCGACGCCCCGCGCACGGCGCGCGAGCAGATGACGACGGGCACCCCGGTCGCGTCGCTCGAGGAGGCGCTCCCGGGCGACCTCGTCGTGTTCGACGGCGGCTCGCACATCGGCATCTATGTCGGCGACAACCGCATGATCCACGCTCCGAAGCCGGGCAAGGTCGTCCAGGAGGCGGAGGTCTACGAGAAGCCGACCGCGATCCGGCGGGTCCTGCCGGGTGCCGCGAGCCAGAGCGCCACGACCACGGCGCTCATGTCCGCTCTCGCCTCGGTGGGAGTCACGAACGGCGTGCCCGGCACGGGCGCCGCCGCGACCACGGGCGCGCTGACCAGCGCAGGCACGTCCGTCGACGCGCAGCGACTCGCGCTGCAGATGCTGACAGGGAGTGCCGCATGACCGTCCAGATCTCCGTCGTGGACCTCAAGGCCGCGAGGCCCGCGGTCCCGGCGCCCGCTGCCGCGCGGACGGACGACGCGTTCGCGAGGACGCTCGACCGTGCGACGCAGGACCGCCAGCCCGCCGACGGTGCGGCGAACGCTCGTCGTGAGGACCGTGCTCAGGCCGAGCGCGCTCTCGCGGACCGCGCGCAGCTCGCGCGCACCCAGGAGCGCGCGCAGGCCGACAGGTCGCGCACCGAGCGCGCCCGCACGACGCGTGCGGACGCGGCCCGCGCTGACGCGGCCCGCGCTGACGCGGCGCGTGCTGACGCGGCCCGCGCTGACGCGGCGCGTGCTGACGCGGCCCGCGCTGACGCGGCGCGGGACGGCTCGCAGGCTGAGCGTGCGACGGCGTCGCGCGACGAGGTCCGCCCGCAGGCCGAGCGCGACGACGCCGCCGTCACGGACGACACGACCACGCAGACCGCGTCGGACCAGGGTCCGGCGGCGCCGGTCGCCGAGGTCGAGACCCGCGTCGTCCCGGTCGTGGGGAGCGCCGTGCCGACCGAGGCGACTCAGCAGCCGCTCGCGGAGGTCGACGCCGAGGCGTCCGTCGCCGAGGCGACGCCCGCCGCGCCTGCGGACGAGACCGCCCAGGCCGCCGCCGCTGCCGTACCTGGTGCAGCCACCTCGGCCGCCGCCACGCCGGTCGTCGCGGTCGCCACCGTCGCCGCACCGACGGTCGACGAGCCGCAGGCCCCGGTCGCCGACGGTGCCCGCGCGGAGGCTGCGCTCCAGCGCAGCGCCGCCCTCGGCAGCTCGACGGCCGCCCAGCCCGCGGGCCAGGCCGCGCCGCTCGCCCAGGACGCGACGCCCCAGCGTGTCGAGCCCGCGGCTCAGCAGCAGGTCGCCATGGCGACGCCGCAGCCTGACGCCGCAGCCGCAGCCGCCGCGCCCGTGGCCGCCGCGATGCGCCCGGCAGGGGCCGAGCAGACGACCGGCCGTGCGCTGCCCGAGGGGTTCACCCCGGTCGGCGCGACCGCCGCGGCGAGCCCGACGACGCAGGCCGCCCCGACGGCCCCGGCCGCAGCGCCCGCAGCTCCTGCCCGCACCGAGGCACCGCCGCTCGCCGAGCAGCTCCGTGCACCGCTCGCACGCCTGCGCGCGCTGCCCGCGGGCGACCACATGCTCACGCTCCGCGTCGAGCCGAAGGCGCTCGGGCCCGTCGAGGTCCGTGCGCACATCGGCGCCGACGGTGTCCGCATCGAGCTCGTCGGCGGGACCGACGCGGCGCGCGAGTCGCTCCGCGGGATCCTGCCCGAGCTCCGCCGCGACCTCGCCGCGACCGGCATGCAGGCCCAGCTCGACCTCGGCTCCGGCCGGTCCGACAGCCAGGGCGCCCAGCAGGGCAGCGGGCTCGACGCCGACGGCGGCCGCGGCTCCGGTCGCCCCGAGGTCACGCGCGGCGACGCGCGTGGCACCTCGGTCGACACCGCGTCCGCGCCTGCACCGCGCCCCGACATCCTCCCGACCGACGGACGCTCCGGCGTCGACGTCCTCGCCTGAAGCTCCCCCGAAAGGACACGCACCATGTCAATCAGCACCGAGGGTGTCGGCGGCGGCTACACGTCGATCCACGCCGGGAACACGGTCTCGAAGGCCAAGCAGACCCTCGACGGCGAGACCTTCCTCAACCTCCTCGTCGCGCAGCTGCGCTACCAGGACCCGAGCGCACCGATGGACACGACCGAGATGATGGCGCAGACCACGCAGCTCGCGTCCATGGAGAAGCTCACGTCGATCGCCGACGCGACCCTCGAGACGTTCGCGCTGCAGATGCGCGCGACCGCCGCCGAGTTCGTCGGCAAGGACGTGTCCTACACCGACGCCGAGGGCAAGACCGTCAACGGTCACGTCTCGAGCGTCTCGTTCGCGGGCGCCGTCCCCGAGCTCCTCGTCGACGGCGTGAAGGTCAGCCTCGACTCCGTCTCCGGGATCCTCGGCGCGCCCGCCGAGAAGCCCGCACCCACGACCCCCACCGACTCCTCCGCGTCCTAGTCCGGCGTACCACCCGAAGGGAACCACCATGCTTCGCTCGCTGTTCTCCGGCATCTCCGGGCTCCGCTCGCACCAGACGATGCTCGACGTCACCGGCAACAACATCGCCAACGTCAACACCACCGGCTTCAAGGCCTCGCAGACCCAGTTCCAGGACACGCTCAGCCAGGTCCTGACGAACGCGGGCGCGCCGACCGCCGACACCGGTGGCACGAACCCGGCCCAGGTCGGCCTCGGCGTCAAGGTCTCCGCGATCTCGACGAACTTCCAGCAGGGCGCCGCCCAGACGACGAACCGCTCGACCGACGTGATGATCTCGGGCGACGGCTTCTTCGCGGTCAAGAGCGGTGCGCAGACGTTCTACACGCGCAACGGCTCGTTCGACTTCGACGCGCAGGGTCGCCTCGTGACGTCGGAGGGTGCGTTCGTCCAGGGCTGGGCGGCTGACGCGGCGGGCGGGATCGACACCGCGGGTGCCCTGAGCAACCTCACGCTCCCGATGACGACGCTCGTCGGCGCGCAGCCGACGACGAACATCAAGTTCGGTGGCAACCTGCCGTCCGACGCGGCCGTCGGCACGGCTCTCGTGCGCGACGTCGAGGTGTTCGACAGCCTCGGCAACGCGGGCACCGTCTCGCTCACGTTCACGCGCACCGCGACCGGCTGGGGCGTGAGCGGTTCCGACGGGACGAACACGGTCACCGGCGCCGAGATGCAGTTCGACGCCTCGGGCGCCCTCACGGCCGGTGGCACGATCACGGTCGGCAGCCGCACGGTCGAGCTGGGCACCGTGACGGGCTACGCGGCCCTCACGACGGTCGAGGCGATCAGCAAGAACGGCTCGCAGGCCGGTGCCCTGCAGTCCTTCCAGATCAACGCTGACGGCACGATCATCGGCGCCTTCTCGAACGGCACCAAGCAGCCGGTCGGTCGCATCGCGATCGCGACGTTCGCCAACCCGGTCGGTCTGCAGAAGGCGGGCGGCTCGATGTACGAGACGTCGGTCAACTCCGGCGACCCGGCGGTCGGCGTGGCGGGTGCGGGCGGCCGTGGTGGCCTCATCGGTGGCGCGCTCGAGATGTCGAACGTGGACCTCTCCCAGGAGTTCACGAACCTGATCATCGCCCAGCGCGGCTTCCAGGCGAACTCGCGCGTGATCACCACGAGCGACGAGCTGCTCCAGGAGCTGGTCAACCTCAAGCGCTGACCCTCGGCCCACCGAGGCACGAGAAGGGGGCGTGGGGGCCCACGGCGCCCCCCCCCCCCCCCCCCCCCCCCCCCCCCTTCTCGTCGTCCTGCGCGGCTAGATGGTGAAGCCGGCGATCCGCTCGCGCAGGGTCGTCGACACGGCGGCGAGCTCGTCGATCGTGCCGCCCGAGCCGGACAGCGCGTCGCTCGACGAGGCCGTCGCCTGGGCGACGCCCCCGATGTTGACAGCGATGTCGGCCGAGCCGGTGGCGGCTTCGGAGACGGAGCGGGACATCTCGTTGGTGGTGGCGGTCTGCTCCTCGACGGCGGAGGCG
>NZ_JBZEMO010000009.1:0-39119 GCF_058313055.1 Flavimobilis sp. BM9 | reverse complement strand
GGGGGGGGGGGGGGGGGGGCCCCCCCCCCCCCCCCGCGACCGTCAAGTCCCTCCCATCGGCCGAGCGTGAAGCAGAGTTCTATCGGCAGCAACTGGTCGCTACGATGGCGGCGACCAGAGAACCGAGCCTCCACCAAACCCGGGGCGGTTCACGTTGACCCAGCCTGGCCCTGTGTCTTCTGGTGCGGGAGTGGGAGCATCGCGTGATGAGCCAGGACTCGAGGGAGTGCTCGTGCTGCGGGCGCAGCAAGCCGCGCCGCGCTCTTCATGCGTTGGACGGCGGGGCGTCGTACATCTGTCGGCCTTGCGGCCTATGGGTGGCCCTGAGGCTGAAGGGCGACACTGTCGGCGCGGGCTCGCACGAGCCGTGACGCGCCGGCTCGGGTGCCTATGCGCAGCAGCTCGTGGGCAGCGCTGAGCGGAACAAGCCGGCGGCGATGCGCAGGGCTTCGCTCATCGTTAGGTAGGGGGCCCAAGTGTCGGCGAGGTCGTCCACGGTGAGGCCGAACTTGATCGCGTAGGTCGCTGCGAGCATCAGTTCGCCTGCGCCGTCCAGGGCAGCGTGCACCCCGAGGATCTTGCGGCTCTCGGCGTCGATGACGAGCTTGAGGACACCGCGGGTGTCCTGGTTGACCAGGGCGCGCGGGATGTCTTGCGCTCCTAGGACGCGGCATTCGCAGGCGTGCCCAGCGGCGAGAGCTTGGTCCTCCGTCAGTCCCGCGCTGGCGATCTGGGGCGTGGTGAAGGTGACGCCGGGCAGCCCTCGATAGTCCACTGCTGAGGGCTGGCCGAGCGCGCCGGCTGCGGCGACGTGTCCTGTCTGGGCTGCGACGTAGACGTACTGCGGGACGCCGGACACGTCCCCGGCCGCGAAGACCCGTGGGTTGGTGGTCCGCTGGTTCTCATCGACGACGACGAAGCCGCGCCTGTCAGTAGCAACACCTGCTGCATTGAGAGCCAGGTCGGACGTGTCGGCGAAGCGCCCGGTCGCCACGAGCAACCGCTGGCCCGTCAGCCGCCTCTCGCTCCCGGTCCGGACCTCAACGCCGTCGTGAGTCGCCCGCACCTCCGTCGCGCGCTCCTGCACCACGGTGATGCCCTCGTCCTGAAACACGCCGAGCAACACGTCTGCAACCTCCGGCTCCGCGTGGGGCGCGAAGCGTCCGACGATGGTGACGGCGACACCGAGGTGCGCCCACAGCTGGGCCTGCTCGAGCCCGACATACCCGGCGCCGAGCACCACCATGGATGCGGGTAGGTCCTGCTGCTCCATCGCGGTGGTGGAGGTCAGGTACGCCACGTCACCCAACCCCGGGAGGTCCGGGATGTGTGGTGCCACGCCGGTGGCCACGACGTACCCGTGCCGTGCTCGCAGGGCCTGGCCGTCGACCTGCAGTGTCTCTTGGTCGATGAAGCGTGCGTGGCCCTGCAGGATCGGGAAGCCGTGGGCGTCGGCGACGTCGGCGTACTTCGCTTGGCGCAGGCGGTCGATCAAGGCCTGCTTCTGCTCCATCAGGGCGCCCAAGGCGACCGGGCCCGCGCTGGTGGAGATGCCTTCAAAGGGGTGCGTGGCCGCACGGTGGCGCTGCCCGGCGGCGGCGAGGAGGTTCTTGCTGGGCACGCAACCGATGTTCAGGCAGGTCCCGCCTAGCGGCCCGTGCTCGACGAGCAAGACGCTGTTGCCGCGGGACCGTGCCTCGATGCCCGCGGCCATCGCAGCGCCGCCGGTCCCGATGACGATCAGGTCGTACTCGTCCATGGCATTCTCCTCGCGCGCGCGGACAGGTCATCGGACGGTATACGTTCCAGTGCGGGGGAAGGTCAAGGTCTACGGTTGACCATGCGCATCGGAGAGCTGGCCGCCACGGCCGGCGTGACGACCAAGACGATCCGCTACTACGAGAGCGCCGGCGTGCTGCCAGCGCCGGCTCGCCAAGCGTCGGGCTACCGGGAGTACGACCACCGGGCGGTCGACCGGCTGGCGTTCGTGAAGGCCGCGCAGGCGGCCGGGCTGACCCTGGCGGAGATCGTCGACGTCGTCTCTGCCCGCGAAAGCGCCGGCGCACCGTGCGCACACGTCGCGGCAGTGCTCGAACAGCACGCCCACGATCTTGAGCGGCGGATCGCCGAGCTCACGACTCTGTTAACCCAGGTGCGCCAGCTCAGCGCGCGGGCAAAGACTCTGCACCCTGACCAGTGCACCCCCGCCCAGGTCTGTCACCTCATCCCCACCGCCTGAAGCATCCGCCGTACCTGCGCGCGAACGCCGCAGCGCAGTCAGCCGCAAGGTGCACACATGATCACGGCGCCGCCGATGGCTGCCTCTGGGCCGTAGCCCCCCGTCGATGTCATGGGCCCAGCTCAACCGCCACATTGCGGCGACAGATTCCCGCCACCCAGCGCTGAAAGCCACACCCAACCGGCCAGGGACGCCCGGGGCGGCCGGAAACGATCAGTTGCGGTGCTCTGTAGGTATCCGACAAGAGCACCCGTCGCGGCAGACGAGCGCTGCCGGAGTGACTTTCAGCGGATGTTCACCGTCATGGGTACCGCTGTTGTCTTCACGTCTGTCAATATAGAGACATGTCGAAGCAGCGTGGGTGTGAGGTCGTCATCGTCGGCTCGGGCCCCGCGGGGTACACCGCGGGCGTCTACGCCGCCCGTGCCGGGCTGGCGCCGCTGATCGTCGCAGGGTCGGTGACCGCCGGCGGTGCGCTGGTGAACACCACCGAGGTCGAGAACTTCCCCGGCTTCCCGGAGGGGATCCAGGGCCCGGAGCTGATGGAGAGGCTGCGCGCGCAGGCCGAGAAGTTCGGCGCGCAGGTCCTGCTGGACGACGTGACCGGCCTGGACCTGACCGGACCGGTGAAGCGGGTGACCACGGCCGGCGGACAGACGTTCGCCGCACGGGCGGTCGTGCTGGCGACCGGCTCGGCGTACCGGGAGCTGGGCCTGGCCGACGAGAAGCGGCTGTCGGGGCGCGGGGTCTCCTGGTGCGCGACCTGCGACGGGTTCTTCTTCCGCGGTCAGGAGGTCGTCGTGGTCGGCGGCGGGGACTCCGCGGTCGAGGAGGCGACGTTCCTGACCCGGTTCGCCTCGAAGGTCACCCTCGTGCACCGTCGCGACACGCTGCGGGCCTCGAAGATCATGGCCGACCGCGCGGCGGCGAACCCGAAGATCACGTTCGCGTGGGACAGCGAGGTCGTCGCGATCCACGGCGAGGACAAGGTCAGCGGCCTGACGCTGCGCGACCGCGTCACCGGGGCCACTCGCGAGCACGCGGCGACGGGGGTGTTCGTCGCGATAGGGCACGTGCCGCGCAGCGAGCTGCTGACCGGGCAGGTCGACCTCGACGAGAACGGGTACGTGCGCGTGCGGGGCCGCACCACCCTGACGAACGTGCCCGGGGTGTTCGCTTGCGGCGACGTCGTCGACCACACCTACCGCCAGGCCATCACCGCCGCCGGGTCCGGCGCGGCCGCGGCCCTGGACGCCCAGCACTACCTGACCGGTCTCGGCGACGTCGGCACCGCCGGCCCCGTCGCGCCCGGCGTCACCCACCAGCTGCAGGAGGTCTGATGCCCACCACCACGGTCACCGACGCCACCTTTGAGGCCGAGGTGCTCCGCTCCGACGCCCCGGTGATCGTCGACTTCTGGGCCACCTGGTGCGGCCCGTGCCGGCAGGTCGCGCCCGTCCTCGAGCAGCTGTCCGAGGACTACGCGGGGCGGGTAAAGATCGTCAAGCTCGACGCCGACGCCAACCCGCAGACCGTCACTGCCGCCGGTGTGGTGTCCATCCCGACGCTCACCTTCTACGTCGACGGAGTACCGGTGAAGTCGCTGATCGGCGCCAAGCCGCGCCAGATCATCGCCGCCGAGATCGACGACCTGCTCGCCACCGGCAGCCCGACCCCCGCGGACGGAGATCGCTCGTGACCCAGACCGCCACCACACCCCAGCAGCTCACCTCCCGGCGCCTGTCCACCCTCGACCGGTGGCTGCCCGCGTGGATCGCCCTGGCGATGCTCGCCGGCCTCGCGCTCGGCCGCTTCATCCCGTCGCTCGCCGACGGGCTGGCGCACCTGGAGGTCGGCGGGATCTCGCTGCCGATCGGCCTCGGGCTGCTGGTCATGATGTACCCGGTGCTGGCCAAGGTCCGCTACGACCGCGTCAGCGCGGTCACCGGCGACAAGCGCCTGCTCGTCAGCTCCCTCCTCCTGAACTGGATCCTCGGGCCGGCGCTGATGTTCGCCCTGGCGTGGGTGTTCCTAGCCGACCTGCCCGAGTACCGCACCGGCCTAATCATCGTCGGCCTGGCCCGGTGCATCGCGATGGTCGTCATCTGGAACGACCTGGCCTGCGGGGACCGCGAAGCGGCGGCCGTGCTGGTGGCGATCAACTCCGTTTTCCAGGTCGTCGCGTTCTCCGTCCTCGGCTGGTTCTACCTCACCGTCCTGCCCGGCTGGCTCGGTCTGGACACCCAGGGCCTGGACGTCTCGGTCGGGCAGATCGCCCTCAACGTGCTGGTCTTCCTCGGCATCCCGCTGGCCGCCGGGTTTGCCTCGCGAGCGATCGGTGAGCGCACCCGGGGCAGAGACTGGTACGAGTCGCGGTTCGTGCCGCGGATCGGGCCGTGGGCGCTGTACGGGCTGCTGTTCACGATCGTCCTGCTGTTCGCCCTGCAGGGCGACGCGGTGACCCGCAACCCCCTCGACGTCGCGCGCATCGCCGTGCCGCTGCTGGTGTACTTCGCCGTGATGTGGGGCGTCGGCCTGGCCACCGGCAAGGCCCTGAGCCTGGGGTACGCGCGCTCGACGACGCTGGCATTCACCGCCGCCGGCAACAACTTCGAGCTCGCGATCGCGGTCGCGATCGGCACCTTCGGCGCCACCTCCGGGCAGGCGCTGGCCGGTGTCGTCGGACCGCTCATCGAGGTCCCCGTCCTCGTCGGCCTCGTCTACGTCTCCCTGTGGGCGGCGCGCCGGTGGTTCGCCACCGACCCCTACGCCACCCCGGCACCGCTGGAGGTCCGCTCGTGAGCACCCTCTCCCCCGAACGGGCGGCGCCGACCGGCTCGGACTGCGCCCCCACACCCGAGGCGCACGCGATGGGCGCGCAGGCCGCCGCCCAGGTCGCGACCGTGCTCAAGGCCCTGGCCGACCCGCTGCGCCTGCGGATGCTGTCGTTCATCACCACCAGCTCCACCGGTGAGGCGTGCGTGTGCGACATCGCGACCGTCGCCGACGTCTCCCAGCCGACCGTCTCCCACCACCTCAAGGTGCTCAAGGACGTCGGTGTCCTGACCTCCGAGCGGCGCGGCACCTGGGTCTGGTACCGCGTCACCCCCGGCATGCGCGGCGCGGTTACCGCCCTGCTCGACTCCTTCGCCCCCGCCGCCCTCGACGCCGCCCACCACCGCACCCGCCCGCTGACCGGGCTCGGCGACGTCGACGCCACCCTGACCCGGGTCGCGGACGAGCTCGCCCCCCGGTTCCCGGACCTGGCACCCGACCTCGTCCTGCGCACCGTGCGCGAGTCCTATGCCGCCCTGGCCCGCGGAGCCGGCACCACCGCGCACCTCGTGCCCACCGCGCAGCGGTTCGCCGCCCAGCGTCTGACGGACATCACCCGCGCCGCAGACCCCGCCGCGAACGTGCCGCAGGTGCTGTTTGTCTGCGTCGCCAACGCCGGCCGCTCCCAGCTGGCCGCGGCGCTGCTGCACCACTACGCCGGCGACGCGGTCATCGCCCGCTCCGCCGGCTCCGCCCCGGCCGCCGCGGTGCACGCCACGGTCCGCCCGCTGCTCGAAGAGCTGGGCACGGACGCCGAGGCGGTGTTCCCCAAGCCGCTGACCGACGACGCCGTCCGCGCCGCCGACGTCGTGATCACCATGGGCTGCGGCGACACCTGCCCGATCCTGCCCGGCAAGCGCTACGAGGACTGGGTCGTCGGCGACCCCGCCCTCGCCTCCCCCAAGGGCGTCGCGGCCATCCGCGACGACATCGACGCGCGCGTGCGTGCCCTGCTCGCCGACCTCCTGCCGTCCACCACCGACCGACCCGAGGAGCACCCCTGATGACCGCCACTGACACCACGACCGACGGCGCGACCACCAAGCCCAGCGTGCTGTTCGTCTGCGTGCACAACGCCGGCCGCTCCCAAATGGCAGCCGGCTACCTGCGGCACCTGTCCGGCGGGGCCGTCGAGGTCCGCTCCGCCGGCTCGATGCCCGCTGACCAGATCAACCCCATGGCCGTGGAGGCGATGCTCGAGGAGGGCATCGACATCCGCGCCGAGAAGCCCAAGGTCCTCACGACCGAGGCCGTAAAGGCCTCCGACGTCGTGGTCACCATGGGCTGCGGCGACGCCTGCCCGTTCTACCCCGGCAAGCGCTACGAGGACTGGAAGCTCGACGACCCGGCCGGGCAGGGCCTGGACGCCGTGCGCCCGATCCGCGACGAGATCCGCAGCCGCATCGTCACCCTGCTCACCGAGCTGGGCGTGCAGCCCGTCCACGCCTGACTGCGCGCACCGCGACGACGGCCCGGACGCTGCCGCGTCCGGGCCGTGCTCGCGTCCTCACGCGACGGGCAGCGTCTTCTGCATCAGGGTCGTGCCGAGCCACCGGTCGAATTTGCGCCCCACCCGCTCCAGGCGCCCCGCCGGGCTGAACCCGGCGCGCCGGTGCAGCGCGAGCGAGGCCGCCGTGTCCCCGTCCGCCACCACCGCGATCACCTCCCGGGCGCCGGCCGCAGCGGCCTGCTCGAGGACGGAGGCGAGCAGGCGAGTGCCGATGCCCCGGCCGGTCGCCACCGGGTCGAGGTAGATCGTGTCCTCCACTTCGGTGCTCAGTTTCGGTCGGTGGCTGCCTCGTCCTGGTCCTCGGCTAGGTGGTCGAGCACCTCAAGGGGCGATTCGACGTCGCCCCGCCACGCCTCGATGCCCTCGCGGATCGCGAGCACGGCTACGACCAGCGCTGCGGCCGAGTCTGCCCATGACCAGCCGAAGAGGCTGTTGAGCAGGAGTCCGATGAGGACGGTGCCGGAGAGGTAGATGCACAGGAGGAGCTGCTTGGCGTCGGCCATGACGCTCTTGGAGCCGAGCTCACGGCCGGTGCGGAACTCGAACCAAGCCAGCAGGGGCATGACCAGGAGGCTCAAGGTGGCGATGCCGATCCCGAGCGGGCTGTGGTCGACGTCCTGCGCGCCGGTGAGCGACAGCACCGAGTCGACGATGACGTAAGCGGCCAGCGCGAAGAAGGCGATGCCGATCGTTCGTACGGTGGTCTTCTCCCAGCGTTCGGGGTCCTTGCGCGTAAACTGCCAGGCCACGGCGAGAGCGGAGAGGACCTCGACGATCGAGTCGAGGCCGAAGCCGATGAGAGCGGCTGAGGATGCCAGTGCGCCCGCGCATATCGCGACGATCGCTTCGATCACGTTGTAGGTGATGGTGAACGCGACGATGAGTCGCACCCGCCGGTGTAGGACCGTCCGTCGTGCTGCCGTGACGACCTCGCCGCCGCTCATCGGGTCGCCTCCTCGCAGCAACCAGGGACCGGGCAGGCCGAATCGACGCAGGGAGTGTCCTGCTCAACCGCCAGCGTGACGTCCACCAGTGCGGTGAGCGCGTGTGCGAGGTGGGGGTCGGCGATCTCGTACCGGGTCTGCCGACCCTCGGGCTCGGCTACGACGATCCCGCAGTCACGCAGGCAGGTGAGGTGGTTGGAGACGTTTGGCCGGGTGAGGTCGAGCTCTCGAGACAAGACGGCGGGATAGCTCGGGCCTGCGAGCAGGGTCATCAGGATGCGGGAGCGGGTGGGGTCGGCCATCGCCCGGCCGAGGCGGTTCATCACGTCGAGGCGTGTCGCTATGGTCAGCATGCGCTGACTATACATCGCTCGCTGTAATGTCTGCCGCAGCCTTGTACGGATCCCACAAGACGCCGGAACTGATCGTTAGCGGACGCGGCCACTGGGGGAGCGGTCACCTCCGCCAGAACCCGCTCTCGGAAGAGATGTAGCTCCGGGATGGTCGGGTTCCGGGCGTGAGTTTTGGGTGGTGGTTAGTGGTTGTCGCTGTCCTCAACCAGTTCTTCGAGCACCTCGAAGGGGGACTCGACGTCGCCGCGCCATGCCTCGATGCCCTCACGGATAGCGAGGACAGCGACGACGAGGGCGGCTACCGAATCGGCCCAGGCCCAGCCGAAGAGGCTGTTGAGCAGGAGACCGATCAGGACGGTCCCGGAGAGGTAGATGCACAGCAGGAGCTGCTTGGCGTCTGCCATCACGCTCTTGGAGCCGAGCTCGCGGCCCGTACGGAACTCGAACCAGGCCAGCAGCGGCATGATGAGCAGGCTCAGGGTCGCGATGCCGATACCGAGCGGGCTGTGGTCGACGTCCGCGGTACCGGTCAGTGACATGACCGAGTCGACGATGACGTAGGCGGCCAGGGTGAAGAACGCGATGCCGATCGCGCGAACCGTGGCGGTCTCCCAGCGCTCGGGGTCCTTCCTGGTGAACTGCCAGGCCACTGCGAGAGCTGAGAGCACTTCCACGATCGAGTCGAGACCGAATCCGATCAAGGCGGTCGACGAAGCTAGGGCTCCGGCCCAGATTGCAACTACCGCCTCGATCACGTTGTACGTGATCGTGAAGGCCACGATGAATCGGACCCGGCGGTGCAAGGTGGCCCGGCGAGCATTGAGGACGGTCGTGGTCATCGCGCCGGCTCCTCGCAGCAGTCTGGCACCGAGCACGCGGGGTCGATGCACGGTGCGCTCTCGTCGACTGCCAGCGTGACCTCGACCAGGGAGGTCAGAGCGCGGGCAAGGTGCGGGTCCGCGATCTCATACCGGGTCTGACGGCCCTCCGGCTCGGCTATCACGATGCCGCAGTCGCGAAGACAGGTCAGATGGTTCGAGACGTTGGATCGGGTCAGGTCGAGGGCGCGAGCCAGAACGGCCGGATAGTTCGGCCCGCTGAGCAGTGTCAGGAGGATGCGGGACCGTGTTGGGTCGGCCATGGCGCGACCCAAGCGGTTCATGACGTCGAGACGGGAAGCAATGGTCAGCACACGCTGACTATACACCCAGTGCTGAACCGTGCTGCCGACGATTGTCGACACCCCACAACACCCCGAATCTGATCGTTTCCGTCACGTCCAACCGAAACTACGGCGAGATCGTGCCAAGCGACCACGCCGGGATGCGTGGACCCCCATCGGCACACGTGCGCAAGGCGCGATGGCGGCGACTGCGACGATGGAGCCTGAGGTTGAGCCGCTAGTCGCGGCGCCCCGAGCAGCCTGGCATCGACTGCCCCAGTGGGTCTGCGTCCCGACGAGTCTCTTTCATCGAGCCTTCATCGGACCTCGACCGCGTCTTGGGGGTGTCCGGGGCAGCCTGGGGCGGTGGGCGCCGTCGGCGCCCGGCGCGAGAGGGAGCGGACCGATGCCGTGGTGCGTGGATCTGGGAGTCGGCGGGTGGCTGGTCCTCGCGTCGAGCCTGGCGGTACTGGGCATGGCCGTGTGGGCGGTGACGCGACTATTTCCCGCGGCACCCCAGCCGGACGCGGTGACCGTGCTCGACGCCCGGCTGGCGGCCGGGCAGATCGATGTGGACACCTACCGCAGGCTTCGCGCCGAGCTCGCCGGACCTGTGCCGGCGCGATCGGAAGGACTGCGATGAAGAGCCACCTCAAGGGAATGGTCGTCGCTGCGGCGGCGGTGCTGGTCGTGGCGCTGGCGGCTGGTGTGCGGCCTGGCGCGGCGTTGCCGCTGGCGGCTGCGCTCGCGTGCCCGCTGATGATGATCGCCATGATGGTGTGGATGCACCGCCGCGGCCACACCGGGCACGACCACCATGGCGCGCACGACGTCACGGACGCGCCTATGACGTCGCCGTCGCACAGCGCGGCGCCGGGAGGCCGCTGAGCTCAGGCGGGCGGCACCGGAAGCGTGACGGTGAATGATGCGCCGGCCCCTGGGCCGTCGCTCGTCGCGGTGATGGTGCCGCCGTGGGCCTCGGTGAGCGCCTTGCAGATCGCCAGGCCGATGCCGGAACCCCCGTGGGCGCGGTCCCGCGCGGTGTCGGCACGGTAGAAGCGCTCGAACAGGTGCGGCAGGTGCTCCGCCGCGATGCCGGCACCGGTGTCGGCCACGTGCAGCGCCACCCGCTGGTGATCGTCGGTCGCGCGGAGGGTGATCGTGCCCCCGGCCGGGGTGTGACGCAGTGCGTTGGCGACCAGGTTGTCCAGGACCTGGCCCATGCGCTGGCGGTCCACACGGACGTGTCCGAGCTCGGGGTCGACCTGGACCCGCAGGTCGACCCCGGCGGCGGTCGCGCGCTCTCTCCATGTGCCGGCGGTCGCAACGAGCAGCTCGTCGGGGGTCAGCGGTTCGAGTGTCAGGGCTAGGTCACCGGCCTCGGCGTGGGTCACCGCGGCGAGGTCGCGCGCCAGCCGGGTCAGGCGCGAGGCCTGGTCGCGCAGCACGGCCATCGTGGGCTCGTCCATCGGCTGCAGACCGTCCTCCACGGCCTCGAGGTATCCGGCGATGGTCGCGACGGGGGTGCGGACCTCGTGCGCGACGTCGGCCAGGAGCCGGGCCCGCAGCCGCTCGGCCTCCTGCAACCGGGCGGCCATGGCGTTGAACGACTCGGCGAGGTCGTCGAACTCCGCGCCCAGGCCTGCAGCTGGGACGCGGGACTCGTACCGACCGGCGCCCAGGCGGGCCGCAGCGGTGGCCACGGCCGCGAGGGACCGACCGATACGGCGCGCGAGCACGAGACTCACGGCGGCGGAGGCAACGGTGGCGGCGCCCAGGGCCAGGGCCAGGGAGACGGCGCTTGCGTCGCGGAAGGCCCGCTCGGCGTGCAGGACGGCGTCGTCGTGGTCTTCCAGGCTGGCGCGCACCATGTGCTCGTGGAAAAGGCTTGGACCCACGGAGGAGGCGACCAGCCACGCTGTCAGGGCAGCGGTCGCGAGCACGATGACGAGCGCGGTGAGCAGGCGACCGGCAAGGCCCCACCGCGATGCCGTCGGGATCGCCTTCACTCCCCGGTGCCGATCCGGTACCCGACACCTCGAACCGTGCGCACGAACTGTTGGCGGTCAGCGCTGTCGCCCAGCTTCTGGCGCACGTGCAGCACGTGGACGTCGACGAGGTGCTCGTCACCGACCCAGTTCGCCCCCCAGACCTCCTCGATCAGAGCCCGGCGGCTGAACACCCGTCCGGGGCCAGAGGCGAGTGCGGCGAGGACGTCGAACTCGGTGCGGGTCAACGGCACCAAGCGGCCTTCGAGGTGCACCTCGCGGGCGTCGACGTCGAGCCGTAGCGCACCGACCTCCACAGCGGGGCGCGCCGCCGCTGCGACCGCGGTAGCGGGTCGACGCGGCCGGCGGAGCAGGACTGCGACGCGGGCCATGAGCTCGCGCGGACTGAAGGGCTTGGTCATGTAGTCGTCAGCACCGACCGACAGGCCGATGAGGGTGTCGACCTCCTCGGCGCGGGCGGTCAGCATGATCACGTAGCAGTCGGAGAACGTGCGCAGCTGACGGCACACCTCGATCCCATCCAGTCCGGGAAGGCCCAGGTCCAGCACGACGACGTCGGGATCGACCTCGCGCAGCACCTCGACGGCCTGCGCGCCGTCATGGGTCACGCTGACCTCGAACCCGTCCCGTCCGAGGTAGCCGGCCACGAGCCGGGCCAGGGCCTGCTCGTCATCGACGACGACCGCGCGCCGCGCTGTGGTCGTGGTGTCTGGGATGGGGGTCACCTGGCCATTGTGGGCTATGGCCGGACGCCGGCCGGGGACCTTCATCGAACCTTGATCCAAGGGCGACCGGTCCTTCGGTGCGACGCGTCGACGCTTTACACGTCCCGATCCGCGACCTCCCGCAGGAGAAACCCGTGTCCACCACCGAGCCCGCCGACCCACCGGTCGTCGTCACCGTCGTCCACGCCCCGGCGTGCCACTTCTGCCATGACGCCGAGGAGGCCCTGGCGGCCCTGGCCGGCGACTTCCCGCTGGTGGTCCGCAGCGTTGGCATCCAGACGGACGAGGGCCGGGCCCTGGTCGCCGAGCACCGCCCGGCGATGAACCCGTTGGTGCTGGTGGACGGGGAGTTCTTCTCCGCCGGGCGCCTGCCGCGCAAGAAGCTCACCAAGGCCCTGCACAGCCGGCGTGTCCCAGCGGTCGGGGCCTGAGATGGGCAGCGAGCTGCTGACGACCGGGAGCATCCTGGCGGCGTTCTTCGCCGGCGGGGTGGCCCTGTTCGCCCCGTGCTGCATCGTCTTCCTGGCGCCGTCCTACCTCGCCGGTGCGGTCAAGAACGCCAGGTGGCGGCTGCTGCCGCTGACCTTCGTCTTCGCGGCGGGCCTGGCGGTGGTGCTGGTGCCGATCACGCTGGGGATGAGCCTGCTCGCCGGCGCGATCGCCCAGTACCACGCCACGTTGTACTGGACAGGTGGCCTGCTGATGATCGCCCTGGCGGGCCTGGCCCTGTCGGGTCGGATGTGGTCCTTGCCCTCCTTCCTGCGCGCCCCGGACACCACCCGTGGTGACACCGCGAGCTTCTTCTCCCTCGGGGTGTTCTCCGGGATCGCGTCCTCGTGCTGCGCACCGGTCCTGGCCGGGGTGATGACTCTGTCGGTCCTCTCCGGGTCTCCCATCGGGGGGCTGGCCCTGGGGCTGGCGTACGTGTTCGGCATGGTCTTTCCGCTGTTCGTCATGGCCCTCGTCTGGGACAAGGCGCGCCTCGGTGAGCGCAAGCTGTTCCAGGCAAGAACCGTCCGGCTGTGCGTCGCGGGCCGCACCCTGGTCACCAACACCCTGAACATCGCCGTCGCGGTCGGGTTCGCGGTGATGGGCGTGTTCGTCATCGCCCTGGCCGGCAGCACGGACATGACCGGCGGCTCGGCGTTCCAGGACGCTGCCAGCCGCACCCTGACCGACGTGTTCGCCGCGGTCCAGGAGTTCCTGTCTCCGGTGCCCGAGCCCGTGCAGGGGTTGGCGTTGCTCGCAGTCGCGGCAGCGTTCATCTGGGCGACCCTCGCCGACCGGCGCCGCCTGGCTCGACCGAAGAGCACCGCCCCGGCCACCGCCACGGCAGCTGCAGGGCCGAGCGACGGCCCAGCCGCGACTGTCCCGTCCTGCCACGCCGCCCCGACCACGGAAGAAGTGACCCGATGACCTCCGGAACCGCCACCCGCCGCCTCGCCGAACGCCAGCAGGTCCTCACGGAGATCCAGCAGGCCCAGGCCGGTGCTGCACGGCGCCGCCAGCGCCTGAGCTGGGCCGCTTGGGGCGCGGCCGCGCTGATCATCGGGGTCATCGTCGCGATCGCGCTGATCACCTCCCAGCCCACCACATCGACCGATGTCCGGGTCGCGCCGGACTTCACCCTGCCGGCCTCGGACGGCTCGAGCGTCTCGCTGGCGGACTTCCGCGGCGAGCCGGTCGTCCTGTACTTCAACGAGGGCGCCGGGTGCGACTCCTGCCTGCTGCAGATGGCCGAGATCGAGAAGGACCCCGCGTTCGCCGAAGCTGGCATCACCGTGCTGCCGATCGTGATGAACACCGCCGACGAGATCAACGCCAACCGCGAACGCCTCGGCGTCCAGGCACCGTTCCTGCTCGACGACGGCACCGTCTCCGCTGCCTACGACACCCTCGGCAAGGGCATGCACGAAGGACTCCCGGGGCACGGGTTCGTCCTGATCGACGCCGAGGGCAACCAGCTATGGCACGGCAACTACCCGTCCATGTGGCTCGCCCCCGCCGACCTGCTCAAGGAGGTGACCGCCCGCCTATAACCATCACCGTCCGACCTGACGCGCGTCACCGACACAACGAAGGAGAGCCCGATGGGCTGCTGCCAGGACACCACCACTGCGACCACCACGACCCCGAGCACGGCCGCCACGGTCAGCGACAGCTGCTGCGGCGAGGGCGCTCAGGGCGCGGACACCTGCTGCGCGACCAGCACCTCAGCCTGACCGATACCGAGTACACCGATCCTGGGAAGGAACCACCCCTTGATGAGCGCGACGCGCCGGCGCCTCGCCGCGACCACAGCAATCCTGGCCCTGACAGCCACCCTTGCCGCCTGCTCCACAGGCGAGGAGCCGACCGCGGAACCGCCCGCGGCGCCCGAGTCCTCGATCAGCGAGGAAGCCGAGGAGACGACCGAGCACAACGCCGCGGACGTCGAGTTCACGCAGATGATGATCGTCCACCACCAGGGAGCGCTCGAGATGGCCGAGCTCGCGGTCGAGCGCGCCTCCACCGAGGAGGTGCGCACCCTCGCAGAGCGAATCGCTGCAGCGCAGGGCCCGGAGATCGAGCTCATGTCCGGCTGGCTGCAGACGTGGGACGAGGAGCTGCCCGCTGGCGCTGAGCACGGCGGCATGGACCACGGCGGGATGGACATGGACGGCATGGACCAGGAGGAGGCGATGACCACCCTGGCCGGCCTCGAGGGGGTCGAGTTCGACCGGAAGTTCCTCGAGCTCATGGTCGCCCACCACCGCGGAGCCATCGAGATGGCCCAAACTCAGATCGGCGAGGGCGCAGACTCCGACGCCCTGGCGCTCGCCCGGACGATCAGGGACGACCAGAACACAGAGATCACCGAGATGGAGAACCTGCTGCGGTCCCTCTGAGCACCGAGCACGACCGGCAGGAGGCCACCCGCATGAGAGGGTGGCCTCCTGTCGTGTGCGTCTGCCACCGACCCTGCGGCGAAGGAATCGGGGCGGAAGTATCGTCGCCTGACGGCGAACTCCAGTCCGATCTCGAAGGACCTGCCCGGTCTAACTGCGTGCAGTCTCTGCGCCGGGGAAACACTGGGCGAGAGTGACACAGAGGCGGGTGGCCAGCTGCAGCGCCTCGCCGAATCCGGCGTCGCACGCCTCACGACGGTCGAGTGCCTCGACTTGTGCGAATGCGGCGACGCCGTGGTCGCTCGTCCGACCCGTGCCAGCCGCGGTGCCGGCGCACGGCCGGTGTGGTTCGAGCGCCTCGCCGGGGACGAGGCAACCGCCGAGCTCGCGGACTGGCTGCGCTCCAGTGGCCCGGGCGCTACTGAACTGCCGGGTGGGCTGGCCAGCAACGTCATCCAGCGGTCCGACGCGGTGTCCGGGGGCCCTTCGGCGTAGTCGTCAGCACGAGGCCCAGGTGCTGCCCTGCCCGCCGTGCGCACGACTCGTCGTCCCGAGCAGTGCGCATCTTCATCGAACCTTCATGGCCACCCGCGCCCTCTCGCCGCGCGAGCACGCAGGCGCCTCCTTAGCGTCGAAAAGGTCCCCGCGGCGCGCGATCAACGCACCGCGTCTCGACCGAGGAGGAACGACGTGAAGACCACGGAGATGCTCGAGACCTACCCCGCAACCATCAACCTCGACCGACAGTTGCTGGCCCGCGTCATCGAGACCCTCGTCGCCTGCTCGCAGGCGTGCACCGCGTGCGCGGACGCGTGCCTGAGCGAGGAGATGGTCGCGGACCTGCGCAAGTGCATCCGGTCCAACCTCGACTGCGCCGACAGCTGCGCGGCCACGGCGCGGATCCTGTCCCGCCACACCAGTTACGACACCAACATCACCCGGGCCCACCTCGAGGCCTGCATCGCCGCCTGCCGGGCGTGTGGTGATGAGTGCGAGCAGCACGCGGGCATGCACGAGCACTGCCGCGTCTGCGCCGAGGCGTGCCGGGACTGCGAGGCCGCCTGCGCCGAGCTCCTCGCGGCCATCCGCTGAGCGTGGTCGCGCGGTGCCGCCGGGCAGCGCGCCCGCAGCACCGCGTGAGCCCGCCCGGCACCCCAGCACGTAGCAGCAAGACGAGGAGGCGCAGCGATGTCTATGCACAGCGAGCACGATGGCGAGTCGAAGAAGGAGGACAACGACGGTGACGACGCCAGCCGCCGGGGTGAGCACCACAGCGGTGGGCAAAGCCATCAGATGAAGGGCATGTACCTGCGGTTCACCGCCATGATCCTCACCGCCATGGTGGTCATGTACTTCGTGATGTTCGTCGGCTCGTGGGAGCTCGACCACGTCCGGTTCAGCCAGAGCCGCGTCTTCATGGCGGTCACCATGGGCGGCACCATGGGCCTGATCATGCTTGCCTGGATGCTGAACATGTACAAGAACGCCAAGGCGAACATCGCGGTCGTCGCCGTCAGCGTGCTGCTCCTCGTCGGCGGCGTCGTGCTCGACCGCAGTCAGGCCACGGTCGGCGACACCGCGTTCATGCGCGCGATGATCCCCCACCACTCCCTGGCGATCACCCGCTCGGAGCGGGCGCAGATCGACGACGTCCGGGTGTGCAGGCTCGCCGTCGAGATCATCGAAGCCCAGCAGCGGGAGATCGCCGAGATGGACTGGCTCATCGAGGACATCGAGCGCAACGGCATCGCGACGACGGCGGCCGAGGCGGAGGCACGCCCCGTACCGGGCGTCGAGGGCACCGCGCTCCGCTCGTGCCCGGCCCCCTGATCTGACCCATCCGTCGTCGAGCGTTGCGACGACGGGAATACCCGCCGCGCGTGCGCAGTTCCTCGCCATACCCCCGAGGGGTATATTCGATGCGAAGCACGGGTCGAGGAGAAGAGCTATGAGCGACGCGCACCAGAGCCACGACATGCACGGCGGCCATCACAACCGTGCCGGCCATCGGGATGATCGGACGGCCGGCGAGACGGATCTGCGCGCTCAAGACCGCCACGGCGGGCACGGTGCGCACGGCGGAAATCACGGTGACCACGTGGCGCTGTTCCGGCGCCTGTTCTGGATCAATCTCGCGCTGGCCGTGCCGGCGGTGCTGCTCAGCGGGATGTTCGCCGACCTGCTCGGGTACAGCCTCCCTGACGTCCCGGGGCTCGCCTGGGTCGCGCCGGTCCTCGGCACGGCCATCTACCTGTGGGGTGGACGGCCCTTCCTCACGGGGGCCGTCGCCGAGCTCCGGGGCCGCAAGCCCGGGATGATGGTGCTCGTCGGGATGGCGATCACCGTCGCGTTCGTCGCCTCCTGGGCGGCGACCCTCGGCGTGCTCTCGCACGAGCTGGAGTTCTGGTGGGAGCTCGCCCTCCTTGTCGTGATCATGCTGCTCGGCCACTGGCTGGAGATGCGGTCGCTGGCGCAGACCTCTTCCGCCCTCGACTCCCTCGCGGCGCTCCTCCCTGACGAGGCGGAGAAGGTCGACGGCGACTCGGTCGTCGCGGTGCCGCCGTCCTCGCTCGTCCTGGGAGACGTCGTCGTCGTCCGCCCGGGTGCTCGGGTCCCGGCGGACGGGCAGGTCGTCGACGGCGCCGCCGACGTCGACGAGTCGATGATCACGGGCGAGTCGCGGCCCGTACGTCGGACCGTCGGCGACCAGGTCGTCGCGGGGACGGTCTCGACCGACAGCGCCCTGAGGGTGAGGGTCGACGCCGTCGGTGACTCGACCGTGCTGGCCGGGATCCAGCGTCTGGTCGCGCAGGCGCAGTCGTCCACGACGCGTGCGCAGCTGCTGGCCGACCGCGCCGCCGGGTGGCTGTTCTGGTTCGCCCTGGTCGCCGCCATCATCACCGTCGCGATCTGGAGCGCCGTCGGCACACCGGACTTCGCGATCATCCGCGCCATCACGGTCCTCGTCATCGCCTGCCCGCACGCCCTCGGGCTCGCCATCCCGCTGGTGGTGTCGATCTCCACCGAGCGCGCTGCCCGCGGCGGCGTGCTGATCAAGGACCGCGCCGCACTCGAGCGGATGCGCGTGGTGGACACCGTCCTGTTCGACAAGACCGGGACGCTCACCAAGGGCGAGCCCGCCCTGCACGACATCGCCACCACCGGGATCGGTGACGAAGAGCTCCTCGCGCTCGCCGCCGCCGCGGAGGCCGACAGCGAGCACCCCCTCGCGCGTGCGACCACCGCCGCTGCACACCACCGGGGGCTCAGCGTTCCCCGCGCCGAGGACTTCCGGGCCTCCACGGCGGTCGGCGTCTCCGCCACCGTGGAGGGACGCCGCGTCGCCGTCGGGGGGCCGAACCTTCTGACGGAGCACGGGCTCGCTCCCCTACCGGCGACCCAGCCCTGGTCCGATCGCGGGCAGATCGTGCTGCACGTGGTGGTCGACGGCCAGGTGGCCGGAGCGCTCGGGCTCGCCGACGAGGTACGTCAGGAGTCTCGCGAGGCGGTCGACGCCCTCCACGCACTCGGCATCCGCGTCGTGATGATCACCGGCGACGCCGAGCCGGTCGCCAGGGCCGTGGGTGCCGAGCTCGGCATCGATCAGGTGTTCGCGGGCGTCCGCCCCGAGGACAAGAGCAGCAAGGTCGCCTCCCTGCAGGGTGCCGGGCAGACCGTGGCGATGGTCGGCGACGGCGTGAACGACGCCCCCGCCCTCGCTCAGGCCGACGTCGGCGTCGCGATCGGCGCGGGCACCGACGTGGCCATCGCCTCGGCCGGGGTCATTTTGGCCTCGGACGATCCTCGCTCTGTCCTGTCCGTCATCCAGCTGTCCCGTGAGGGCTACCGGAAGATGACGCAGAACCTGTGGTGGGCCGCCGGCTACAACATCGCCGCGGTGCCCCTCGCCGCCGGTGTTCTCGCGCCGGTGGGGTTCGTCCTGCCGATGGAGATCGGCGCGATCCTGATGTCCGTGTCCACGGTCGTCGTCGCCGCCAACGCCCAGCTCCTACGACGTCTCGACCTGAGCCCGGAGGCTTCGACAGCCGCAGCTCACGAGGCCAAGCGTGTCGGGCCGCCGTCCCGGACGGCGGTACCGGCTGCCTGAGCAGACGCCCCCTTCATCGGACCTTCATCGTCCGGGGCCGTCGCTAGACGGAGTTGCGCGCGATCGTGAGCGAGGATCTCCATATGCGCTCTCGGTTCCACCTCGCCACCGTCGTCGTCACCAGCGTCGCTCTGCTCGCCGGCTGCTCCGCCACGACGTCGGACGATGACGCACTCGCCGGCCTCGGTCTCGACGGCTTGACCGGTCAGGAGATCGTCACGCAGCTCGACGCCTCCACCGAGAGCCGGCCACTCGACTTCACGGCATCCGTGCGCGAGGACGAGGTGCTCGTCGGCGACGGCACCACGGAGGTCGCTGTCCCGTTGGGCGACAACCAGTTCTACCTGTCGATCGCGCCGTACATCGAAACCACGCACGAGTGCTTCTTCCACAGCCTCGCCACCTGCCAGGGCGAACTGGTCGACGAGCCCGTCGATGTGAAGATCACCGACGCCGGCGGTGCGGTTCTCGTCGAGGAAAGCGCCACGACCTACTCCAACGGGTTCGTCGGCTACTGGCTTCCCGAAGACGTCGAGGGCACGATCGAGATCATCCAGGGCGACCTGAGCGGCAGCGTTCCGTTCAGCACGACCGAGGGCAGCCCGACCTGTGTGACCACCCTCCAACTCACCTGATCGACACGGCCGCTCCGAGCGGGCTCGGCCTCCCTCAGCTCCGCGGCATTGGGCCCAGGTCGGCCTCAGCAGCCACAGGTCCAAGTCGCGGGCGACAGTCCGCGTGCGGTGCGGTCATGACCCTGCGCTGTCGAAGAATCGCCACAGCTCCCAGACGAAACGCCCGGCCCTGGACCGCCACCTAGCACCGGCAGGAGACCGTCATCTTCCGCTGGAAGTCACACACGAGGAGATACCCTCGCCCGGCTCTACTGCCCGCTGACCACCAAGCGACGCCGGGTCACGTCAGCTCTCTGGGCCGGCGGTGATCGGATACTCCTGCCTCTCGAAGATCGGGTCAGATGGATCGATGTCCATCCCGAAGCCCACTCCGGTGACGGGTAGACGCCGTCGACTGCTGCCGGACTTGTCAAGACAGACGTCGACGACCAGGAGTGTCTCGTCTGGGACGGCGACGAGCTCAGCGCGCAACTGCCCTACGGTCCACTGCGCCGGCTCTTCCGGATGGGTCACGCTGTGCACTCCAACCCTTGCTTGTGGCCACGTGCCTTGGCGTGCGCCAGTTGGCGCCTGATGTGGCGTTCGCTCGCCGCAGCTCACGGTTCTCACGCTCGAGAGCGGCGAGACGTTCGGCGTCGGCGGTCGTGGCGCCTGGGCGGGTGCCGGCGTCGATCTCGGCGCGCTGGACCCAGCCGCGCAACGTCTCGGGGTAGATCCCGAACTGGTCGCCGATGCGCCGGACGCCGAGCTGGGATCCTTCTTCGCTTCGAGCACGAGCCGGATCGCACGTTCGCGAAACTCGTCGGGGCACTTCCTGGCTGCTGCCATGACTCTCATCCTCCGTGGATTGAGAGCCTCTACGAAACCCGGGGCGGTTCAGCTCCGAGGCCGGACCGAGGAAGGCTACTTCGTAGCCAAGCGTCACCTGGCGTGGGTGGGTCGAGACCTTCCCACACGTCCTGCATGACTGAAGGGGACCGAGACGTCTCGCGTCGCTCAGGCCTCGTCCTCGAGGTCGATACCGAACTCGGCTGCAACGTCGGCCAGGTCGTGCCGGGCCCCGGAGTCGGTGAAACTGCGGACGGTCGCGATCGCGAGCATCCTGACGTCCTCCTCGAGCTCTTCGAGCCGGCTGAGGCGGTCCATGATGTCCATCGGGACGATGGCGACGGCGGGGACGCCCTTCTTGATGACGACCCGGATGCGACCGTCGTCGGCGACCTCCGTGACGATCCGTCCGAACGAGCGAGCGGCCTGGCTGACGCTGACGAGGTCTTGCGTGTTGGTGCGCATCGCGAGCCTCCTTCGGAACGTGCAGTGGCTGAGATGGAGCATAGGACCTGGGCTAGGTGTTCGGGACTGCTGCACGGATAGGTGACACCAACCGGTGCTGACCAACGCCGCTGTTCTGGGTCGTCAGGTCGCCTCACGGGCCGCGAGCGGCACCCGCATGCGGATCTCCAGCGCGCACTTCCCCACAAGACCCTGGAGGATCTCACCTGCCTCGCAAGGACTCGAGAGTCGGACAGCAAGTCGAGTACGCGCGATGAGCGTTCGGCTCAGCCAGCCTGGGAGGCACGCATCTTCGCGTCCTCGTACCAGCGCTCGACAACCTCGATCGCGTCGTCGAGGCAGTCGAAGTAGTTCACTCGCGCGGCCGAGAACACCGACGACGTGACGATGACGTTCTCGATCTGGGGCACCTGGCTGAGGTCGGCCGGATTGTGCTGGCGGTACCAGAGGTTGCCGAAGTCGAGTTGGATGAGTCCCTCGTTGGACCCGAGCTTGATGCGCTCGGTGGACCCGAGACTCAGCCCGTACGCCTCGTAGGCGTTGTCGAGGAGAAGCGCCAGCGTGCGCAGCTTGGCAAGGTCGGATTCATTCATGCGGGCTCCTCGATCGGTGGACGTGGTGGAAGCAGCTCTACAACGACGCTACCTACGAAGGTGTCTCAAAATGCCGAGTACGACAGACGACTTTCCGTGGACGACGACTACCCAGGCGACGGCGCCCGAAACGTCACACCTGCCCCATTTGCGGGCGCCGTGTAGCAGAAGTGTGATCCAAAAGTGCTACAGCGTGATCACACCGGAAAGCCCCTGTGACCTGCGAGAACGCATGGATCGACTCGGATGGATGTAGCACTTTATTCTGCGGCGAAGCCAGGAAGTGCTACACGACAGCAGGCGGCTGAACTGCGAAAACGCGGTCGAGGACATGCGTTTGTAGCAGATGTAGCACTTTTCCAAGCGTCCGCATACGTACGCATGCGTACGCACACGCGCACGCGGGGACCTGAGAATCCGTGCGACATCTGCTACATCTCCCCGTTCACACCCCCATACGTGCAGGTCAGGGGGCTATCGGCATGTCGCAGATCTTGCGAGTCGTTTCGGCAACTTCGCGACACACACTCCGGCACCTCGCTACTACTGGCCAGTAAAGGCCCAGGTCAGCGGCGCTCGGGATGCTCTCGCGAAGTGCGGCGCACGTAGCACTTTCCGCTGCCATCGGTGCTACACGTCCCCGGCGCGGCGAAGGGGCCACGCCGCCACTGCATCCGCGTAGCGAGGCACCGCTGGTGCCTCGCACGAGTGAGCTGCGCAGCAGTCGCGACGTGGCCGTCCACGCGCAGGGTGGCAGGACCCGAGAGACGTCCCCCAGGGTCGTCGTCGAGGGCAAGGAGAGAGCGCAGCGAACGACGCACTCGGGCGCCAAGGAGCGCAGCGACGCCGGGACGAGGATGCCCCGGAGCGCAGTTAGGGGGTCCAAGTCGGATGTCGGCTATGCCGACCACCGGAGCGCAGCGAGGTGTCAATTTTGCTTATGCTCTGTGGCCTCTTCTGGAGCATCGGATGCTTCAGCGGTCGATCGACGCCTGGATTCATGCGCTGACCTGCGAAAACAGGTCGTATACGGGTGACCCGTATACGGGTCCATCTCACCCCTATACCCGTATCCAGGTCAACTCCGTTGCCCCTGTTTTGCAGGCGTGAGGCGCTGCGACGTGTATACGGGTCGCGAAGCGAAGTGCCACCCTGGATACACGTCGGTTTCTGGCTCGCCATGTTGCCGCATCTGGGCCTCCCGCCACCTGGATCCGTCTCCGTCGGAGGCCTCGTGCGCTTGCCGTGACCGGGCGTCCGCGCCCGGTCCCCTTGTCGCCAAGCATGGATCGTTCTTTGCTCAAGGGCGGTGCAGCCGCCGCACCTCGCTTGGATGACCCGGCGCCGGGCTCCGTCGAGGCGTCGGGTTCCTGGGCGGCGCCCGCGGACACCGCAGGGGTGCTTCGGGATGCTCAACGGCCCCCGACTGAGCCGCGCTCGGTGCGCGAAGCGTGCAGCAATCCTCATCGGATCGTGCATCGATGCTGCATCGTTGCTGCGCGCGTGGTGCAGGGCCGCTCATCGCCTGATGATCGGGTAGTGCACCGATAGTGCTCGATCTCTGATCGAGCGTTGCACCGAGCGTGCCGGTCATTTGCTGGGCTCCATGGAGCGGCTCATCGGATCGTGCACGAGTCGTGCACGGCTGCTGCATCACTGTTCGGGGGCCTGGCGGGTCCCGAGAGGGGCCCGCCGGGCGATGTCGCTGGATCGGTGGCAGCCGCCCTGCTCGTGGTGCTCGCGGTGCTCGAGCTCCGTCGAGAGCGCCTCTCCACGACCCGTGCCTCGGGTGAGCGCAGCGGGCAGTCGCAGCGCGAGCCTCCGTGCGAGCGCCCGCTGGTGCTGGAGGTCGACGTCGACGTCGACGTCGACGACAGCGTGCTCGCTGCTCGTCAAGACCGCCCCTGTCTCATCTTTTTCCCAAAGATCGCGTCGCTTCGGGATACCATTTTCCCAGAGAACGCGTCGCTCGGGCTTCTGGGCTCGTCTTTTTCCTTACAACGCATCGGAGGACCGTGGCTGTTCTGCTCGCTGAAGACTTCACCTCGCCGGCTGCTCGTCAGCGCCAGCTCAAGGCGGGCAAGATCGTCGCGCTCGGGAGAGGGATCTGGACCGACGAGACTGCGGCCGCGCCCGAGGAGGTTACGGCGCGGCGGTGGCGGGAGATCTTGGCGCGCACGATGCCGGGTGCGGTGGTCACCTACCGCAGCGGGTTCGCGCTGAAGCCCGTGAACGGCGAGCTGTTCGTCTCCCACCCGACGACGCGATCGCTGGTGCTGGCGGGTCTGACGATCTACCCGGACGGCCACGAAGACTACCGCCGCCCGGATGATGTGCCGCTGGACCCGACGGGTCTCGTCTTTGGCGCGAGCCGGGCCAGGGCTCTGGTGGACAACGCCGAGCAGCGAGGCCGTCCCGGGCGTGTGCGCCGGCGCCTGAGCGCCGAGGAGCTGCACGAGCAGGTGGCAAACATCGTCACGACGTCGACGCCACGCCAGCTGGAGAACATGCTCGCGCAGATCGACGAGCAGGCGAACCGCCAGGCCGCGACGTCGATCCGCGCGATCGTCGACGCTGCCCGCGGCGTCGGTCCGGCCCTGCCCACCGACTCGCGCGCCTTGGCGGCGGCTCAGCGCGGAGAGCGCTACGACCATGCTCGCGTCGCGCTGTTCCGGCAGGTCGCCAGTGCGCTGTCGCGTCAGCACTTGGTGCAGCGCTACGTCAACGACGAGCCTCGAGCCGCCTTCGTGCCGTTCTACGAGGCGTACTTCTCGAACTACATCGAGGGCTCCACGCTGACGATCAGCGAGGCCGAGCGGGTGGTCTTCGACAAGGCTGAGGTCGGCAAGCCTGACGACGCGCACGACATCTCAGCGACCTGGGAGATCGTCTCCGACATCGATGAGATGTCGCAGGTGGCGCGCGACGCGGACGACTTCATGGAGATGCTGCGCGGGCGGCACGCGACGATGATGGCCGCACACCGGCACAAGGGGCCGGGGCAGTGGAAGACCGAGGAGGTCTCGGCGGGTGCGACCGTGTTCGTCCACCCGGACCTGGTGCCGGGGACGCTGCGGGCCGGCTGGGAGATCGGCGCTGAGCTGACCGACCCATTCCAGCGGGCGGTGTACATGATGTTCCTAGTCAGCGAGGTCCACCCGTTCCTCGACGGCAACGGCCGCTCGGCCCGTGTGGCGATGAACGCCGAGCTCGTGCCGCACCACATGCACCGCATCATCGTGCCGACGGTGCTGCGCAACGACTACGTCTCGGGCCTGGTGCGCGCCACCGCAGGCAACGGCCCCGACGGCCTGTACCGCGTGCTCGACTACGCGCAGCGATGGGTGGCCATCGGCGAGTTCGCGGACCTGCCTACTGCGCACCGCTACCTGCGCGTCACGAACGCCACCGTCGACTCGGGCGTGGCCGCGGTCGAGGGCATCCACCTGAAGATCCTGCGGCCCGGCGAGCTGTTCGAGCTGCCCGACGCCGAGCACTACCAGCCGACGACGCTGAGCGGCGAGAACCTGGCCCCCGACGTCTTCGGCGCGATCGCAGCGCCCACGGCGACAGACGTCTGAGGGAAGACCGCGAGGCGCGGAGGCTCGAGGGGATCCGCGCATACGAGGACGGTGGCGGCCCGCCTCAAGACCCTGCTGGCGAAGACGCTCACCGCTCTGGTTCGGGCCCTGGCGCGCCTCGCCGCCCGCCAGGCGTTCGAGGCGTTCATCGAGCTGGTGAGCTGGCTCTTCTGAAACGAAGAAGCGGCCTCGGGTCTTGTCGACCCGAGGCCGCTCCAGGTCAGTCTCGAGCGCGGCCGGCCCCGTGCACCCAGAAGTTCCGGGACGCCTGCTGTTCCCGGGGGTGGATGCTCTCGGCGAGATCCGCGGCGACGACGGCTGGCATGATCTCTGGGCGGGGCATCCTCGTGGTGACGCACGCGATGATGACGGCGCCGTAGGTGACGTCGTCGCTGAGCATGTGCAGTGCCCGGACGTCCTCGAGGTCGTCCGCGTGGACGTAGACCCGCAGGTGGTCGAGCTCGGCGGCAGGCGTCACCGTGGAGATGCCGGACGCCGGGTGCCAGGCGCCCGCGACAACGAGACGGTCGTCCTCGAGCAGTGTCGACGGGTCGACGGATGCGAAGAAGCGACGCTGCGCCCGAGCGCTGAGCAAGGTCCGGGCTCGCAGCGCGGGATCTTCGTCGGCCGCGATGCGGTCGAGCTCACGACGGCGCTGCGACAGCGTGCGCGGTGTGAGCCCGGTGGGCACGACGCCGGCGGCCAGGTGCAGCACGTCCCAGGCTGCGTCGTGCGTCAGAGGTCGCCCCGGTGCCTTGCGTGGCTGGAGCGCTTCGGTGCGCAGCAGGTAGCGACCTGAGGCCTGGGTGGCCGGGAGCTGGCCGGCCTCGATCATCTGGAGCACGCGCAGACGGCTGACGCCCATGATCTGCGCAGCGCGGTCCGTCGAGACGAGCTCGCTCGTGACCGGCGACCCCTGGGAGCGTGTGAACATGCAACAATCCTATATCAAGCAATAGTATTGTTGTGGATTGTGGCGCTACGGGCACAGTGCTCGTGGGGGCGCCGACGACTGCTTCAAAGACGAGAGACGGCTCGGCTCTGAAGAACCCGAGGCCGTCTCGATCAGCGGCCGAGCAAGCGAGCCCACACGGATGTGCGTGCCGACCGTTCGCGCTCGGACTCTTCCACGTCGATCAGCGGAGCCCGCGGAAGCCCTTCGACGTCGTGGCCACCCAGTCGAGTGCCCCGGCGCCGCTCAGCGAGGTAGCGAGGGTTCGCGGCAGCCGGCGCCGACGGGACTCGGCTCAGCCCGTCGAACACGTCCCGGGGGATGGTGCTGGCGAGACCAGCGGCTTCGACCACCTGCGCGATGGCGGCTCCGGGGAGACGAGGCGAGGCCATCCAGCGTCATACGATCATCACCGCTGGGAGTGCCGCTCAAGGAAACGAGAACGCGTGTCTAGGAAGCTCACCGTCTTCATTGGCTCTTCATCCGAGAGTGTCGACGTAGCGCGCGCGTTCCAAGTCGCCCTCGAGAAGGCGTCGCCCTGCGAGGCAACCCTCTGGGACCAAGGAACGTTCGTGGCTGGCCAGTACACGATGACCGACCTCTGGCGCTCCATGAGGGGATCTGACTTCGCGGTCATGGTCATGGCGGCTGACGACGTCGTAGAGAGCCGAGGCGTCGTTGGCAAGTCCCCCCGGGACAACGTGCTCTTCGAACTCGGGCTAGCCATGGGCACCCTCGGTCCGGAGCGCGTCTTCATGCTCAGCCCCACATTACCGGATCTGAAGATCCCGTCTGATCTCAACGGGATCACCCGACTCCCCCCTTATGACCCTGAACGTCGTCCCCGCGAAGCCGCCCTCATGGCTGCGACACTCGAGGCAGCAAAGGCAATCGAGCTGCACGGGCGACGTCTCTCACCTGCGCTTCACGGGTCGTCGCCCCAGAGGCACGATCCGCATCAGGTATTGGCCGCGGAACTCGCGATGATCCGACGCAGTGCCGAAGCCCAGGGCTGGCGCGTCGTGGGCGGCAACTCTGAGACGACGTTCCGGCTGAGGGACACGAAGGGCCGGAAGTTCTCATTCTCAGTTCCGAGCGACCCGGACACGGCTCGAGCTGACCTTCGAGTCTTCGCTCATACGCTGCGAGCAGCGGGTTTGCGTGTGAATCAGCGCGTTCGTCAACCACCATCGTGAAGGGGCCGGTTCTCCCGCGGGCCCGTTGCGGGTACTCCCGCGGGAGAACGTGCGCTCCAACCCAGCTTCCCCGCTGAGGGCCCTTTAGAAGGATGCCGCGCCCAGTGTCCGGCTCGCTTGCCTCAGTCAGAATCCGCGACGGAAGCCTCTGGCTTCAGCACGGCTGCGGCCACCTGGGCCGCGTCCTAGCGTCTGGCTTACTTGCCGGCGATGCAAGGCTACATGGGACGGCCACTCCCGTTCACCCAGGCGCCACATCCACCGGGCCCCGATCTAGACCCCCGGGAGTGAAGCACACCTAGGAAATAATGCGCCCGGGCCGAGGACGCCGCGGTCTCTTCAAAGGAAACACCTCGTGCCAGTCCTCATCGCCGGCGCGGCTGACGATCCTGACATGGAACTCTGGCAACTGTGGGCTACTACCCAGGCCGAGTGCGAACCTCCCGTAAGCACCCATCAGGATGGGGCCGATCTCGGCGACCGCCCCGTAGTCTCCACCTGCAGGTGCTACCGGATGGACAATTTGGTCCGAGCCAACGTCAGGAACAGGCTGGTGCACCAGCACCGACTCGAGATCCACGGGCCCGTCGTTCCTCACGCGGTAGATCGCCCCTGTCGCGTCATGGGGTACTGACTGCTCGAGCTCCACGAAGAGCCGTGGCTGTCGCTTGCGATGGTCTTCTGCCTGGTCGGCTTCCGCCGTCACGGCCGCAGCGCCTGCAGACCGTTCTGCTGCATCTGCGGCCCGCCTGGCCTGCTGAAGTGCCACGACTGCGATGGCGGCGCTGCCAAGTGCAACGACGTTAGCGATGATCCCCAGAACAAGCATGGGACCGACCATAGACCGTCGCGGAAAAGCAGTATGGCCCGGCACCGAGTGCCGGGCCATACTGCTGATCGCTTGCAGCACAACGGGCGCTGTGGAAACCTGGCCGCCGCACGGACCTGCCCGGTACGGCTGCGCCTTGGTGACTTCGACGAAGAAGTTCACAGCACGGTCCTCAGGACTCATGGCGGTGCGGCGTGCGACGAACGCCTCCAGCTGAGCGTCATCGATCGTGGCTGGCTCATGCTGAACGTGGATCGTGGCCACGACGACCCGGTCCTCATGGCTCCGCAGACGCCCAGGGTGGATCGCACCGCTGCGCGACAGGGCAGCGTTGATCGCCTTGGCGAGGTCACCGTGGAGAGGTTGTCCGCGATGATCGATCACCACGCGGGCGGCGTCGCGCAGGTCTTCGAGCAAGGCCCACTCGGTGCCAATGGTCTCAAGGCGAAGCGCGACCGAATGAGGGCGTATCGAAACTCCCATGGCACGCGCTAGCACTCACGTCGCGGCGTGGCCTTAACCTTGCGTCATGGAGCTCATCCTCTCGATCGCCGCGATTGCGTTGAGCTTGATCTCGTTGCTGTGGCAAGTACGATCGCACGCGCTCGACGGTCACCGGATCAAGGTCTCCGTAGGGTCTGCCATACCCGTCGGCAGGTTGGCCCATCTACCAGATTGCATAGAGGTAGTCGCAGCAAACCTTGGCCGCAGCCCCGTCACCATCACCGAGCTAGCGATCGTTCTCCGTGATGGGAGTTCAGTACCGTTGCCCCTGATACTCATACCTGAGATCAGCGCACCTCTCCCTACTCGCATCGAGCCAGGCGACGACGCCACGTGGCGGTACCCCGATGCGGCAGGCATAGAGATCCAGCGGTCACGCGGCCGCGGTCGAATCCGAGTAGGGCTAGCCACGGGGAAGAAGCACTTCAGTCGCCGGCTCTAGGCTGCGGGTGGAGCTTGAGGCGGAACGCCTCGACTAGACCTTCAGGATGCGCGTGAACTAGTCCACCGATCCGGACTTTAGCCTGCGGTAGAAGTCCGCCACGATGAGCTCGAAGACTTCTCTCTGCGACCTGCCCGAGATTGCTGCCAACTCGAGGAACTGTTCCCTTGTCGCCGGTGAGGTGCGCAGGTACGTAGCCACAGTGGCCTCGGAACCGGACTTCGGTGCAGCGAACGATGCCAGGAGGTCGGCTGCATCCCGCGCCTTCTCCCCTTGGTTCTTGTTACCCCGCACAGGCTCGCCCTCCTTGGCCGTGCGATCGCTCGTCGATGGGACCGCCTCCGGCCGTGTAAGCGCAGCGGCTGCCACTGCCGGCTGGGCATAGGGCGCAACGCCCTGGACCGGCGGGGTGGACGGCACCATCGGATCACCCAACGGGGGTGCGACCCGGCGGCGGCGCGGAGTCGGGCGGTCG
The DNA here is from genome assembly GCF_058313055.1 of Flavimobilis sp. BM9. NCBI lineage: Bacteria > Bacillati > Actinomycetota > Actinomycetes > Micrococcales > Jonesiaceae > Flavimobilis > Flavimobilis sp. BM9. Next base: position 9,846 of record NZ_JBZEMO010000009.1, on the reverse strand, counting down.
TCGGAGATGCTCATCGTGCCTCCACGGACGTTTCGGGCCACAGTCGGTCAACGAGGCCAGCAAAGGACTCGGTGATGACGCGGCCGTTGCGGTAGTCCCCCCACCAGACCTCACCCTTGCGTGCCTCACGCACAGCAACACGCTCGGGGATGAATGGCCGCAGGAGGAGGTCACCGAGGTCTTCCTCAAGTGCCGCGAGGGTGTCTCTTGCGTCCCGCGTGGTGACTGTGTCGGGCCAACGGGTGACGATGACCCCGCCCTCCGCCAGCTGGGGGTTGAGGGGGCTCATGGTGCGGAACCTGGAAACGTTGGACCTGGCCCATTCCACACCGGCTCGGCCGTCTTCGTCCGGGGTCGTCGTATAGACCACCCGGGTCGAGGCTGTCAGCGCCGATCGGATGAGGAAGCCGCCCTGGCGGTTGGGGGCATCGATAAGTACGACGTCCACGTCCCAGCCGGCCAGCGCGCGGCGCAGACGGAGTTCGCCGTACTCAGGACTCGTCTGCTCAAGCACGGCAAGGTCGCGGCTTCCGGGAACGAGCGCAAGAGCTGGGTGCCACGGGGTCGGCAGCGCGAGGTCCGCAGCAGCACCGTCGACGTCGTCGACTCCGAGGATCGCCCCGATGTGCTCGCCTTCTGGCACATCGACGCCGAGCCACACGGTCGCTGTAGCTCGGGGATCGAGATCGATAACCCCTACCTTCAGTCCGCGACTCGCGAGTTCACGAGCAAGACCAAGCGTGGCGAACGTCTTGCCCACTCCCCCCTTCTCTGAGGCGATGGTCATCACGTCGCGCAGGCCTCCCACGGAGGCATCGGCAGCCATCACGCTGGGGGTACTGGTCGTCATGACTTCATGCTGGCATGCAGACCAGCAGTCGTGCTGTATAGACACGCAGCCATCTATCTTGCGCTACTGCCTGCTATATATCTATCTATCAAGCGCCCCGGGTGTCATGCACACCCTGGCTGGCTAGCTCCACGATGAGACTCCCTGAAGACAACGGTCCCGGAGGCCACGCATGACTCAGACCATCTTGTTCGCGAACGACAAGGGCGGCGTGCAGAAGACTGGCGTCGTCGTCCAGACCGCGGCGGCACTCGCTCGACGAGGGCTCAACGTGCTCGTCGTCGACACCGACCCTCAGGCCAACGCCACCCGGCGCCTCGGGATCGAGTGGGGTCCAGCGAACCCGATCCCGTCGGTGTCCGAGGCGATCCAGGCGAACGTCGAAGGAGCTGGCCAGGGCGCTGTCATCGGATGCGGCTGGGTCGACGAGACGGGCAACCCGACGCCGGAGTCTGAGCTCGTCGACGTCATCCCGGCTCGGTTCGACCTGATCAACCGTGCGGGTGAGGCTGGGGGAGTCGGAGCGGTGCACCGACTGAAGAAGGCGCTGGGTGGGGGCTGGACTGGAGCCTACGACGTGGTGCTCATTGATGGCGCACGCGGATTGGGCCACCTAATGCAGATGGCGATGGCCGCGGCCGACGTCGTGGTCATCCCGTGTGACGCCGGCTACGAGAGCGTCGAGGGCGCGATCCGCATGCGCGACTTCCTCGCCGCACACGCCGAGGATTTGTCGAACCCGACACTGGAGGTCGCCGGTGTGGTCGTCACCCGCAAGCGCTCGACGGCAGAGGCCGAATTCCAGATCGAGGGCGTCAAGGAGCGGTTCGGAAACCTCGTGTGGTCGCTGCGCACCACCCGCACCCTGCCGGGCGGTGTGGTCCAGGAGCTCACGCCCGACTACATCCCGGAGTGGGCCCGGTTCGCCGAGGCTGACGCCGCCGCGGTGTCACTGAGCGCGTGGAACGACGATCGAGGGCGCACGACCACCGCCTTGTTCGACCAGGTCGCTCGCAACGTCGTCGAGCGGATCCTCGCCGAGACGTCTGCGAGCGTGTCGTGAGCGCGCCGGCACGGCGCAGGCCGGGGGCGGTGAGCCCCATCGTTCTCACGCCTGACCTGCAGCCGATCAAGACAGCCGCCTCAGAGGCCGAACGGGCCCCCGATGAGAGCTCGGCATCGGTGAACGAGCCTCATGTCGAGCAGAGCACTGCGGCCGAAGCAACTGGGTCCGCGCCGGCGTTTGCCCCTGCGACGTCCGCAGCACCCGTCGTCGCACCGGCCCCGAAGGTTCCTGCCCCGAAGGTCACCCGCACGTACAAGCTCGACCTCGACCTGATCCAGCGGGCGGAGACCGCCGTGCTGCGAGCCGGCGTGCACCGCTCGATGACGGGCATGGTGGCGGTCGCCCTCGAGCGCGAGCTCGAGCGCCTGGCGAACGAGCACAACGACGGGGTGCCGTATCCGCCGAACGAGGATCAGTTCCGCACCGGACGCCCGGTCGGGAGCTAGCGCCTACAGGCGGGGGTGGTCAGGACCGAGCCGAGAGCGCGAACCAGGAGTCGTCGAGGGGCGACCGTTCGTCACAGCATGTCGGCCTCCGTGCGCCAGACCACTCCCGCGGCCGCGGGATCGCCCTCGAGCAGAGCCCAGAACAGGGCTCGCACCGCTTGCTCATCGAGATCGTCCACCCAACGAGGATGCGGGGTGTGCGACCTGACACGCCACAGGCTGGCACGGGTTGTGGAAAGCCCCGCAGACGACCGCCCTCTCAGGCGGCTGCCGCCCAGGAGCGCTGCGTCGCTACGACAACGGGGTCGAAGCCGCGAGAGACCAGCGAGGCCGCCTTGCGCCACGAGCCTCGGCCGACGACACGAGGGAACGGTGCGAACACGGCGCCCGCCACACCGGCAGGGCCAGTGGGGCCGCCAGAGCCGCCAGAGCCGTCTACCTGCAGCGCACCCTGGCCGGGGAACGCCCGGCGCTTCGGGTCGGCGTGCCCCGGAGTGCGCATCCACGTCGTCTCCGCCTGCCACCACGCCCACACAGCCCGCTCGAGCGCGTAGCGGCGACGTCGTCGGGCGGTGATCCTCGACGTCCCTGCCGTCAGCGCGAAGACGTGGGCCGCGGCGAGCAGCCCAGCGAGCGACTCAGCCGGGTCGAGCCCGGCGAGCAGGCAGTCCTGAAGCAGCGTGGAGTCGTCGACGGCGGACGGAGGAGCGCTAGCCGGGCGGGGAGGGCCGTCAGCGGGGGAGGAGTGCCGCAGGTGGACGGTCGCCAGGGCGTTGCCGGCGGCGAGCCCCAGCCCGGCGGGGGCGAAGGCGTCGTGTGCGCAGACCTGCAGCCAGCGCTCGAGCTCACCGATGACCCCCTCACGCATAGCCGCACCAGCCCCAGGGGGCGCAGAGTGTGCTTGTGGCAACTCTTCAAGCCCTTCCCTGTGGATGATCGCCCGAGGTTCGATCGACCACACCGCTCCGTGGGGGCCTTCGGCTTCCTTGACCTGCCGGATCCAGCCCTCACCCTCGAGGCGCCACAGGGCCTGTCGCGCCGTCTCCCGGCTGATGCCGCACGTGAGCGCCAGGCGGCGGATGTCCGCCTCGACCTCAAGCGCGACGGCCTGCGCGGACCACAGCACCAGTGCCCGCAGCACGCGCTCGTCAGCAGGGCCGCCGCCGATCCGCCACCGGCCCGGGCACGCGCTCATCGCGTCGAGGACCGAGAGCCCTGCCTGAGCGATCGCGCGAGCACGGCGGTCGAAGTCGACGTCGTGCGTCGAGCTCGCAGGCACGGGAGTCGCAGCGACCTGTGCCACAGCACGGTTCCACTGGTGGATCAGGTGGCGGCCGCCGTCGCGCCGCGGCACACGCTGCGACCCGCGCACAGCGGTGCGCACGTGCTCGAGCCCAGGAGCGCGCTCCGTGAACGCGAGACGAGCTACGTCCTCGTAGCGCCAGCAGGCGCGAGCAGCGCCCAGGAGCACCCTCCAGGCGTCACGCGACGCATCAGCCACCTGCACCCGTGCAGCAGCCGCAGCAGACGCAGCCGGTAGCGCGCGCCGTACCCCTCGCAGGTACCGGCGCCCCTTGCCGTCCACCTCCACGTTCACGAGCTGACGAGGCGAGACGTCCGGCTGCACGAGGTCACGCGTGCGCTCGAGGACGAGCTGGTACAGGCGCAGGACGCTCTGCGGCGTCGTGTCGTGCTCGGCCCATGTGAACGGGTCGCTCAGGGGCACGGAGACGCCTCCTGTGCGGTGCGGGGCGCCCGGAGGGCGCACACAGCCGGCGGCAGGGTTGCTCAGGGCCGTGATGTCGAGCGAGGGGAGCAGGGTGGCGAGCCCGCGGGCCAGCGACCGCACGACGTCGGCCGCCAGGCCGTCAGGCACGCGCACCCAGACGTGGCGGCCGCCGCTGGGACCAGAGGCGCACACGAGGTGGTCGATCTCGGCGACGTCGAGCAGCTCGGTGAGCGTCGCGAGGTCGCTCTCGACCCGGTCACGCGCGGCGTCGGTTCCGTCGTGGGCGTCGAGGTCGAAGCACAGCAGGCGGAAGACGCCCGAGGCGTCAGCGAGCAGGACGGCCCAGGGGACGTCGGGGGCGGGGGAGGTCAGGGCCAGCGTGCTCGGGAAGGTGTTCGCGACGGCGCCGGAGGCATCACGAGGAGCCACGCGCACCCGCGGGCGCGGCGAGATCTGGCCGGACAGCGCCCAGGCAGCCTCGGGGGCGAGCGCGTACGAACTCGACACGCCGGGACTTATGCATACGCAAGCGCAAGCAGACCGTGTAATGATGGCTCCAACAACTTCATGAGGGCGCGACGAAGCCGCCAAGCTTCTGACCCTCATCTCCAGCCTTCGTCTCTTGGGCTTCGCAACCGCGACGAAGGTAATGACCTCGAGAACCCGATCTACTTGCCGGTAGGTCGGGTTCTCTGCTTCTGCTTAGCCGTCCGTGACGGGCGCCTCCTCGTCAGACTCGGACTGTGGACCGGTCAACGCAGCCTCAGGGGCAGCGTCAGACCCAGCTTCGGCGGGCAGGTCGAGGACCTCTTGGGCGTACTCGGTACCGAAGTTCTCGATCAGGAAGTCGGCCAGCCACAGGGGGCGGCCGCGCTCGTCAGTCTCGGTGCGACGCACGATCTGCTCGAGGTAGACCGACATGGAGATCCCCGCAGCGGCGGCCTGAGCAGCCGCCATCTGGTGGATCTCAACCGGAACGCGTCCTTGGAGCATCGCCAGTCCATCCACGCCATTGGCGCGGGTGCGCCTACGCGGCCTGGGCGGCAGCAGAGTGGTTGGGGCGACCATGACGCGAGCATCCCACGCATCAGGCGCGGATCGCGGCAATGCCGTCGCGTGTCGCTGACTTACATAAAGACATACTCGGCGACATCCGCAGCACTTGCTCTGACCTGGGACAGGATCGCGGGCCACCTCGGCGGGAAGGGCCCGAACCATCACGGGCTCGATGCCGTCTCACACTGGCCGCGAGTCCGGGACGGGAGCGTCTGGCCGAACCGTACCGAGATGGCCGTGGTCGAACCCTCTTGCGAGAGCCATCGACCTCAGTAGTCGAAAACGTCGCCGATGCCGAGAGTGTCGAGCTTCGCTCGGATTGGCAGGTACTCGAACGACGCATCGAGCGTGTCGGCGACCCCCCGTGCGATCGCTCGGCCGCGAAGCTCTGTGAGTAGCTGAACGAGGTAGCGCACATCGTTCGCGGCATATGCGAGCTGCTCGCGGGAGAGCTCGCGGGCCGACCAGTCCGACACCTGCTGCGTCTTGTCGATCGCGACGCCGAGTAGCCGTTCCAGAGTCGGCTTGAGTGAGTACATCTCACTGGCGAGGCCCGGTTCGACTATCTTCGCCGCGACCTTGGTGCAAGCGATGGATGCGGGTGCGACCTGCCACGTCTGGATGAGGAACCGCAGGTCGAACGGTGCGTGATGGAAGACCTTGGTGACCTTACGGTCCGAGAGAAGGTCGATCAGGCGTTCAGGACGATCGCCGGGACCCATCTGGACGATGGCGACCGAAGAGTCGGTGGCCAGTTGAATCGTGCGGATCTGGTCGGTCCGCCAGTCCAAACCTGTCGTTTCGATGTCGCACCCTAGCGACTCGGCCGTTCGGGCGCGTTCGAGCCACTCGTCATCGATGTCGGCACGCCGCACCACGACGTCTTGCTTGATCGTGGCCATGTGGGACTACCTCCTACCGAAGAGTGCTCTGATCGTGGATGGCGTCGATCTCCTGTCGCACGAAGGAGAACAACTCACCGCCCGTTACAACCCAGGTTGGCACAGACGTCCGACGTTCCCGACCGTGCGAGTACAGCGTGAGCACCGCTCGACCGTCGAAGCGGTAGGCGCTGAACAATGCGTCACCTGCCCTGACGTACACCTCCACTACTCCTCCGCCGGGCTGAGCGAGCGACTTGTACTCGGTGATCGCCTCGTTGATCTTCGCCACGACCGACTCCGGAGTGGTGTCAAAACGTTGGGCGAGGTTACTCATCGTTTGCAGATCGTCCGGGTCCGGGAGGAACACCCGGATGCGGGAGCTCTTCGCTCTCGCAACGCGTTGGAGACGTTGGCGGTGGGTGTTGCGCCAGGTGTTCGCGTAGGCCACGACGATGTCGACGTGGGCTGCTCCCTCGAATAGGTCACTCCACTCGACGTCGTCGAGGTACTGGTCGGTCACGCGCGTGATCCCGGAGTCCACGACGTCGGCGGAGAGCTTCGCCTTCGCGAACATCTCCGCGGCGAAGGTTCGCCGCCCGTACAGTTCCCACACGACCGTGAGCAAGCCGGTCGCGACAAGTAGTCCCCCGACCTGCCCCAGGAGCGCCTCCCAGATCCCCTCGGCCCAGCCCTGAACGGACAGGAACATGAGGAGGACCCCGGCGATGACGATCGCACCCGCACTCACGACCATCGCCAGGGAGGTCACTTTGGCCTCAATGGGCTGCCGCTCTCTGCGCACATCCTGAACATAGGGCCGACTCATCCGCAAGGGGCGTGAGCCGCGCCGGACCCGAAGAGGATGGCGGCGGCCCAGCTTGTATCCGGCCTACCGTCATCGATCAGGCCTTAGCAATGGCGTCCTATCCGGGGCGGTTCCGTCTCGCGCTCAACAGCGCCGCCAACGTATCCGCATAATGGCTGTTATCGCGGACACATCCGCTGCTAGGGTCGCGTGATGGAGATCGAGCGCTACGAGATGCCCACAGAGGGGGCGAATCCCCCAGGACGGGCGCTCGTGTCTCGTGCGCTCGTCGCAGAGGCCGTTGCCGACGCCGCGTTGGCTAATCCGACGCTCGTGCACCGGACCGTCGCGCGCTCCGTCGCGAGGGGGTCACACCGCACGAAGCAGCTCCGGCTCGAGCGCCTCGCCCGAGCGGTCATGGCGGCTGACGAGCGGATCACCGATCCGACCCGCGTGTGGGCCACCGACTTCACCGTGCTGCCGGTCGAAGCCTTCGAGGCGATCGACGCCGGCATCCGGCGCACCTGGACGTCGACCTCCACGCGCAACGCGATGCGAGACTCCGTGCGCTCCGTCGTGCGCGAGTCGCTCAAGGCCGGCCTGCTCACCCACGACGAAGCGACGCCGCGGCTGGCCGCCGTCACCCCCGAGAAGCAGCCGCGCAACGAGGAGAAGCAGTCACGCGGTCACCTGCCGGCTCGACGGGTCGAGCAGGTCTTCCACGAGCTCGCGCTCGACCCCTCTCTCACGGCCCGCCGCGATACCGCGCTCATCGCTCTACTGGTGGGTGCCGGCCTGCGCCGCGGCGAGGCGGTGAAGATCGACATGGCCGACCTCGACGAGTACCTCGAGTCCGTCGTCGTCACCGGCAAGGGCGGCGTCGTGCGCGACGTGCCCTTGGCCCCCGGCGTGCGCAGAGCGCTGCGGACCTGGATCGATCTGCGCGGCCGCGAGCCTGGGCCGCTGCTGGCTCCGATGAGCCGCACCGTCCCGCGCCGGCCGGTGCTCGAGCGGAGGATGTCGACTGACACCGTGGCCCAGGTCGTCGCGCGCCGTGTCGGCGACGACGTCGCACCGCACGACCTGCGACGCACCTTCACCGGCGATCTCCTCGAGTCGGGCGCCGACCTGTCGACCGCGTCGAAGGTGCTCGGTCACGTCAACCCCGCCACCACAGCCGGCTACGACCGCCGCGGACACGCCGCGCGCCGCGCCGCCGTCGAGCGACTCTTCGTCCCCGTCGAGGATCCGGTTGCCGAGACGACCGCGTCATGACGTGCAGGTGACCCCTGTTCCTCTGACTTCCGGCCATGCCAGACTCGCCCCGGCCACACCACGCGAGGGAAGGGGGCGCCATGGCACAGGTCGACACCGAGGTGCCGAGAGAGTTCCGCGACGCTGCGAGGCTCCTGCGCAAGGTCGTCGACGAGACGTACGCGCTGGCTGCCGCCGGGGGCCGTCCAGCGTGCCCCGGCAGCCCCGCGGAGATCGACTCTGCAGACACCTCCTTCGACGGAGCCTGGGGGCGACCGCTGTTCGAGCTAGAGAACGAAGTGTCAGCACGGCTCGCCGCGTGCGCTGACCACATGCTCGCGCTCGTCACCCTCACCTTCGAGCCTCGCGTCGTTCTCGCCATGGTCTCTGTCGTGCGCCCCTGCCTCGAGAACTTCGCACTCATCCACTGGCTCTTCGAGCCGGGTATCGATACGCGTGAGCGGGTTCGACGCCGCATGAACTTGCGACTGGACGCACTCAACGAGCAGGAGGCGCTCATCGGTTCACTCGGCCGCGGGCCGCGAGAAAACGTCGGGCGCCAGATCCTGGGGATCAGGTCATCAGCCCAGGCGCTCGGGTACTGCTGGACGACCGCTAAGTCGCGAAAGGCGGGGAAGCCATGGAAGCCGGGGGTCAAGCCTGATCGCTGCCTCGACAAGCGCGTGCCGTCGCAGCGCGAGCTGTTCCAGAGCATCTTCGCCGATGCGGCCGGCGAGGAGAATGGGCTGGGCCGGGCCCTGCAGTTCTTCACGAGCTCGGTGCTGCACGGGCAGCTGCACGGAACGGCTCAGCTCATCATCAGTGCCGAACCTTCCTTGGTCGACGGGATCGTGGATGCAGGCATCGGCCTCGACGGCGAGAGCTTCGCACAACTTTACGGCGCGGTGCTCCTCGCGGGCATCACGGCGATGGACCGGTGCGCGCAGTACTTCGGGTGGGACCTCACGCCCTGGAGGACGGCGACGCACGCCGCCGTGAGCGCGGTCGCTCCGTACCTTCGCAACGAGGAGCACTCCCTCTAGGAGCAGGGAACCTATCGCGGCACGCCGAGCAGTCCGGGGTAACCGCAGATGGTTGTTCAGCGGTCGGCGCCAGTGATCGCTCGCGGGGCGGACGGTGCCTCACATGTACCGCAACCGGCCGACAGAAAGAAGACCCCCGCACCCTGATCAGGGTGCGGGGGATCGAGCCGCTTCCATGCGGCATCTCCAGGGGATTCATGCGCGTCTTCCTGTAGCCTCGAGAGATGATTGACGCCATGTCGCGAGCCCACAGCAACTCGATGCGGAAGGACCTGCACGAGCTTGTGGGCGAACTCATCGAGGGACTGGGACCGACATTGGTCCAGGCCATGACCGGCACGAAGGACCGCTCGATGCCAGCCCGCTGGGCCCGCGCGGACGGCCCGGCGCCGCGCCAAACAGCCCAGGACCAGTTGCGCCTCGGCTACCGCGTCTGGTCGATGATGCGCGAGACCGAAGGTCCGCGGGTGGCTGCCGCATGGCTGTCCGGTGCGAACCCGCACCTTGAAGAGATGACCCCGATCACCGCGATCCGCGAGCTGCGCGCCGCCGCAGTTGTGGGGGCGGCAGAAGCATTCATCAACGACTGACCGAGACCTCTCACGTCGCTCAGGCCTCGGCGAGCAGGCGGGCGGTCAGGCGCGTACTGAGTCGCGGATCGTGATGGACGAGACGTGGGGGGGGGGGGGGCCCCCCCCCCCCCCCCCCCCCAC
>NZ_JBZEMO010000008.1:0-39637 GCF_058313055.1 Flavimobilis sp. BM9 | reverse complement strand
ACAACCATTCACCAAAGGCCCACCCCGATCGGGGTGGGCCTTTGGCGTACCCAGACAACCCCGGCCTAGGCTGAACATGTGAGGTCGCCCGCGGCGGCGGGTTCAATCGATTGCGGACGCTGGGCGGTCTGGCGTGGCGTCGAGGGGCGCTGAGGGCCAGCGCCTCGTGCAGGGCCGAACGCCGCCTCAGCACCAACTAGACTGGTCCCATGTCCTCACTCTCCCGTGACGAGGTGGCGCGCGTCGCCGAGCTGGCGCGCATCGACCTCAGCCCAGAACACGTCGACAAGCTGGCCGGTGAGCTCGCCGTCATCGTGACCGCGATCGAGAAGGTCAGCACGGTCGCCACGGCCGACGTCCCCGCGACGAGCCACCCGCTGCCGCTGACGAACGTCTTCCGTGAAGACGTGCCCGTCGCGCCCCTCAGCCAGGATGCCGCGCTCTCAGGGGCACCCGCCCACGAGGACGGCCGCTTCCTCGTTCCCCAGATCCTCGGAGAAGAGTGACCATGGACCTCACACGACTCTCGGCAGCCAAGCTGGCCGAGCTTCTCGCCGCGGGCACCGTCACCTCTGTCGAGGTCACGCAGGCCCACCTCGACCGGATCGACGCCGTCGACGGCCAGGTGCACGCCTTCCTGCACATCTCTGACGCCGAGGCGCTCAAGACCGCTGCTGACGTCGACGCACGCCGGGCCGCCGGGGAGAAGCTCCACCCCCTCGCAGGCGTGCCGATCGCCATCAAGGACGTCGTCGTCACCGAGGGGCTCCCCACCACGGCTGGTTCCAAGATCCTCGAAGGCTGGATCCCGCCCTACGACGCGACCCTCATCGAGCGGATCAAGGACGCCGGGCTGCCCATCCTCGGGAAGACCAACATGGACGAGTTTGCGATGGGGTCGTCGACGGAGCACTCCGCCTACGGCAACACGCACAACCCCTGGGACCTCGACCGGATCCCCGGCGGCTCCGGCGGTGGCTCCGCCGCCGCGGTCGCCGCATTCGAGGCGCCCCTCGCGATCGGCACCGACACCGGTGGTTCCATTCGCCAGCCGGGTGCTGTCACCGGCACCGTCGGTGTGAAGCCCACGTACGGCTCCGTCTCGCGATACGGCCTCATCGCTATGGCATCGTCGCTCGACCAGGCGGGACCGGTCACGCGTACCGTCCTCGACTCCGCTCTGCTCCACGAGCTCATCGGCGGCCACGACCCGCGCGACTCGACGTCGATCGACGAGCCGCTCCCAAACCTCGTGGAGGCCGCTCGTCAGGGTGCGCTCGGCGATCTGACCGGTCTTCGCGTCGGCATCGTCAAGGAGCTCTCCGGCGATGGTTACCAGGACGGCGTGAGCTCCCGCTTCGCTGAGTCGGTCGGCCTCCTCGAGAAGGCGGGTGCGACCGTCGTCGAGGTCTCCTGCCCCCACTTCGAGTACGCGCTCGCCGCGTACTACCTGATCATGCCGTCGGAGGCATCCAGCAACCTCGCCAAGTTCGACGGGATGCGTTTCGGGCTTCGCGTCGAACCCACCGACGGCCCTGCGACCGCAGAGCGCGTCATGTCCGCGACCCGCGGCGCAGGCTTCGGCGACGAGGTCAAGCGCCGCGTCATCCTCGGTACCTACGCTCTGTCGGCCGGGTACTACGACGCCTACTACGGCAGCGCGCAGAAGGTCCGTACGCTCATCCAGCGTGACTTCGACGCCGCGTTCGAGGTCGCTGACGTGCTCGTCTCGCCGACCGCCCCGACGACGGCCTTCAAGCTGGGGGAGAAGCTCGACGACCCGCTCGCGATGTACCTCAACGACGTCGCCACGATCCCCGCGAACCTCGCAGGCATCCCGGGGATCTCCGTCCCGAACGGCCTGTCTGACGACGGGCTTCCCGTCGGCTTCCAGATCCTCGCGCCGGCGAAGGCCGACGATCGTCTGTACCGCGTGGGCGCGGCCCTCGAGGCCGCACTCGAGAACACGTGGGGTGCGCCGCTGATCGCGCAGGCCCCGGAACTGGAGATCGCACGATGAGCGCCACCACCGTCGACCTCGTCGCGTACGACGACGCGGTCCGCCGCTACGACCCCGTCATCGGCATCGAGGTGCACGTCGAGCTCGGGACTCGTACCAAGATGTTCTGCGCCGCCGAGGTCGAGTTCGGCGGCGAGCCGAACTCTCAGACCACGCCGGTCTCGCTCGGCCTCCCCGGTGCGTTGCCCGTCGTCAACCGCACCGCGGTCGAGTACGCGATCCGCATCGGCCTCGCGCTCAACTGCGAGATCGCCGAGTCGTGCCGGTTCGCGCGGAAGAACTACTTCTACCCGGACGTGCCGAAGAACTTCCAGACGTCCCAGTACGACGAGCCGATCGCGTTCGACGGTCATCTCGACGTCGAGCTGGACGACGGCTCGGTCTTCCGTGTCGAGATCGAGCGCGCCCACATGGAGGAGGACGCCGGCAAGAACACGCACGTCGGTGGCTCCACCGGCCGGATCCACGGAGCCGAGTACTCGCTCGTCGACTACAACCGTGCAGGCATCCCGCTCGTCGAGATCGTCACGCGTCCGATCGTCGGCGCAGGTGACCGTGCTCCCGAGGTCGCGCGCGCCTACGTCCAGACGCTGCGCGACATCTTCCGCGCTCTCGACGTCTCCGAGGCCCGCATGGAGCGCGGCAACGTCCGCGCCGACGTCAACCTCTCGCTCCGCGCGACGCCCGAGTCGCCGCTCGGCACGCGTACCGAGACCAAGAACGTCAACTCGTTCCGGTCGATCGAACGTGCCGTCCGTTATGAGGTCTCCCGCCAGGCCGCTGTGCTCGACGCGGGCGAGACGATCATCCAGGAGACCCGGCACTGGCACGAAGACACCGGCATCACGACGTCGGGCCGCGTGAAGTCCGACGCCGAGGACTACCGGTACTTCCCCGAGCCTGACCTCGTCCCCGTCGCGCCCAGCCGCGAATGGGTCGAGGAGATCCGTACGAGCCTCCCGGAGATGCCCGTCGCACGCCGCAACCGGCTGCAGGCCGAGTGGGGCTACTCCGACCCGGAGATGCGCGACGTCGTCAACGCTGGCGCACTCGACCTCATCGAGTCGACGGTCGCCGCCGGCACGAGCGCCGCCGCCGCTCGCAAGTGGTGGATGGGCGAGCTCGCGCGACGTGCCAAGACCGACGAGATCGAGCTCGAACAGCTCCCCGTCACCCCGCAGCAGATCGTCGAGCTCCAGCAGCTCGTCGACGACGGGAAGATCAACGACAAGATCGCGCGCCAGGTGCTCGAGGGCATCCTCGCGGGCGAGGGCAGCGCCGCACAGATCGTCGCGGACCGCGGCCTCGAGGTCGTCTCGGACGACGGTCCGCTCCTCGCCGTCATCGACGAGGTGCTCGCTGCGCAGCCCGACATCGTCGAGAAGATCAAGAGCGGCAACCTCGGCCCGATCGGTGCGGTCATCGGTGCCGTCATGAAGGCGACCCGCGGGCAGGCCGACGCCGGTCGCGTCCGCGAGCTGGTGCTCGAGAGGATCGGCTGAGCCATGGTCGCCGGCCCCGAGAGACTCGGTGAGATGGTGCGTCTGCGGCCTATGCGGCCGTCGGACGCGCCACGCCTGGGCGAGCTCGTCCAAGACCCCGAGGCGATGCGTCTCACCGGGTCTACCCGGACGTACACGCCCGAGGAGATCCAGCAGTGGCTCGACGAGGCGCCGACGCTCGAAGGCCGCTACGACTGGGCGATCACGTCGGCCGTGCAGCGCGACGGCCTGTTCGTCGCCGACGAGATGTTCGGCGAGATCGTCCTCGACGAGATCGACGCCGAGAACTCGACGGCCAACCTGCGCCTCAACCTCCTGCCCAACTATCGGGGGAGGGGGTACGGCCGCGAGGCGATCGCGCACGTCCTGACGTTCGCGTTCGCGCCGGACGGGCTCGGCCTGCACCGGGTCTCGTTGCGCGTGCTGAGCATCAACCCGCGTGCACGCATGCTCTACGAGTCGCTCGGCTTCACGGTCGAGGGCACGCTGCGCGAGGCCGTGCGCGACGGCGAGGGGTGGGCCGACCTCGTCGTCATGGGCATCCTCGCCGACGAGCACGAGGAGCCGGGCCCGCAGGACGACGTCGCGCTCTGACGCCACACCTGAACGACACGCAGTCGAGGGACGCCGCGACCTCACGGTCGCGGCGTCCTTCGCGTGACTGGCCCCGTGCGGCAGAGCCCGGCGGTGCTCACGGGACGAAACGCCGGCCGCGCAGCCGAATCACGGCGCTGTCCTCGCGCGGTCCTCGTTCGGCTGTCGCGACCGCGCGGCCGGTGCGACCCTGGGGACATGGAACCTCTCGACAACGCCCGGGCCCAGGAAGCCGTCTACGACGCCGGCTGGCGCGTCGTCGCAGGAGCGATCCGCGCCCGGTTCACCACCGGCACGTTCGTCCGCGGCGTCCAGCTCGTCGAACGGCTCACCGCCGCAGCCGAGGCGCAGCAGCACCATCCCGACGTCACGTTGCGGTACACGCACGTCGACGTCGCGCTCACGACGCACGACGTCGGGGCGATCACCTCCGCCGACGTCGACCTCGCGCTCGTCATCTCCCAGATCGCCCAGGACCTCGGCGTCGCGACGAGCCAGGCGCCGGGCGTCGTCGAGATCGGGATCGACGTCATGGTCAGCGGCGCCGTCGCCCCGTTCTGGCGCGCAGTCCTGGGCTACGAGGGCGACGACGAAGACCTCGCCGACCCGCACGGCGCGCTCCCTGGGGTCTGGTTCCAGCAGATGGATGAGCCGCGGCCGCAGCGCAACCGCATCCACCTCGACGTGTACGTGCCCCACGACGAGCTGCAGGCGCGGCTCGACGCCGCGCTCGCCGAGGGCGGGACGCTCGTCACCGACCGCTTCGCGCCGTCGTGGTGGGTCGTCGCCGACGCCGAGGGGAACGAGGCATGCCTGTGCACCTGGCAGCCGCGCGCGAGCCAGGGGTCCCTGGACGAGGGGTGAGAGGACCACGCTCCGGACGCTGACCTCGACCGCAGCGCGTCAGCCGTAGGGTTGGGCGACCGGCATGTCGACGTGAGTGCCGAGCAACATCGAGGAGCTGACCTGCATGAGCCGTCCGCTGCGTTCCCGGACCTCCACCCACGGCCGCAACATGTCCGGCGCCCGCGCGCTCTGGCGCGCGACCGGCATGGGTTCGGAGGACTTCGGCAAGCCGATCATCGCGATCGCCAACTCGTACACGCAGTTCGTACCCGGTCACGTCCACCTCAAGGACATGGGTGACCTCGTCGCGAGCGCGATCGTCGAGGCGGGCGGCGTTGCCAAGGAGTTCAACACGATCGCCGTCGATGACGGGATCGCGATGGGCCACGGCGGCATGCTCTACTCGCTCCCGAGCCGCGACCTGATCGCCGACTCGGTCGAGTACATGGTCAACGCGCACTGCGCCGATGCGATCGTCTGCATCTCCAACTGCGACAAGATCACGCCGGGCATGCTCAACGCCGCGCTGCGCCTCAACATCCCCGTCATCTTCGTGTCGGGCGGGCCGATGGAGGCGGGCAAGGCTGTCGTGGCCGACGGCGTCGCACGCACCCCGCTCAACCTGGTCAACGCGATCAACTACGCGGCCGACGACGACGTGTCCGACGACGCGCTCGCCAAGGTCGAGGAGAACGCCTGCCCCACGTGCGGCTCGTGCTCCGGCATGTTCACCGCCAACTCGATGAACTGCCTGACCGAGGCCCTCGGTCTCTCGCTCCCCGGCAACGGCTCGACGCTCGCGACGCACGCCGCCCGCAAGGAGCTCTTCCTCGAGGCAGGCCGCACGATCGTCGAGCTCGCGAAGCGCTACTACGACGACGAGGACGACTCGGCTGCGCCGCGCTCGATCGCGACGAAGGCGGCGTTCGCGAACGCGATGGCGCTCGACGTGGCGATGGGCGGCTCGACCAACACGGTCCTGCACATCCTTGCCGCTGCCCAGGAGGCGGAGGTCGACTTCACGCTCGCCGACATCGAGGACATCTCGCGTCGCGTGCCGTGCCTGTCCAAGGTCGCGCCGAACCACCCGGCGTACCACATGGAGGACGTGCACCGTGCTGGCGGGATCCCCGCGCTCCTCGGCGAGCTCGACCGCGCAGGCCTGCTCGACCACGACGTCACGTCCGTGCACACACCGACGCTCCGCGAGTGGCTCGACGACTGGGACGTCCGCGGCGGCAAGGCCACCGAGCGGGCCGTCGAGCTGTTCCACGCTGCCCCCGGCGGCGTGCGCACGACGCAGGCCTTCTCGACGTCCAACCGCTGGGAGTCTCTCGACACCGACGCGGCCGGAGGCTGCATCCGCGACCTCGCGCA
This sequence comes from Flavimobilis sp. BM9, assembly GCF_058313055.1. NCBI lineage: Bacteria > Bacillati > Actinomycetota > Actinomycetes > Micrococcales > Jonesiaceae > Flavimobilis > Flavimobilis sp. BM9. The sequence continues at coordinate 33,298 of NZ_JBZEMO010000008.1, read as the reverse complement.
CGCCTACACCGTCGAGGGAGGCCTCGCCGTCCTGCGCGGCAACCTCGCCGAGGACGGCGCCGTCTTCAAGACGGCGGGCGTCGACCCGGACGTCTTCCACTTCGTCGGGCGCGCTCTCGTGTGCGAGTCCCAGGACGAGGCGGTCGAGAAGATCCTCACGAAGCAGGTCCAGCCGGGTCACGTCGTCGTCGTGCGCTACGAGGGCCCCGCCGGCGGCCCGGGCATGCAGGAGATGCTCTACCCGACGTCGTTCATCAAGGGCCGCGGCCTGGGCAAGGTGTGCGCACTGATCACCGACGGTCGCTTCTCGGGCGGGTCGTCGGGTATCTCGATCGGCCACGTCTCGCCCGAGGCGGCCGCGGGCGGCCTGATCGGCCTCGTCGAGGACGACGACGAGATCGAGATCGACGTCGACACGCGCGTCATCCGTCTCAACGTCCCCGACGAGGTGCTCGCCGAGCGCCGCGCCAAGATGGAGGCGTCCGAGAACCCGTGGCAGCCCAAGGACCGTGACCGCTACGTGTCGCCCGCCCTGCAGGCCTACGCCGCGATGGCGACGTCCGCGGACCGTGGCGCCGTGCGCGACGTGTCGTTGCTGCGCCGCCGCTGACACGCTCCTCGACAGGCCCGGACCGCTTCGGCGGACCCGGGCCTGTCCGTGTCCCCGGGCGCTGACGTCCCCGGGCAGGGCGCGGGCTGCTGCACCTGTGGCCTCGCGAGGGCATGCGGGTGATACTCGCGGTATGGCGAGCGACGACGCGATCGACATCAAGCCCAGGTCACGGCAGGTCACGGACGGGATCGAGGCGACGGCCTCGCGCGGGATGCTCCGCGCCGTCGGCATGGGCGACGACGACTGGGACAAGCCGCAGATCGGCGTCGCGAGCTCGTGGAACGAGATCACGCCGTGCAACCTGTCGCTCGACCGCCTCGCGAAGGCCGTGAAGAACGGCGTCCATGCGGGCGGCGGCTACCCACTCGAGTTCGGGACCATCTCCGTCTCCGACGGCATCTCGATGGGCCACGAGGGCATGCACTTCTCGCTCGTCTCGCGCGACGTCATCGCGGACTCCGTCGAGACCGTGATGATGGCTGAGCGGCTCGACGGCTCCGTCCTCCTCGCGGGGTGCGACAAGTCGCTGCCCGGCATGCTCATGGCCGCCGCGCGGCTCGACCTCGCGTCCGTCTTCCTCTACGCCGGCACGATCGCTCCCGGGTGGGTCAAGCTCGAGGACGGCACCGAGAAGGACGTGACCCTGATCGATGCCTTCGAGGCGGTCGGAGCGTGCGCGCGCGGCCTCATGAGCACGGAGGACCTGGGCCGCATCGAGCGCGCGATCTGCCCGGGGGAGGGCGCGTGCGGGGGCATGTACACGGCGAACACGATGGCGTCCGTCGCCGAGGCGATGGGCATGTCGCTGCCCGGCTCAGCGGCACCGCCCTCGGCGGACCGGCGTCGTGACTCGTTCGCTCAGCGCTCGGGCGAGGCGGTCGTCGAGCTGCTGCGACGGGGGATCACCGCGCGGCAGATCATGACGAAGGAAGCGTTCGAGAACGCCATCGCCGTCGTCATGGCATTCGGCGGCTCGACCAACGCCGTCCTGCACCTCCTTGCGATCGCCCACGAAGCCGAGGTCGACCTGACGCTCGACGACTTCCGCCGCGTCGCCGCCAAGGTGCCGCACCTGGGCGACCTCAAGCCGTTCGGCCGTTACGTCATGGCGGACGTCGACCGGATCGGGGGAGTGCCTGTCGTCATGAAGGCGCTGCTCGACGCCGGGCTCCTCCACGGCGACTGCCTCACCGTCACCGGCCGCACCGTCGCGGAGAACCTCGCGGACGTCGCGCCGCCCGACCCCGACGGCAAGATCCTGCGTGCGCTCGACAACCCGATCCACCGCACGGGCGGCATCACGATCCTCGAGGGCTCGCTCGCACCCGACGGTGCCGTCGTGAAGTCCGCCGGCTTCGACACCGACGTGTTCGAGGGCACCGCGCGCGTCTTCGAGCGTGAGCGCGCCGCGCTCGACGCCCTCGAGGACGGCACGATCCAGGCGAGCGACGTCGTCGTCATCCGCTACGAAGGTCCGAAGGGCGGGCCCGGCATGCGGGAGATGCTCGCGATCACCGGTGCGATCAAGGGTGCCGGGCTCGGCAAGGACGTCCTGCTGCTCACCGACGGTCGGTTCTCCGGCGGGACGACCGGCCTGTGCGTCGGGCACGTCGCACCCGAGGCCGTCGACGCCGGCCCCATCGCGTTCGTGCGCGACGGCGACAGGATCCGCCTCGACGTCGCGAACGCGCGGCTCGACCTGCTCGTGGACGACGCCGAGCTTGCCGCCCGCAGGGAAGGGTGGGCGCCGCTGCCCCCGCGCTTCACGCGCGGCGTCCTCGCGCGGTATGCGAAGCTCGTCCAGTCCGCGTCGACGGGGGCGGTGCTCGCCTGAGGTCGCGCGGCAGGTGCCTGCCGCTCAGGTCCGACCGCCTCCCGCGGATGCGTACGTCTTAGGGCGTGAGACCCGCGCGCCTGGTGTGTGACATCAGAGAGGGGGAGGCGTAGTGTGTCGAGCGTGCAGACGATCCTCGTAGTACTTCCCGGGCGCGCAGCCTGACACCGGACACCACCGGTCGCCGCCGCGCGCTCACCCCTCGAACGGCCCCACCCGGGCACGAGGGGCTTTTTTATGCCTCGGAGTACCTGCCACACACGGCAGGGACCCGGGCAGTCCTCGAAAGTCACAGCACCACAGCCAGGGAGTAACCGATGGTCCAGGGTTCCCACCCGACGCCGCAGGCGGCGGGAGCAGTCCCGAAGCCCGCGCCCTCACCGACGCAGGCCGCCCGCGCCCACGAGCGCTCGAGGACGAGCGTTCCCGCGCGCGAGGAGATGACCGGCGCCGAGGCGATCGTCCGGTCGCTCGAGGCCGCGGGAGCGGACACCGTGTTCGGGATCCCGGGCGGGGCGATCCTCCCGACGTACGACCCGCTCATGGACTCGACGAAGCTGCGTCACATCCTCGTGCGGCACGAGCAGGGCGGCGGTCACGCGGCCCAGGGCTACGCGTACACCTCGGGCAAGGTGGGCGTCTGCATGGCGACCTCGGGCCCGGGCGCCACGAACCTCGTCACCCCGATCGCCGACGCCAACATGGACTCCGTGCCGCTCGTCGCGATCACGGGCCAGGTCGGAGCGAGCTTCATCGGGACGGACGCGTTCCAGGAGGCCGACATCGTCGGCATCACGATGCCCGTCTCGAAGCACAACTTCCTCGTCACCAACCCCGACGACATCCCGCGCACGATCGCCGAGGCGTTCCACATCGCGCGCACCGGGCGTCCCGGACCCGTCCTCGTCGACATCGCCAAGTCCGCGATGCAGTCCCGGACCGTGTTCGAGTGGCCGACCGAGCTCTCCCTGCCGGGGTACCACCCGGTGACCAAGCCCCACACGAAGCAGATCCGGGAGGCTGCGAAGCTGCTCGCGGCCGCTCGCAGGCCGGTCCTGTACGTCGGCGGCGGCGCGATCCGCTCCGGTGCGTCCGCCGAGCTGCGCAAGCTCGTCGACCTTTCGGGTGCGGCTGTCGTGACGACCCTCATGGCGCGCGGTGCCGTCCCTGACTCGCACCCCCAGAACCTCGGCATGCCGGGCATGCACGGCACCGTGCCCGCGGTCGCTGCGCTGCAGCGGGCCGACCTCGTCGTCGCGCTCGGTGCACGGTTCGACGACCGCGTCACCGGTAAGCTCTCGTCCTTCGCCCCCGGCGCCCAGATCATCCACGCGGACATCGACCCCGCGGAGATCGGCAAGAACCGCGTCGTCGACGTCCCCATCGTCGGCGACCTCAAGGAGATCATCGCGGACCTCGTCCCCGAGCTCGCCGCCGAGCACGAGAAGCACGGCAAGCCGGACCTCGAGGCCTGGTGGCGCCAGCTCGACGACTGGCGCGAGACGTACCCGCTCGGATACACGCCGACCGACGACGGCGCTCTGGCGCCGCAGGCCGTCATCGCCAAGCTCGGCGAGATGGCCGGCCCGGAGGCTGTCTACGCCGCGGGCGTGGGCCAGCACCAGATGTGGGCCGCGCAGTTCATCCGCTACGAGCGCCCCAACGCCTGGCTCAACTCCGGCGGCCTGGGCACGATGGGCTTCTCGATCCCCGCCGCGATGGGCGCCAAGGTCGGCGACCCGGACCGCGAGGTGTGGGCGATCGATGGCGACGGCTGCTTCCAGATGACCAACCAGGAGCTCGCGACCTGCACGATCAACGAGATCCCGATCAAGGTCGCGCTCATCAACAACTCGTCGCTCGGCATGGTCCGCCAGTGGCAGACCCTCTTCTACGAGAAGCGCTACTCCAACACCGACCTGCACACCGGGTCGGGCACGGCGCGAGTGCCGGACTTCGTCAAGCTCGCGGACGCGTACGGGTGCGTCGGCATCCGCGTCGAGCACGCCTCCGAGGTCGAGGCCGCGATCAAGCGTGCCAGGGAGATCGACGACCAGCCGGTCGTCATCGACTTCAACGTCTCACGCGACGCGATGGTCTGGCCGATGGTCGCCGCAGGCGTGAGCAACGACGACATCCAGTACGCGCGCGGCATCTCGCCCGCGTGGGACCGTGAAGACTGAGAAGGGAACCACACGATGACCCGGCACACCCTCTCCGTCCTCGTCGAGAACAAGCCCGGCGTGCTCACGCGCGTCGCTGGCCTGTTCGCCCGGCGCTCGTTCAACATCCACTCCCTGGCCGTCGGCCCGACCGAGCACGAGGAGATCTCGCGCATCACGGTCGTCGTCGACGTCGACGAGCTTCCGCTCGAACAGGTGACGAAGCAGCTCAACAAGCTCATCAACGTCATCAAGATCGTCGAGCTCGACCCGGGTGCCTCCGTCCAGCGCGAGCTGCTGCTCGTCAAGGTCAAGGCCGACACGTCGAGCCGCGGGCACGTCCTGCAGGTCGTCGAGCTGTTCCGCGCGCACGTGGTCGACGTCGTCACGGACGCCGTGACGATCGAGGCGACCGGCAACCCCGACAAGCTGCGCGCGCTCCTCGCGGCGCTCGAGCCGTTCGGCATCCGCGAGATCGTCAAGTCCGGGACCGTCGGCATCGGCCGCGGCTCCCGCTCGATCACCGACCGGGCGCTCGAGCGCGTCTCACGCCTCGCATGATCAACCCGCCGTCGGGCACGGTCCGGTAAGACTGGTCCTGACGGTGACGCACGAACTCCCGTAACACGAGTCACGACAACAAGGAGAACTACGGTGGCTGAGCTTTTCTACGACGACGACGCCGACCTGTCCATCGTCCAGGGCAAGAAGGTCGCGATCGTCGGCTACGGCTCGCAGGGTCACGCCCACGCGCAGAACCTGCGTGACTCGGGCGTCGAGGTCGTCATCGCGCTCAAGGAGGGGTCGAAGTCGATCGCCAAGGCGTCCGACGACGGCTTCGAGGTCAAGACGGTGTCCGACGCCGCCGCGTGGGCCGACCTCATCATGATCCTGGCTCCGGACCAGCACCAGCGCTCGATCTACGCGAACGAGATCCAGCAGCACCTCACCGAGGGCAAGACGCTCGCCTTCGCGCACGGCTTCAACATCCGCTTCGGCTACATCGAGACCCCCGAGGGCGTCGACGTCATCCTGGTCGCGCCGAAGGCCCCCGGTCACACGGTGCGCCGCGAGTACGTCGCGGGCCGCGGCATCCCGGACATCATCGCCGTCGAGAAGGACGCCTCGGGCAACGCCTGGGCGACGGCGCTCTCCTACGCGAAGGCGATCGGCGGCACGCGTGCCGGCGTCATCAAGACGACCTTCACCGAGGAGACCGAGACCGACCTGTTCGGTGAGCAGGCCGTCCTGTGCGGTGGCACCTCGCAGCTCGTCCAGTACGGGTTCGAGGTCCTCACCGAGGCTGGCTACCAGCCGCAGATCGCCTACTTCGAGGTTCTCCACGAGCTCAAGCTCATCGTCGACCTCATGTGGGAGGGCGGCATCGCCAAGCAGCGCTGGTCCGTCTCGGACACCGCGGAGTACGGCGACTACGTCTCCGGCCCGCGAGTCATCACCCCCGAGGTGAAGGAGAACATGAAGGCCGTCCTCGCAGACATCCAGTCGGGTGCCTTCGCGGAGCGCTTCATCAACGACCAGGACGCGGGCGCTCCCGAGTTCACGCAGCTGCGCGAGAAGGCGGCCCAGCACCCGATCGAGACGGTCGGCCGTGAGCTCCGCTCCCTCTTCGCGTGGAAGCAGCAGGACGCCGACTACGTCGAAGGCTCGGCCGCGCGCTGACCCATCGATCGTCCTACGGCCCGTCCGCACCTCGGTGCGGACGGGCCGTCGTCGTTCCCGGAGCGGGCGGCCCGGGCGGCTAAAGCTCGAGCGAGGCGTCGGGCACCGCGTCCGCGATGTCGCGGACGAAGCGCGCGGTGGGGGTCCCTGTCGCGTCGAGCGCGACGAGCGCTCCCTGCTCGTCGACGGCGAGCGCGACCCCCTCGGACAACGTCCCCCCGACGTTGACGCCGGGGCACCCGATCGCGGTCTGGGCCCACGCGCCGCTGCGGAACCAGCCGCTCGGCTCGAGCAGCCACACGCTGCCCTGGCCGTTGCAGCCGTCGCTGCCTGACCAGGTTCCGTCGGCGTCGAGCTCGAGCCACGAGCCTTCCGGAGCCGACGGCGCGTAACGGTCCGGGTACCAGCGCCCTGCCGTCGCCTCCTCGACGGTCGCCGGGCTGAGTCCGTCGGGCAGGTCGACGACAGGGGCCGAGAGCATCGCCTCGAGCTCGTCGGTGAGCTCGGGATCTGCCGCGAGCGACGGGTCGATGTCGTCGTGCTTCGTCGGCTCCCCGCCGGGGTGGAGTGTGGCGAGGCGTGAGCCGGCGGCGTCCTCGACGAGCATCGTGTCCTCCTCGGGGACGAGGCGTGCCGCCGTCGCGAGCCAGGGCACCCCCTCGTCGAGGTCGCACTCGCCAGCACCGCCCTGCAACCGGGCGCGGACGGTGCCGCTGGGGCTGACGATGATCGCGTAGTCGGCGGTGCCGCACTCACGCCAGAGAGTCCCGTACGTCCCGTTGAACTGGAGGACGGCGCCGTCCGACGACATTGAGTCGTGCACGGTCCACGAGCCGACGAGCCGGGCCGCGACGGAGAGGTCCGAGCCGGACGGTGCGGGCGAGCTCGAGCCCGGTCCCGAGCCGGGGAGTGTCGACGGGTCCGCGCACGCGCCGAGGAGCACGAGCAAGGGGAGCGCGGCCACGAGGCGTGCTGCGCGGCGGGCCGGGCGGGGAGCATGGCGGGGAGCATGGCGGGGCATGTCTCTTCTCTGTCTTGAGAGGTCGCGTTCTTGCGCGGACAGGTGCGCGCTGCGGTGGTTGACTGGATCCATGCCACTCGAGGGAACCTAAATGCCCGGCGCCTCTCAACGGGCCCGCAAGCAGGTCGAGGAGTTTAGGAGGTCCGGCGGTACGTCGGGCACGACGCTCGACCGGCGCCCGGTCGTCATCCTCACGACGGTCGGCGCGGCGTCGGGTGCGCTGCGAAAGATCCCGCTCATGCGGGTCGAGCACGACGGCGGGTACGCCGTCGTGGCGTCGTACGGCGGCGCGCCCCAGCACCCGGTCTGGTACCACAACGTCGTCGCGCACCCCTTGGTGGGGCTGCAGGACGGACCTGTCCGCCAGGACATGGCCGCGCGCGAGGTCGAGGGGGAGGAGCGCGAGCTGTGGTGGAAGCGTGCGGTCGAGGCGTTCCCTCCTCCCTACGCCGACTACGCGACGCGGACCGACCGGCTGCTCCCGGTGTTCGTGCTCGAGCCCGTCAGCGCCTGACCATCCGGACCTCAGGACGATCCGTCTCATATTTTGATGAGACGGCCGTCCGTCGTTGCGCTCCGGCGGCGTAGCATGCCTGCATGACGCGCAACATCAATCTCGCAGTCGTCGCTGGAGACGGCATCGGTATCGAGGTCGTCGAGCAGGGCCTCAAGGTCCTCGAGGCCGCTCTCGCCTCGTCCGACGTGAAGGTCGACCAGACCGCCTTCAACCTCGGTGCGAAGCGCTGGCACGCGACCGGCGAGACCCTCACCGACGAGGACCTCGCCGCGATCCGCACGCACGACGCGATCCTGCTCGGCGCCATCGGCGACCCGACGGTGCCGTCGGGCGTGCTCGAGCGCGGGCTCCTCCTCAAGCTGCGCTTCAGCCTCGACCACTACGTCAACCTCCGCCCTGGCAAGCTCTACCCGGGCGTGCAGTCGCCGCTCGCCAACCCTGGCGAGATCGACTTCGTGGTCGTCCGCGAGGGCACCGAGGGGCCGTACGTCGGCAACGGCGGGTCCATCCGCACCGGGACGCCGCACGAGGTCGCCAACGAGGTGTCCGTGAACACCGCGTTCGGCGTCGAGCGCGTCGTCCGCGACGCCTTCGCCCGCGCCCAGGCGCGTCCCCGCAAGCACCTCACGCTCGTGCACAAGCACAACGTCCTCGTGCACGCGGGCCACCTGTGGCGCCGCACGGTCGAGGCCGTCAACGCCGAGTTCCCTGACGTCACGACGGACTACCTGCACGTCGACGCGGCCACCATCTTCCTGACGACCAACCCGTCGCGCTTCGACGTGATCGTCACGGACAACCTCTTCGGCGACATCCTCACCGACCAGGCCGCGGCCATCACCGGCGGCATCGGGCTCGCAGCGTCCGCGAACATCAACCCGGACCGCACCGCCCCGTCCATGTTCGAGCCGGTCCACGGCTCGGCGCCCGACATCGCAGGACAGGGCAAGGCGGACCCCACCGCCACCGTCCTGTCGGTCGCGATGCTGCTCGCCCACCTGGGCTACGACGCCGAGTCGGCGAAGGTCGAGGCGGCCGTCGCGGCCGACCTCGCCGAGCGGGCCGGACGAGTACGGTCGACGGCCGAGATCGGCACCGACCTCGCACAGCGCGTGGCCGACTGACCCTTCCGGGTCAGTGCCCTCGGCCGTCTTCACCGGGTAACGTCCGTTGTGGCGGGCTGCGCGCCGTGCGCGCCCGCCGGGTGAAAGGCCATCAAGATGAGCAACACCAGCACCACCACCGCATCGCTGTCCGACGCCGCGGCGGCTTTCGACGTCCGCCTCACGGACACGCCCACGCCTGCCGAGCAGCGCGAGGCGAGTCTTGCGGCGCCGAAGTTCGGCACCGTGTTCACGGACCACATGGCACGCATCAGGTGGACGGCCGAGGGAGGCTGGGCCGACCGCCGCGTGGAGAAGTACGGTCCTCTGCGGCTCGATCCCGCGGCTGCCGTCCTGCACTACGGGCAGGAGATCTTCGAAGGGCTCAAGGCGTACCGCCACGCAGACGGCTCGGTGTGGACCTTCCGTCCCGAGGCTAACGCCGCGCGGTTCGCCGCCTCGGCTCGTCGCCTAGCTCTGCCAGAGCTCTCCACCGAGGACTTCCTCGGGTCTCTCGAGGCGCTCGTGCGGGCGGACCTTGCGTGGATACCGTCGGGGGACGAGGCGAGCCTGTACCTTCGTCCGTTCATGTACGCCTCCGAGACCTTCCTCGGGGTGCGTGCCTCGCGCGAGGTCGAGTACCTCGTGATCGCCTCACCGGTCGGTCCGTACTTCGCCAAGGGCGTCAACCCGGTCTCGATCTGGGTGGCACAGGACTTCCATCGCGCTGGCGCCGGCGGCACCGGTGCTGCGAAGTGCGGTGGCAACTACGCTGCGAGCCTTCTGCCGCAGCAGGAAGCCGCCGACAAGGGCTGCGACCAGGTCGCTTTCCTCGACGCGTCAACGAACACCGCGCTCGAAGAGCTCGGGGGCATGAACCTGTTCGTCGTGGGTGCGGACCGCACCGTGTCGACGCCAGCGCTCACCGGCTCGATCCTCGAGGGGGTCACGCGTCGCTCGATCCTCGAGCTCGTGGCCGACCGTGGCTACGACGTCCAGGAGCGCACCATCACCCTCGCGGAGGTTCGCCAGGGCCTCGAGGACGGATCGATCCTCGAGCTCTTCGCGTGCGGGACAGCCGCTGTGCTCACACCGATTGGGCGGCTCGCGGGGGAGGGCTTCGACCTCAAGGTCGGCGACGGTACCTCAGGTGAGCTGACCATGTCCGTGCGTGAAGAGCTGACGGACATCCAGAACGGCAAGCGTCCCGACACGCGCGGGTGGATGCGCCGCCTCGCCTGACGCGCAGACGACAGGAGCGCCCGGGCTCGTCCTCACGGACGGCCCGGGCGCTCCTGTCGTACCGAGGCGGAGGTCAGCGGACCTTCGCGACCGTGGACTTGTACGCCGGGGCGTACTTCGCCTTGGTGACCTTGAAGTAGAGCTTGTCGCCCTTGCGCAGGTTCTTGACGCTGAACTTCGCAGACGAGCGGTAGCCGTCCTCGCGAAGCTTCTTGGTCGAGTGCTTGACGTACTTCTTCTTGCCCTTCTTCTTCACGTAGAGGGTCGCCTTGGCGCCACGCTGGTAGTCGGGCGCGCGGAGCGTGAGCTTCGCGGTCTGACCCGCACGCCAGTACGAGGAGGCGAGGCTGGTCTCGCTGACGGAGACCTTCTTGTTGGCGGAGACCGTGAACTTCGCGGTGGCCATCTTGGTGCTCTCGACGTACTGGCTTCCGACGTAGGCCAACTGCTTGACCGGGAACGTCACCGAGTAGACGCCGGGGGATGTCGAGGCCGAGACGCGGATCGTCGCTGTGATCTTCGAGCCGGGGACCGGGTTCGAATCCTTGGCCACGTTGACCACGTAGGGCTTGTTGGGGCTGGCGACTCGTGAGCTCACGAGCTTCAGCTCGGGGTAGCTCGCCAAGTACCAGAGGCCGACGCCGTCGCCGTTCTTGTCCGAGTAGCCGCCGTCGCTAGCGGTGCCGGAGAACGTGGCGGTGATCTTGAAGCTCTTCCCGCCGGACGTCGAGGAGGTCGTGACCTTGCCGGGGTTGCTGGCGATGGTCACCGCGTGGGTGCGCGCGACCGCAGCCTGCGCCGGGGTGGTCGCCACGAGCGCGGCGCCCGCGGTGAGCGCAAGCGTGGTCCCGAGCGCGAAGGCGCGCCTAGTCAGTGTCTTCATGCTGTCCCTGTCGTTCAGCGGGGCCCCTGCCCCGCGGTCTTGCTGGATATGACATGAGCGGCTCCTGCCACTGGCGAAGACAGTGATGCGGAGCGTGATGCGCGCGGCGACAACCCGCAGCTCGGGCGGCGACGCGCGACGAGGAAGGAGATCTCAGGGTTCAAGACTCAGCGGAGGTGGCCACCTGCGGCCCGTGCGCGGGCCGCAGGTGGGGCGGAGGGCTGCTTCTGGAGAAGCCGCCCCCCCGACCGGACGCTATGCGGTCACCGTGACGGTGATCCACGACGAGTGGACGTAGTCGTCGAACGCGTAGCCGGGGGTGTAGAACGCCTTGAACTTGTGGGTTCCCACCGGAAGCTTCTCAGCGACGCGGGCGAGCCAGGACGAGGAGAACGAGAACTTCCCGTCCTGGACGCCCGTCATCGTGATGTAGTCGGGCGAGGAAGCCCCGCCCTTGGTCTTGCCGTTGCGGTAGATGTCGACGTAGCCCTTCTTGGCGGGCTTGCCCTTGTACTTGACCGTGCCCGTGAGCTTCTGACCCTCGGCTGCGACCGGGTCGAGGTTGAAGCCGTACGGGTCAGACTTGGAGACCGTGAACTCCGCCTTCGTGACCTTGAGCGCGGAGTTGTGGACCGTGATCTTGACGGACTTCGACGCCTTGCCGTACTTCGCCGTGATCTTGTGCTTGCCGACCTTGAGGCTCGACTTCAGGCGGATCGTGGCCTTGCCCTTCTTGAGCTTGACCGTCTTGATCTTCTTCTTGCCGTCGAAGAAGGTGACCTTTCCGCTTGCAGCCTTGCTGCCCTTCTTCACGGCGACCGTGATCTTCGGGCCGGTCTGGCCGTGGTGGAAGGACTTGGCGGACGCCTTGATCGCGATCTTCGTGCCAGCCTTGGCGGTCGCGACCTTGGCCGTCGCAACGGCGGTCGCGGGCGCTGCCGTGCTGACGGGGGCGGCCGAGGCGGTGGCGGGCAGTGCGCCGACCGAGAGAGCAAGGGCTGCTGCGACCGTGACGGCGCGCTTTGCGAGATTCTTCATGGGTTCCCTGTCGTTCTGCGGGGCTTGCCCCGGGTGTGCTGGGGGGTAGGTGCGTCTCCTGCCCGTCGCGAAGATACTGTTCATGCGTTCGATGCGCGCGTCGAGAACCGGCAAACCGGACAGTGTGCCCGGAAAACGGCCTCCGCTCTCAGGATTCGAGACTCACGGGATGCTGCCCGACGCTCGCGGGACGGCGTTCCGGGATGCGACCGGTGCTCTCGAGCGGGCAGGTGCGTGTGGCATCATGGCCGTGTGATCGACCTCACCGTGATTATCGACTAGCGCGCCCGGCACCACCTATGCCGAGCGCGCTGACCCTCCGTCCTCCGGGGGGTCTTTTTGTTGGACCGCTGCAGGTCGGTGCCTCGCGCGGCGCCGGACTCGATGTGAAGAGAGCGACCGATGAGCTTCCACGTGTACGACACCACCCTGCGCGACGGCGCGCAGCAGGAAGGCATGAACCTGTCCGTGACGGACAAGCTCGCGATCGCGCCCCTGCTCGACGAGCTGGGCGTCGGCTTCATCGAGGGCGGCTGGCCCGGCGCGGTTCCCAAGGACACCGAGTTCTTCGCACGTGCGGCGAGCGAGCTGAAGCTCAAGAATGCTGTGCTGGCCGCGTTCGGCGCGACGCGAAAGGTCGGCGTCAAGGTCGAGGAGGACCCCCAGGTCCGCGCGCTGCTCGACTCCCAGGCGCCCGTCGTCACGCTCGTCGCGAAGTCTGACGTGCGCCACGTCGAGCGTGCCCTGCGGACGACCGCCGAGGAGAACCTCGCGATGATCGCAGACACGGTCCGGTTCCTCACGAGCGAGGGGCGCCGGGTCTTCGTCGACGCCGAGCACTTCTTCGACGGCTACCGCTTCGACCGGACGGCCTCCCTCGCGGCTGTCGCAGCCGCCTTCGAGGCGGGCGCCGAGGTCGTCGCGCTGTGCGACACGAACGGCGGGATGCTCCCCGGCTGGGTCGGCGAGATCGTCGCGGACGTCCGTGACGCCGTCGGGCCGGACCATCGGCTAGGGGTGCACGCCCACAACGACACGGGTTGCGCCGTCGCGAACTCGCTCGCCGCGGTCGAGGCCGGCGCGAGCCACGTCCAGGGCACCGTCAACGGCTACGGCGAGCGCACCGGCAACGCCGACCTCATCACGGTCGTCGCGAACCTCGAGCTCAAGCACGGGCGCGCCCTGCTCGCCGGGCGCGGTCTCGCGGAGGCGAGCCGCATCGCGCACGCCATCTCCGAGCTGACCAACATCTCGCCCTACGCGCGCCAGCCGTACGTCGGCGCGAGCGCCTTCGCTCACAAGGCTGGCCTGCACGCGAGCGCGATCAAGGTCGACCCGGACCTCTATCAGCACATCGACCCGCGCGCCGTCGGCAACGACATGCGGATGCTCATCTCCGACATGGCCGGTCGCGCGTCGATCGAGCTCAAGGGTCGCGAGCTCGGCTTCGACCTCGCCGGTCAGAGCGACGTCCTATCCCGGGTGACGAACCGCATCAAGGACGCCGAGGCGAACGGCTACACGTACGACGCCGCGGACGCGTCGTTCGAGCTCATCCTCCGCGAGGAGGTCACCGGCGAGCGTCCCGCGTACTTCACGGTCGAGTCGTGGCGCTCGATCGTCGAGCGCACCGGCAGCCGCGGCACCGAGACTGCCTCCGAGGCGACCGTGAAGCTTCGTGCTGGAGGCGAGCGCATCGTCTCGACGGGCGAAGGCAACGGCCCGGTGAACGCGCTCGACCAGGCGCTGCGTCAGGCGCTCGGCCGTGTCTACCCGGAGATCGAGAAGTTCGAGCTGATCGACTTCAAGGTGCGCATCCTCGACCAGACGCACGGCACCGACGCGATCACGCGCGTCCTCATCGAGACGACGGACGGCGAGCGGTCGTGGTCGACCGTCGGCGTCGGTCCGAACCTGCTCGAGGCGTCCTGGGAGGCGCTCACGGACTCCGCGATCTTCGGCTTGCTCAAGTCGGGCGTGAGCCCGCGCTGAGGTGCTCGAGCCCGTGACCGACGCCACGGTGGCCCCCCGCCGGGGCGGGCTTAGGCTTGGTGACCGTGAGAGGCGAATACAAGGTCCCAGGTGGCAAGCTCGTCGCGGTCGACGTCGAGACGACCGACGAGGGTGAGGCAGGTCCGGCGCGGCTGACGCACGTCGCGATCTCAGGCGACTTCTTCCTCGAGCCCGACACGGCTCTCGAGGACATCGACGCTGCGCTGCTCGGCATGCCAGCCACCGCTGGCGTCGGGCAGCTCGCGAGCGCGATCGAGGGAGCGCTCGGTGACGACGTCACGATGATCGGCTTCACGGCCGAGGCCGTCGCGATCGCCGTGCGCCGCGCGCTCGGCCACGCGACCGGCTGGCACGACCACACGTTCGAGATCGTGCACGAGCCCGCCCAGTCGCCCGCGATGCACATGGCGCTCGACCAGGCGCTCGCTGAGTCGGTCGATGCTGGCGAGCGCCGGCCGACCCTGCGGATCTGGGAGTGGGGCGCCCCCGCCGTCGTGATCGGGTCGTTCCAGTCCCTCAAGAACGAGGTCGACCCGGAGGGCGCCGAGAAGCACGGGATCACGGTCGTGCGCCGGATCTCCGGTGGCGGCGCGATGTTCATCGAGCCGGGCAACACGATCACGTACTCGCTCACGGTCCCGGGCTCGCTCGTCGAGGGGCTGAGCTTCGAGCAGTCCTACGCGTTCCTCGACGACTGGGTCCTCGGTGCTCTCGGCGAGCTCGGTATCAAGGCGACCTACCAGCCGCTCAACGACATCGCGTCGCCCGCAGGGAAGATCGCGGGCGCGGCGCAGAAGCGCCTGGTGGGCGGCTCCGTGCTGCACCACGTGACGATGGCCTACGACATCGACGCGGACAAGATGCTCGAGGTGCTGCGCATCGGTCGCGAGAAGATGAGCGACAAGGGTACGAAGAGCGCGAACAAGCGCGTCGACCCGCTGCGCTCGCAGTCGGGGATGTCCCGCGCTGACGTCATCGAGGCCTTCAAGGCGCACTTCCGGTCGCGCTACGACGCGGTCGAGGGCGGGGTCACGGACGCCGAGCGTGCCCGCGCGGAGGAGCTCGTCGAGACGAAGTTCGGGACCCAGGAGTGGACTGCGCGCGTCCCGTGACGCGCTCCGGCCGAGAACGAGAGAGGGGCACGCGCCGCGGCGCGTGCCCCTCTCTCGCATGCCTGGGTCAGGGCCGGCCGGCCGGGGCGACGGACGCGTCGGTCGCGACGGCGAGGAGCGTGTAGAGCAGGATCGTGAGCGTCGGGAGGGCGGGCGCCCCGACTGCCACGGCGGCCGTCGCGATCGCCGAGGCCGGTAGCGAGACGATGCCGACGACCGCGAGCGCGGCCGTGAGGACGGCGTCGTCGCGCTCGTCGCCGGTGCGCGTGAACGCTCGGTCGAGCGACGTCGTCGACTCAGGTCGGCGCATGGCGCGCCACGCGGCGACGGCGAAGCCGGCGAGCGCGATGCCACCGCCGACGGCGGCACCTCGGCCCATGTCTCCGGGGCCGTAGCGGTTCAGGAGGAGCACGAGCGGGACGAGGATGGCGGCCCCGGAAAGCAGGCCGGCGCTCGACTTCATCACGAGCTTGCGCTTGTCAGTCGACATGGAAGATCTCCTCGATGGTGGTGCCGAAGCGGCGGGCGATGGCGAAGGCGAGGGGGAGCGAGGGGTCGTACTTCCCGGTCTCGATCGAGTTGACGGTCTGGCGGGAGACGCCGAGCTCGGCGCCGAGCGCTGCCTGCGAGAGGCCTTCGGCCTCGCGGAGCGCACGGACGTCGTTGCGCATCACGCGTCCTCGGTGCGCCCGGCCTCGAGGCCGAGGCGAGCGCGTACGCCCGGGTGGCGTCCGGCGAGGAGCGCGACGATGCCGACGACGACCCCAGTGACGATGCCCGTGACGGTCGGTGCGGACAGGAGGGTGCCGGCCTCGGCCTGCCGGACGAGGCCCACCGCTGCGATGAGGAGCAGGGGAACGGTGGTGAGGGTGAGCTGTGAGCGGTTCATCGGGACCTCCGGTGTCAAGGACGCTTGATACGTCAAGCATGCTTGACAGGCCCGCGTGTGTCAAGGTCGCTTGACGCGACGAGCTGCGCGCGTACCCGCACCGACCTGGCCGGCCTAGCCGTCAGCCCGCGACCGGGCGGGCGCCGAGGATCGCCGTGCCGACGCGCACGATCGTGGCGCCCTCGGCTATCGCGAGCTCGAGGTCGGCGCTCATGCCCATGCTCAGCTCGGTCGCCTCCTCGGTGCCGGGCGCACCGGACGCGAGCACGGCGTCGCGCAGCTCGCGCAGGCGGGCGTAGCCAGCTCGGACGAGCGCCGCGTCGCGGGAGTTCGCACCGATCGTCATGAGGCCGCGCAGACGCAGGCCCGGCACGACGGCGACGGCCGTCGCGAGCGCGACCGCGTCGTCGGGCGTCGCGCCCGCCTTGGTCTCCTCGCCCGTCACGTTGACCTGCACGAGCACGTCGAGGGTGCGGTCCGCGGCCGCGGCCCGGGACCCGAGAGCCTGCGCGAGGGACAGGGAGTCGACCGTCTCGACGCACGTGACGACGTCGCCCGCCCGCAGCAGGGCGTTGATCTTGTTCGACTGCAGCCGGCCGATCATGTGCACGCGGGGTCGCTCGTCGAGAGCGGCGAGCGTCGGGGCTTTCGCAGCGATGTCCTGGACGCGGCTCTCCCCGAGGAGGACAGCGCCGGCCCGGACAGCCTCGACCGTCCGCTCCGTCGTCACCGTCTTCGTCGCGACGACGAGCGCGACGTCCCCCGGGTCGCGTCCGGCGGTCGCGCACGCGGACAAGATCCGCTCCGTGACCTGCGCGATCGCGGCGGAGATCGCTTCGGTGCTCATGACGGTCCATGGTAGTCGCGCGGGTCCATGCACCATGATGGGGCCCATGACGCAGACGGCAGCCGGCGCCCAGACCCGTGAACGCGGCGCCGCCCCGACTCCGGGTCCCACCTCGGCGTGGCCTGCCGCCGCGCTCGCGGCCGTCGCGTTCGGCGCCTACCTGACGCTCAGCCTCGCGCGGTGGAACCGCTGGGACACACCGAGCTGGGACAACGCGATCTTCGAGCAGGGCATCCGCGGGTGGGCCGGGCCTGGCTGGCCGATCGTCGACATCAAGGGGCACGAGTTCAACCAGCTCGGTGACCACTTCTCGCCGATCATCGCGCTTGTCGCTCCGTTCTACCGCGTGTTCCCGTCGCCCGTGACGCTGCTCGTCGCGCAGTGCGTGCTCGTCGCGATCTCGGTCGTGCCGCTGACCGTCCTCGCGCGCCGTCGGCTCGGCGCTGTGCCCGGCCTGCTCGTCGGTGCCGCCTACGCCTCGTCGTGGGGCGTGCAGTCGGCGATCGACGTGCAGTTCCACGAGTACGCGTTCGCCGCTCCGATCCTCGCCTTCGGCCTCAAGGCCGCGCTCGAGAAGCGGTGGACGCCCGCGTGCGTCTGGATAGCCCTCCTGCTGCTCGTCAAGGAGGACATGGGCCTGACCGTGGCCGGCTTCGGGGCGGTGCTGTGGCTCTGGGGGGAACGCCGCCGCGCGTGGCAGATGGTCGCGATCGGGCTCGGGGGCATGGCCCTCGTCCTCGGGGTGGTCATCCCGCTGTTCAACCCGCGTCACCAGTACGACTACTGGGGCAAGCTCAGCGAGGACGGCGGTGACACCGCTACATCTGCGGGCTCGCTCCTCGCGGGCCTGTGGCGGATCGTCACCCACTTCTTCGTCCCCGGCCAGAAGATCACCACGCTCCTGCTCATCGTCGCGATCTCGGGGCTCGTGGCACTGCGCTCGCCGCTCCTGCTGATGATCGTGCCCACGATCGTGTGGCGGTACGCCGGGTCGACCGAGTTCTACTGGGGGCCGACCTGGCACTACTCGCTCATCCTCATGCCGATCGTGTTCGTCGCGGCGATCGACGGCTGCGAGCGGCTCGTCGGGTCAGGCTCGCGCGCGCTGCGCGGGTATGGGCGCGCGGCACCGGTCGTGATGGTGCTCGTGAGCGCCGCGCTGCTGCCGTCGTTCCCGCTCGGCAATCTCGCGCGCCCCAGCACGTACGAGGTCCCTGAGCACGCCTCGGCCGGGGCTGCGGCGCTGGCGACGATCCCGGCAGGCTCGTCCGTGACGACGGACCTCGGGCTGATCGTCCGGCTCGCGACGGAGCACCGCGCCTACTGGGTCGGCAACGACGGGAACCCGGCGACCGACTACGTCGCGATCCGCACCGACCACGGCTGGGGACCGGACGGTCCGACCGACGCGGCCGAGTACGCCGAGCTGTTGTACCCAGGACACACCTACGAGACGGTGTTCGACGACGGCGGCTACCTCGTCGCCCGCCGCACCTCCTGACCCACGTCCACCCCCTCGAGAGGACACTCGTGCGCACGATCCTCAACGTCGTCTGGCTCGTCTTCGCCGGGTTCTGGCTCGCGGTCGGCTACCTCGTCGCCGGGGTGATCTGCTGCCTGCTGATCGTCACCATCCCGTTCGGCATCGCCTCGTTCCGCATCGCGAGCTACGTCTTGTGGCCGTTCGGTCGGACCGTCGTGCCCAAGCCCGGCATGCGGGTGGGCGCGACGATCGGGAACGTGATCTGGGTGCTCGTCGCCGGCTGGTGGCTCGCGCTCGAGCACCTCGTCACCGGCATCGCTCTGTGCGTGACGATCATCGGCATCCCGATGGGCATCGCGTGCTTCAAGCTCATCCCGGTGTCGCTCGTCCCGCTCGGCAAGGACATCGTGCCGACCGGCCGCGCAGGGTTCTGAACCGGGGCGCACGAGTGCCTAGCGGCGTGCCCCCTGACCGATAGGCGCGACGACCGCGCCCGTCAGCGCGACGAGGTCACCGGGCGCGAGGCTGAGGTCGAGGCCGCGCCGCCCGCCCGAGACGAGCACCGTCTCGTGCTCGAGGGCGCTGTCGTCGACGACCGTGCGCAGCCGCTGGCGCTGGCCGAGCGGCGAGATCCCGCCGACGACGTAGCCCGTCGCGCGCTCCGCAGCGGCAGGCTCGGCCATGACCGCCTTCTTCGCACCGACCGCGTGCGCGAGCGCCTTGAGGTTGAGCTGCCCCGAGACGGGGACGACACCGACGACCAGGGCGCCGTCGGCCACCGCGAGGAGCGTCTTGAACACCCTCGCCGGGTCGACGCCGATCGCGTGCGCGGCCTCGAGGCCATAGCCGAGATCGCTGCGCGGGTCGTGCTCGTACGCGTGCACGGTGTGGGCCACGCCCGCGGCCTCGAGGGCCGCGACCGCTGGGGTCCCGCCGCGCGCCGCGGCCGACTTCTTCGCCATGCGAGCGACGATATCCGTTCGGGGCGCCACGGTCTGACGTGGTTTCATGGCGAGATGCCGCTCCCTGGAACCCCCCGCTTCCCCGACGACGTCCCGACCCTGACCGAGGGTGACGTGACGCTTCGCGCGCACAGCGAACAGGACGCGCCTGACGTCGTCGTCCAGTGCACCGACCCAGTCTCCGTCCGGTGGACGACCGTGCCGCACCCGTACGACCTCGAGATGGCGCGCGGCTGGATCCGCGAGGTCGTCCCGGGCGGCTGGGAGGCCGGCACCGAGCACGCGTTCGCGATCGAGTCGACGCACCCCGACGGCGTGCGCCGCTTCGCGGGCACGGTCTCCGTGCGTGACGCCGGCCCAGGACGCGGCGAGATCGCGTTCGGCGCGCACCCCGACATCCGCGGGCGCGGGGTCATGACGATCGCCGTCGACCTGCTGCTGCGCTACGCCTTCGACACGCTCGGCCTGCGGGTGGTCGTCTGGTACGCGAACGTCGGCAACGTCGGCTCGCGCCGAGTCGCCTGGAAGAGCGGGTTCACGTTCGGCGGCACGATGCACGCGTGGCTCGACCACCGCGGCGAGTCGACCGACGCGTGGGTCGCCACACGGCACCGCGACGACCCTGCCGGGCCGCAGGGCCCGTGGGACGACGGCTCCGGCCCGACGGCCTAGCGTGACGCGGCGCGGGCTGCGCGCTCGGCGAGGCCTGCGAAGGCAGCGCGCAGCTCGTCGGGCCCGACGACGTCGACGTCCGCCTCGAAGCGGGCGAGCGACGCCGCGAGCCCGGTCCACGACCACGACCCGCACGTGACCTCGCACCGGTCGGCGTCGACCGGGATGACGACGCCGTCGGGCACGAAGGGCGCGACCTCCCCGGCGGGGCGGTGCAGGACTGCCGTGCCCTCGCACGGCCAGCGGTCCGCGGCCGCCGCGCCCTTGAACCGTGCGGCGACGTACGCCGCGACGTCGGGGTTCGGCAGGGCGCGCGGCGTGAAGCGGGCCCCGCGGGGCGTGCGGAGGGTCATGCGATCGACCCGGAACAGGCGCCAGTCGTCACGGTCGAGGTCCCAGGCGAGCAGGTACCAGCGCCCGCGGGCGGCGACGAGACGGTGCGGTTCGACGCGCCGAGGCGAGGCCGGGAGGCTCTCGCCGGCGGGTGCGGTGGTCCGCCCGTAGGCGAAGCGCAGGACCTCCCGTGCCCGGACCGAGGCCGAGATCTCGACGAGCGTCTCGTGCGGCACCACGGCATCCGACGCCGGGAGGGCGACCGTGAACTCGAGAGCCTCGAGGCGTCGGCGCAGGCGTGCCGGCATCACCTGCTTGAGCGTCGTGAGGGCGCGCACCGCGGCCTCCTCGATCCCGGCATCGGTCGCGGTCGCGGACTGGAGGGCGAGCGTGAGGGCGAGAGCCTGGTCGTCGTCGAACAGGAGGGGCGGCAGCTCGCGGCCGTGCTCGAGACGGTATCCGCCGTCAGGGCCGGGCGTCGCGTCGATCGCGTACCCCAGCTCGCGGAGCCGGTCGACGTCGCGGCGGACGGTCCGGTGGCTGACCGCCAGCCGGCGCGCGAGCTCGGGACCGGACCAAGGGCGGCCAGCCTGCAGGAGCGAGAGGAGCCCGAGCAGCCGCGCCGTGCTCGACGAGGTCGTCATGCGCTCAACCTAGCCGCGATCGAGGACAGAACCTGTCCGCGTCGCCCTCGAGAGTGGTCTCGTCAGCATCCACGCACCGAAGGAGCAGCCATGAGCATCTCGACGACCCCCCACCTGAACTTCCGCGGAACCGCCCGCGCCGCCCTCGAGCGCTACCAGGAGGTGTTCGGCGGCGCTCTGACTCTCACCACCTACGCCGAGGTCGGCATGCCGGCCGACGCACCCGGCGCAGGGCTCGTCGTCTTCGGACAGGTCGACACGGCCGACGGCTTCCGCGTCATGGCCTACGACGTGCCCGGCACGGGCGACGGCGCACCGATCACCGCGGGAACGACACGCCGCGAGAACGGCGCGACGCTCACCGAGCAGCCGTTCTTCGTGTCCGTGCGCGGCTCCGAGCTCGCCGAGGTGCAGCGCCTGTTCGAGGGGCTCGCCAAGGGCGGGAGCGTCGTCGAGCCGCTTGCAGCATCCGCGTGGAGCCCAGGCTTCGGCATGCTCGTCGACCCGTTCGGCGTCACCTGGGTGATCGACGTCGCGCCCGCGCACTCAGCCTGACGGGACTCCCTGCGGCGGCCGGTGCCGCCGCAGGGACGCACGTCAGAGCGTCCCGACCTCCGTCACCTGGAGCACGACCTCGCCCGCCTCGTCCGACGCGTCGAGGTCGACCACGGCGCGGACGTGCCACGCCCGGTCACCGTCCGGGTCGTCGAGGACCTGGCGCACGGCCCAGCGGCGCGGGTCGCCGTCGACCTGCTCGGTGATCTCCACGAGCTTCGGCGACCGTGCCGCGCCGGTGATGCCGATCGCGTCGTCGCCGTACTCCTCGAACATCGGGTCGAGTGCGTCCGCCCACGCGTCGGCGTCCCAGCCGTCCGCGGCGTCGAGCGCGCCGAGCGCCGAGTACGCCTCGCGCGACGCGAGCTCGACGCGGCGGAACATGGCGTTGCGGACGAGCACGCGGAACGAGCGGACGTTGCCCGTGACGGGACGCGCGGGTGCCTCCGCGCCGGTGCCCGAGAGGGGGCCGTCGCCCGTGAGCGTGTCCGCGTCGTCGTCGACCGGGTTGGCGAGCCGCTCCCACTCGTCGAGCAGGCTCGAGTCCGTGCCGTGCACGACCTCGCCGAGCCACTCGACGAGCTCCTCGACCTCCTCGGTGCGGTGCTCGGCCGCGACCGTCTGCCGCAGCGTGCGGTACGCGTCAGCGAGGTAGCGCAGCAGCACGCCCTCGGTGCGGTCCAGCTGGTAGCGCGACACGAACTCCGAGAACGTCTGCGCCCGCTCGATCATGTCCCGCACGACCGACTTCGGGCTCAGCTCCTGGTCCGCGACCCACGGGTTGCCCTTCTTGTACGACGCGAACGCGGGGACGAGCAGGTCCTCGAGCGGCCTGGGCCACGAGACCTCCTCGAGCAGCGCCATCCGCTCCTCGTACTCGTAGCCCTCGGCCTTGAGCGCGCCGATCGCCTCGCCCCGGGCCGCCCGCTCCTGTGCGTACAGCACCTGCCGCGGGTCCGAGAGCGTCGCCTCGACGATCGAGACGACGTCGAGCGCGTGCGTCGGCGAATCGACGTCGAGCAGCTCTTGCGCCGCGAGCGCGAAGGGGGACAGCGGCTGGTTGAGCGCGAAGTCCCGCGGCAGGTCGACCGTGAGGCGCACGGTCGGGCGCGTCACGCCGTCTGGCCCCGTCACGCGGGACTTCTCGACGATGCCCGCCTGCCGCAGCGACCGGTAGATGCGGAACACCTGGCGCACGTGCCGCGCCTTCGCCGCGTCCGCGTCGTGGTTGGCGGTGAGCAGGTGGCGCATCGCCGTGATCGCGGCGGTCCCGTCGTCGTCCCGCTCGGCGCGGGCCAGCACGTTGAGGACCATCGCGTGGTTGACGGTGAAGTGGCTCGTGAGCGGCTCCGGATCGGCGTCGCGCAAGCGCTCGAACGTCTTGTCGGTCCAGTTGACCGACCCTTCCGGGGCCTTCTTGCGGACAATCTTCTTGAGCTTCTTCGGGTCGTCGCCGGCCTTGGCGAGCAGCTTGCGGTTCTCGATGACGTGCTCGGGCGCCATGACCAGCACGTCGCCGACCGTGTCGAAGCCTGCGCGCCCGGCGCGCCCGGCGATCTGGTGGAACTCGCGCGCCGTGAGGTGGCGCATGCGCTCGCCGTCGTACTTGACGAGGCTCGTGAACAGGACCGTGCGGATCGGCACGTTGATGCCGACGCCGAGCGTGTCCGTCCCGCACACGACCTTGAGCAGGCCCTGCTGCGTGAGGCGCTCGACGACACGGCGGTACTTCGGCAGCATCCCCGCGTGGTGCACACCGATGCCCGCCCGCAAGAACTTGCTGAGCACCCGGCCGAAGCCCGACGAGAACCGGAAGTCTCCGAGCTCCGTGGCGATCGCGTCGCGCTCCGCGCGCGTCGCGACGTTCATGGAGAGCAGGGCCTGCGCGCGGTCGACGGCGTCCTTCTGCGTGAAGTGCACGATGTAGACGGGCGCGCGGTGCGTCTGCACGAGCTCCTCGATGACGTCGCCGAGCGGCTCGACGACGTACTCGAAGCTGAGCGGCACGGGACGCTCGGCACCCGTGACGAGCGCGACCGGACGACGCGTGCGCCTCTCGATGTCCTCGACGAAGAACGACGTGTCGCCGAGCGTCGCGCTCATCAGCAGGAACTGGGTGTCGGGCAGCTCGAGGAGCGGCACCTGCCATGCCCAGCCGCGCTGCGGGTCGGCGTAGAAGTGGAACTCGTCCATGACGACCTGCGAGATCGCGTCCTGCCCCGTGCGCGTGCCGCCGTCGCGCAGCGCGATGTTCGCGAGGATCTCCGCCGTGCAGCAGATGATCGGCGCCTCCGGGTTGACCGCGGAGTCGCCCGTCATCATGCCGACGTTCTCGGAGCCGAACACGTCGACGAGCGCGAAGAACTTCTCGCTCACGAGCGCCTTGAGCGGAGCCGTGTAGTACGTCCGCCCGCCCGTGGCTGCCCGGAACGCCGCGAGCGCGGCGAAGTGCGCGCCCGTCGCGACGAGCGACTTGCCCGACCCGGTCGGCGTGGACAGGATCACGTGCGAGCCCGACACGAGCTCCATGAGCGCCTCGGACTGCGCCGGGTACAGCGCGAGCCCTCGTCCGGCGGTCCACTCCTCGAACGCCTCGAACAGGGCGTCGGCGTCGGTCGTGGCGGGGAGGGCAGCGGTCAGGCTCGCAGTGTGGGTGCTCATCGTGGCTCCATCGTCTCAGGCATGAGCACCCTCGCGCTCACGGGTCGCGGGTCAGGCCGCCGGGCCCGGACGCGCCTTCGCCCGCAGACGCAGCAGGAGGACGCCGTTGGCGAGGTCGGGGACGGCGTCGAGCAGCACGAGCGCGCCGGCCGCCCATAGCGGCCACACGACGCCGCCGATCGAGACGCCGGACGCTGCCGCGACGCACAGCGCGGCGCCGACCGCAGCCTCCGCCGCGGAAACGGCGACGAGCACACCCGGACGGTGCCACAGCCACCTCCGGTAGCGCGCGTACCTGCCGTCGCCCTGCGGTTCCTCGGTCAGGATCGCGTAAATGCCGCGCGAGATCGCACCGCCCGTGCTGCTCTCAGGCTCGACCTGCTCCGCGCCCGGCGCGGTGAGCCAGCGGCGCGGCGCCGCAGACGGCTCCTGGTCCACGTCCTCGACCAGCTCGGCGAGCCCTGCTGGCATGCCGAGGGCAGCAGCGCCGTCGGCGAGGAGAGTCTCGGGGACGAGCGGCAGGCTCTCGAGCGCCGCGCGGCTGGCAGCATCGACGCGTCCCGTCTCGGGGACGTCCCGGTACCCGGTGCTGCCCAGCTCGGCGGCGAGACGCGACGCGGGCGTGCCCGCGGGATCGTCGAGAACCGACGTCGTGCGCGGGCCCACGCCCACCTGGCCGGTGACCGGGGCGAGGCGCCGGCGGTCACACCACCGGACCTGGCGCGCGCCGCCGTGGCGGGCCAGCTCGACCACCGGGAGGTCACCGCCGCCCACGGGAAGGTCCCTGAGCGACAGCACAGGGGCGTCGTCGGGGAGCGCGACGACGGTCCACCCGTCGACGGTCGCGTGCACGACCGGGACACCAGCCATCAGTGCGAGGGCTCGCACGACCATCGGGGAGGCGGTCGTCGCGCGCCATGCGACGAGAGTGCGTTCGACCTCGGGCAGGATCGGTAGGTCGTCGACCATGCGGTGGGACCCATCCGGGGTGACGACGGCGACCCAGTCGACCAGGATGTCGGCCCCGGTCGCCTCGGCCAGCTGGCGCGCGACGTCCTCGAACGCCGGGCCAGGCTGCAGGTCCCCAGCCGAGCTGATCAGGACCCGTTCGTCCTCCCCGGCCGCGAGCACCGCGACCACGCAGCCGTCACCGCTGGCGGAGCCGTCGACGACGGCCGCGACGACACGTCCCCCGCGCAGGACGTCGACGACCTCGTCGATGCGCACCGGGCCGTCAGGACGTGGCCGCACGCGCAGCTCGATCGTCGAGTGATCGGGGATCCGGGCGTCGTCGTCGGACGGGGAACGGGTGGTGGCGTGAGTGCGCATCTGTCCTCCGGGGTCGGGACGGAAGCACCATCATGCCTGAGCAGACCACCAGGTCGCGGGGCCTGCCGGACGGTGCTAGCAAGGACGCATGGTCCAGCTCTTGACGGTCGGCCACGGCACGCTCGACCGGGCGGGGCTCGGCGAGCTGCTTCGTGCGGCCGGTGTGGCCGGGCTCGTCGATGTCCGGCGCTTACCGGGTTCGCGACGCAACCTCGACGTCGCGCGGGACGTGCTGCCCTCGTGGCTCCCCGACGAAGGGGTGTCGTACCGGTGGGACGAGCGCCTCGGCGGCCGCCGCCGCATCCCGCCGGGGGAGGAGCCGCGCGACACTTGGTGGCGCGTCGAGGCGTTCCGCGCCTACTCCGCCTGGACGCGCACTCCCGAGTTCGGTGAGGCGCTCACGGAGCTGCTCGACGACGCGGCCGAGCGCACGGTCGTGATCATGTGCAGCGAGTCGGTCTGGTGGCGCTGCCACCGCCGCGTCATCTCGGACGTCGCGGTGCTCGCCCGCTCGGCAGAGGTGCGTCACCTCATGCACGACGGCCGCCTCGTCCACCACGCCCCTGCAGAAGGTGCACGTCTCGACTCGGACGGGAGCGTCGTGTGGGACGGCGATCAGTGATCCTGCCTGCCGACGTCGGTCCTAGTCGCGAGCGTCACCGCGACCTGGGAGGCGTGCGCGCTCGCGGAACCGGCGGACGGCCATCCTCCGGACGCACTCGGCGCTCGCCAGGACGATCACGCCGCAGACGAGGAGGAACGGCACCTCTCCTGTCGTCAGCACACCCGCGAGGTCGAGGAACGCGGGCACGAGGAGGGCCGCCGCGAAGAGATAGTAGAAAACCGCAGCGGCCGCCAGTACTCCAGGATGGTCCCGCAGGAACCTGCGCGTCCGTGGTAGCCAGCCCTCGCCCTCGAACCACCTCTCCTCGTCCTGCCGCACCGACGCCGCGAACGCGGCGCGCCACTTCCATCGCGGTGACACCCGGGAGCCGCCCTCGGGCCAGGGGTGCGGCCACGTGTCCGGCTGAGCGTTCTCGACGAGCGAAGCAGCGAGCTCCGGGAAGCCGACGAGCCCCGACAAGCGGGCGAGAATCTCGCCACCAGCCACGTCAGCCGCAGACATCGTGGACAGCGTCTCGACCGTCTCGGCGTCGATCCCACGGCGGTCGCCCTCGATTACGAGCTGCGGCTCTGCGAGCAGTCGGGTGAGCGTCGCCACGTCGCTGGTGTCGTCGCACGGATGGGGCACGGGGACAGCGGCAGGGAACCAGCGAGCGACGACTCCTCCCGCCCTCAGGCCAGACGTGACGTAGAGGAACGCTCGCGTCTCTCCGGCGCGCGTCATGGCGACGAGCGGACGCTCATGCGGCAGGAAGGTGACGGCGTCGAGATCGAGGACCTCGCGCGCGAGGGCGGGCAGGACCAACACGTCACCGAACCGGTGGTGGGCGAAGGTCCCTGCTGGTGCAGCGAGGAGAGTCCACGATCCGGAGGCGAGGGTGAGCAACGACGTGCCGGCCGCCTTCGCGAGGTCGCGCTTCACAAGCTCGTTGCCGGGTGCGGTGCGCCAGCCGATCACCGTGCACGCGTCGAAGTGTGCCCACGGTGCGTCCGTCCAGTCGCCGAAGGTCCCGTCGGGGAGGGCCAGGGTGCCGTCCTCGAGCAGGACGCTGTCGCCCGCGTGATGAGCGAGGGCTGTCGCGAGGTCCAGCACGTCTATCCCGGGGCGTACCTCGCCGTCGACAGCGTGGAGGACGCGGCCTTCGTCGTCGATGATGATGCGGGCGAACATCGCAGCCCGTACCCCGAGTGTGACGCCGTCGAGCGTCGCGCCCAGCACCCCGCGGGAGCGGAGCAGCTCTTCCACGACGTGCCTCGCGACCGGGCGGGCACCCTCGGGGCGGCTGCTCAGCGGCAGGAGCACGAGCTCGACCCGCTCACGCCCTTCGAGCAGCTCGTCAGGAGTGTCGGCGTCAGCGGTCGTCATGCCTCGAGCAGGTCGTCGGACACTGCGACGATCCGTTCGCGCAGGAGCGTTGCGAGGTGGTGCGATCCCAGTGCGGTCGTGCTCACTCGTCCAGGCTAGGGCACGGCCGGGGGAGGTCCGTGAGAGGGCGGGCACACGCCCTGCAGAAGGCGCGGCTCGACCGCGACGGGGTCGTCTGGGACGGGCCTGCCTGAGCGGAGCCAGGATGTCCCGACCGGTTCATCCGGGGGACGCCCCGCAGACGATGTGCAGACATCTGCCCAGGTCAAGGTCTCGGTGACGGTCCGGACGGACCCCTCCCGAGCCTTGAAGGACGACGATCCCATGTCAGTGCACAGCCGCTGGACGGCCACCGCTCTCGCCGCCACGATGACTCTCGCCCTCGCCGCGTGCGGCACCGGCGCCGCTGCAGACAGCCCTGCCACGTCCGCGTCAGGCGACGCCTCGAAGGCCGCAACCGCCCAGACCGCCGCCGACCTCGGCGGCCTCGACGCACTCGTCGCGGCAGCGAAGGCCGAGGGCCAGATCAACGTGATCGCTCTCCCGGACGACTGGGCCAACTACGGCGCCGTCAAGGCCGGCTTCCAGAAGAAGTACGGGATCACGGTCAACTCGATCCTCCCGGACGCCTCCTCGAAGGAGGAGATCGCCGCTGCCGAGGCGAACAAGGGCACCGCCCAGGCGCCTGACGTCTTCGACCTGGGGACGAACGTCGCGCTCGAGTCCACCGCCTACTTCGCGCCGTACAAGGTCGAGGCGTGGGACAAGATCCCCGCCGAGAACAAGGAATCCTCCGGTCTGTGGGTCAACGACTACACGGGCATCATGAGCGTCGGCTACAACGCGACGAAGTACGGCGAGATCACCTCGCTCGACCAGCTGACCGACGAGAAGTTCCGCGGAGCGGTCGCGCTCAACGGCAAGCCGGCAGAGGCCGGAGCCGCGTTCAACGGCTTCCTCATGGCCAACGCTGCCAAGGGCGGCACGTTCGACGACCTGCAGCCAGGGCTCGACTTCTTCGCGAGCCTCGCCGAGGCGGGCACGCTCAACGTCAAGGACGTGACGGCCGGCACGGTCGACGCAGGCGAGCACGGCGTCGTCATGGACTGGTCCTACAACCAGCTCTCGACGCAGGCGCGCCTCGCAGAGAAGGGCGTCGAGTGGAAGGTGTTCGTCCCCGAGGGCGGCGAGATCGCCTCGTTCTACAACCAGGCCATCAACAAGGACGCGCCGCACCCGGCGGCCGCACGCCTGTGGCAGGAGTACCTGTTCTCGGCTGAGGCCCAGAACCTGTGGCTCGCCGGGGGCGCCCGCCCCGTGCTGTTCGACGCGCTCCAGGCTGACGGAACTCTCGACGCAGCCGCGGCCGGCTCGCTCCCCGAGGTGTCCGGGACTCCGCAGACGCCGACGATCGAGCAGGCCGAGAAGGCCAACGCCGTCCTCGCGCAGAGCTGGGAATCCACGGTCTCCTGATGGTGACTGCCACCGTGCCCGTCGGGCGCGCGGACACCGCGCGCCCCGCAGCTTCCGCTCGCAGCCGGGCCGTCGCCCGGCTGCGAGCGGGAGCGGGCCTCGCGCCTTTCTTCGGGTACACGGCCGTGTTCCTGCTGCTGCCGACGCTCATCGTGGTGGACGGCGCCTTCCGAGGAGCCGACGGCGCGCTCACGCTCGACGGGCTGCGGGACGCTGCGACGGCCCGCACCGCGCAGGTGTTCTGGACGTCCACGTGGCTGTCCGCCGTCACGGCGGCGATCGGTACCGTCGTCGGCGGGGCGCTCGCCTACGCGCTCTCCACGGCGCCGGTCACGAGCGTCCCGCGGAAGGTGCTCACGGGCTTCTCCTCGGTCCTCGCGCAGTTCGGCGGGGTGATGCTCGCGTTCGCGTTCATCGCGACGCTCGGCACCAACGGCATGGTGACGCGGCTCGTGTACGAGCAGCTCGGACTACAGGTCCCGCCCGACCTGCTGTCGAGCATGACAGGCCTCGTCGTCGTGTACGCCTACTTCCAGGTGCCGCTCATGATCATCGTCTTCCTGCCGGCGCTCGACCGGCTGCGCCCGCAGTGGCGCGAGGCGACGGCCGTCATGGGTGGGACCACCGCGCAGTTCTGGCGTCGTGTCGCCGGGCCGATCCTCCTGCCCCAGGTACTCGGGGCCTTCCTGCTGCTGTTCGCGAACGCGTTCTCCGCGTTCGCGACCGCGGCCGCCCTGATCTCGCAGCAGACGGTCCTCGTGCCGATGGCGATCGAGTCGGCGATCCGCAACGAGAACAACACCGGCATGGACTCCTACGCGCAGGTGCTCGCGCTCGGCATGGTCGTGGTCGTCGCCCTGGTCATGGGCGGGCACGCCCTCCTGCTGCGCCGAGCCGCCCGCTGGACGAAGGACGCCCGATGACCGCCCCCACGCTCACGGGTGGCACCTCGCACGCTGGCCGTGCCAGGCGACGTCAGGCCGTGATGCGCCGCACCGTCCTCAGCGTCGGGACGGTCGCGATGCTCGTCCCGGTCGTCGCGCTCCTCGAGTACTCCGTGCGGTTCCCGCTCACGGGAGCCGTCGACCTCTCGGCTTGGCGCAAGATCGTCGCGGGCCGCACGACGGAGTACCAGTCGCTCGCCCCGCTGTGGTCCGGCCTGACGAGCTCGCTGGTCATGTGCGCGCTGACGGTCGCGATCATGCTCGGACTCCTGCTGCCGACCATGGTGTGGGTGCGGCTGCGGGCGCCCCGGGCGGCTCGCACGCTCGAGCTCGTGTGCCTGCTGCCGCTGTCCATCCCCGCGGTCGTGCTCGTCGTCGGCCTCGCGCCCGTGTACCGCTTCCTCGCGGGGACGCCGCTCGGTTCGTCGACCGTCTGGCTGTCGTTCGCCTACGTGATCCTCGTCCTGCCGTTCGCGTTCCGGGCGCTCGACGCCGGGCTGCGGGTGATCGACCTCGTCACGCTCGCGGAGGCGGCTCGCACGCTCGGGGGCGGCTGGTCCCGCATCTTGCTGCGGGTCGTCGTGCCGAACCTCCGCCCGGCGATCGTGTCCTCGTCGTTCGTGACGGTCGCCGTCGTGCTCGGGGAGTTCACGGTCGCTCGGCTGCTCGCGCGCGAGAACCTCCAGACCGCCCTGTTCCAGGTGAACCTGTCCGACAGCCAGGTCGCCGCCGCGATGGCGTTCGTGCTCCTGACCGGCACGACGGCGCTGCTCGTCACGCTCGAGCTGCTCGCCACGCGCACTGCCCGCACCGCCCGTCCGCGCGGCACCGAGCCTTCCCGGCCCGGCGTCGGGCGTGAGCCCCGAGGAGCCCGTCGATGATCACCCAGCCCGCCCCGACCATGCCCGCCTCCGCCGCCGGCCCTCGGTCTGAGACGCTGGAGGTGGCCGCCGCCCGGCGTCGCACGGGCGACGGCGACGCGTCCGACGTCGTGCTCGACGGCCTGTGGCGTCGCCTCGGCGACGTGCAGGCTCTCGCTGGGATGAGCCTGACGGTCCCAGCCGGGACGCTTGTCGCGCTGCTCGGCCCGAGCGGCTGCGGCAAGACGACGGCTCTGCGCGTGCTCGCCGGGCTCGAGGACCTCGACGCCGGCGCGGTGCGGGTCGCGGGCCGGGACGTCTCCCACGTCCCGGCGCACCGCCGTGACAACGCGATGGTGTTCCAGGCGTTCTCCCTCATGCCGCACATGACGGCAGGCGAGAACGTCGCCTTCGCGCTCGAGCTGCGCGGCGTCTCACGGCGGGCGCGGGCCGCGATCGTCGACGAGCATCTCGAGCTGGTCGGGTTGGGCTCGCACCGCGACCGGTACGCCCACCAGCTCTCGGGCGGGCAGCAGCAGCGCGTCGCCCTCGCCCGCGCGCTCGCGGTGCGCCCCGCCGTGCTCCTCCTGGACGAGCCGTTGTCCGCTCTCGACGCCAAGGTGCGTGTGTCGCTGCGTGACGAGATCCGGCGCATCCAGTCGCAGACCGGCATCACGACGCTCTTCGTGACGCACGACCAGGAGGAGGCGCTCGTCGTCGCCGACCAGGTCGCGGTCATGCGCGCAGGCGCGGTCGTGCAGGTCGACACGCCGCAGGGGCTCTACCAGCGGCCGCGTGACGAGTTCGTCGCGACGTTCATCGGCGCGACGAACCGTGTGCGTGCCCTCGCGTCGGACGGGACGGCACTCGTCGAGGGGTGGGGGCCGGTGCCGCTGCTTCCTGGGTCGGCGCAGGGCGAGGTGACGCTCCTCGTGCGCCCTGAGCACGTGCGTGTCGGCGCCGCCGACTCCCGAGGTGCGCGCGTCGCGGACGTGTCATTCCTGGGCACGCACGCCCAGGTGCGGGTCGCGCTCCCGGGGCGGCTCGACGTCGTCGCGCAGCTCCGGGTCGACGACGCTGCCTCGCTGCGCCCGGGGGACGCGGTCGGTCTGACGTTCGACACGGTGCCTGCGCTCGCGGTCGAGCGGTCGGCGGCGGACGGCGTGGACGTGCGCTGACCTGGGCGGTGGGCGCCGCGGCCTAGTTGATGGTGCCGAGCGCGTCGTCGCACACCGCGACGAGACGTTCGCGCAGGGACGCTGCGCGGTCCGCGAAGCCGCGCTGCCGGGCGGAGTACTCGGCCTTGCCCTCGGCCGTCTCGATCGCGACGGCCGGCAGGCCGTACGACGAGACGTCGTAGGGGGAGGCCTGCATGTCGAGGTAGCGCACGTCCCGTGCCAGCTCGAAACAGTCGAGCAGGAGCGTGCCCGGTACGGCGGGGCCGAGCTTCTCGGCCCACTTGAACAGGTCCATGTTGGCGTGCAGGCAGCCGGGCTGCTCGAGCTCGGGCTGGTTCTCACGCGTTGGCTGCAGCCGGTTGAGCGGTGCTGCCTCGGGCGTGAAGAAGCGGAACGCGTCGAAGTGCGAGCACCGCACGGGATGGGACTCGACGACCTCGTCGGTGCCGCGGGCGCCGAGGCGCAGGGGGAGGGGGTGCCGGGTCGCGTCACCCTGGCGGTACACCATCGCCCACTCGTGCAGGCCGAAGCAGCCGACGTTCGCGGGGCGGCTGGAGGTGCGGGCGAGCAGGTTGCGCACGTAGCGCACCGTGTCGCCACGATCGGCGAGGAACGCCGCGACGTCGAGCGTCACGCCGTCGCCGGCGGGCGCGTGCCAGCGCCAGGTGAGGCGCTCGCGGACCTCCGTGACGTCGTCGGGTGCCGATCCTGGCAGGAGCGTCTCGCCGACGCCGGGGTGCCAGCGGCGAAGTCGCGCCGGGCGGGCTGCGTAGTACGTGAAGAGGAAGTCCTCGACCGCGTGCTTCTCGCCGTGCTGGCGGCGCTCCCGGAAGACGGCGGTGAGCTCGTCGGCGCGTCCGGCGTGCGCCGCCAGGGCCTCGCGCCACTGTGCGGCCTCGAGGGGGCGGGCGCGCGAGGTGGTGCGGTCCGCTGCGGTCATGCTCACCTGTCCAGGCTAGGGCACGGCCGGGGGAGGTCCGTGAGAGAGCGGACCCCCGACCGCCGGGGGTGCAGTCAGGGGTCCGCGTCCAGGGGGCGCCTCAGAAGGTGAAGCCGGACACCTTCTCGCGCAGGTCCGCGGAGAGCCGCGCGAGCTCGTCGACCGCAGTCGTGGACTGGGCGACGACGTCGCTCGTCGTGGTCGCGGCGTGCGCCACGCCGTTGATGTTCTGCGCGATGTCGCCCGAGCCGGTGGCGGCTTCGGAGACGGAGCGGGACATCTCGTTGGTGGTGGCGGTCTGCTCCTCGACGGCGGAGGCG
>NZ_JBZEMO010000007.1:0-97344 GCF_058313055.1 Flavimobilis sp. BM9 | reverse complement strand
CCTTCCAGGCCGGCTCGGAGGCAACCGTTCAAACTTACCCGATCCATCCCGCCGTGTCCAATCCGCGTT
This sequence comes from Flavimobilis sp. BM9, assembly GCF_058313055.1. NCBI lineage: Bacteria > Bacillati > Actinomycetota > Actinomycetes > Micrococcales > Jonesiaceae > Flavimobilis > Flavimobilis sp. BM9. Next base: position 97,275 of record NZ_JBZEMO010000007.1, on the reverse strand, counting down.
CCGGGTGAGCCGGAGACTTGGAGGGGATCGGTTGGAGGGCCGGACCAGAACACTACCTCAACGCGGCTCTCACCGCGAATCGTTCGTTCTGGGGGAGTCTGCCCGCGGGACCGGCCTCCAGAGCTTGAGCTCTGTGTCCGTTCCTCCCTGCTGGGCTGACGTGGAAGACACTACGGGGGCGTCGCGACGCAGGTCAAATCCCTGAGCGGTGACCCCCATCACCGTCGATGGTCACCCCCCGCACTGCTCCGGTCAGGCGTGTCGACGTCGCCACGCCACCGCCTCCCACGGACGCAGCGCGACCTCCGCGCCAAGGCTCGGAACGCCGTCGGGCAGGTTGGTCAGCACGACCTCGCCCTCCGTCCAGCCAAGCGCGGACGCGTCCACGCGCGCCGGGCGACCCGACAGGTTCGCCAGGACCAGCAGACCCTCGTCACCGAGAGCACGGGAGTACGCGAACACCTGCTCGTCGTCCAGGAGGTGCATCGTGAGGGTGCCGTCCGAGACGATCGGCAGCTCGTGGCGCAGCCGCACCAGCTCGCGGTAGTGGGAGAACACCGAGGTCGGGTCGTCGACCTGGGCCGCCGCATTGATCATCCGGTAGTTCGGCGTGACCGCGATCCACGGCTCACCCACGGTGAAACCCGCGTTCGAGGAGTCGTCCCACTGCACCGGCGTGCGCGAGTTGTCACGGCCCGCGTACGCGAGCGCCGGCAGAACCTCCGCAGGGTCCTGGCCCCGGACCACGGTGGCCTCGCGGAAGTAGTTGAGCGACTCCACGTCGCGGAAGTCCTCGATGCGCTCCAGGACCGTGTTCGTCATACCCAGCTCTTCGCCCTGGTAGACGTACGGCGTGCCACGCATGAGGTGCAGCACCGTGCCGAGCGCCTTCGCAGAGACCTCTCGGTACTCCTCCGAGTCGTCACCGAAGCGGGACACGGCTCGCGGACGGTCATGGTTGGACCAGTACAGGCTGTTCCAACCGTTCTCCGCGAGACCGTCCTGCCACCGCGCCAGCGAACGCTTGAGCTCCGGCAGGTGGATCGGGCGAGGGTCGAACTTGCCGCCCGGGCCCTCGTCGACCTCCATGTGCTCGAACTGGAAGATCATGTCGACCTCGCGCCGCGCCGGGTCCGTGTACAGCCGCGCCTGCTCGACCGTCGAGCCGGGCATCTCACCGACCGTGAGGAAGCGCGCCGCCTCCTCGTCGTCGCCGAACACCTCGCGGTTGATCTCCGCGAGGAACTCGTCGAGCCGCGGACCGCCCGCGAAGAACGGGAACCCGTTGCCGAACAGCGCGCCGTCGTGCACCTCGCCGTCCGGCAGACCGTCGACCTTGGAGATGAAGTTGATGACGTCCATCCGGAAGCCGTCGACGCCGCGAGCCACCCACCAGCGCATCATGTCGTGGACCGCGCGACGCACCTGAGGGTTCTCCCAGTTGAGGTCCGGCTGCTTGCGCGTGAACAGGTGCAGGTAGTACTCACCCGTCCGCTCGTCGTACTCCCACGCCGGACCCGAGAAGATGGAGCCCCAGTTGTTCGGCTCCGCACCCGGCTCACCCGGGACCGTTCCCGGACGCGCCGGGCGCCAGACGTACCAGTCGCGCTTCGGGTCGTCCTTGCTCGAGCGCGACGACTCGAACCACGGGTGCTCGTCGCTCGTGTGGTTGACGACGAGGTCCATCACCAGCCGGATGCCACGCGCGTGCAGACCCGCGATCAGCTCGTCGAGATCCGCGAGCGAGCCGAACATCGGGTCGATGTCCTGGTAGTCGCTGATGTCGTAGCCGTTGTCGTCCTGCGGGGAGCGGTACACGGGCGACAACCACACGACGTCGACGCCCAGCTTCTCGATGTGGTCGAGGTGCTCGATGATGCCCCGGATGTCACCCATGCCGTCGCCGTTCGAGTCGGCGAACGAGCGGGGATAGATCTGATAGACGACAGCCTTGCGCCACCATCCGCGCTCAGCAGGCAGTCCCGCCCGCTCGGTCGTGATGAGGACGGACTCGTCGGCGGCGGTCATGCGGGAGGCTCCTTCGCGTGCGGGTCAGGCGGCTTGCGCCGCCCGCCCATTGTGGCATCGGAACGATTCGACTCCAAGATGGCCGCCGCGTCGCTACCATGGTTCCGCCAGCACGGGCGCTGGCCCCGGCTTCGTGCCGTCACCCTGGGGAATCCCACCATGTACCTCGAGATCATCGGATGGGTCGGCTCTGCCATCCTCGTCTGGTCCCTCATGCAGACCCGCATCCTGCGGCTGCGCATCTTCAACCTCATCGGATGCTTCATCCACATCGGCTACAACTTCGCGTTCTCCGTGTGGCCGATGGTCGGGCTCAACGTCGTGCTCGCCGTCATCAACATCATCCAGCTACGCAAGCTGCTCCGCGAGCGTCACTCCGAGGACTCGTACGACGTCGTGCCGACGGCGACGGACTCCCCGTACCTCGTGCGCCAGCTCACCCGGCACGCCGATGACATCGCCGCGCTCAACCCCGGCTTCGACCTCGCGAGCGCAACCGCCTCCGGCGAGGCCTACCTCGTCCTCCTCGGCGACGAGACCGTCGGCTATGTGATCCTCGAGGAGCCCACCGACGGCGTCGCGAACATCAAGCTCGACTACGTCGTGCCGCGCTACCGCGACTTCACCCCCGGCGAGTTCGTCTTCCGCCGCTCCGGCCTGCTCTCCGAGCGCGGCTTCCGACGCGTCGCCTCGCGCCCCGGCGTCAAGGACAACGCAGGCACCTACTACGAGGCGCTCGGCTTCACGTACGACCAGTCCACCGACACGTACGTCCTCGACGTCGCCGCCTGAACCAAACACGTCCCGGGAAGCCGCGTCGCCTCCGCCCCTGAAGCCACGGCGCGCCCCCGGATGCAGGAGAGCGCACCCACCGTCTCGTGACGGTCGGTGCGCTCTTCTGCGTCAGGCCCAGACGAGCGCCTGCGCCGGCTCGTGCAAGATCGTCGCGACGTCCGCGAGCACCCGGCTCGCGAGCTCACCGTCGACCAGACGGTGGTCGACGCTCAGCGCCAGCTGCGTGACCCAGCGCTTCTTGATCTTCCCCTTGTGCACCCACGGCTGCTCACGGATCGCTCCGAACGCCAGGATCCCCGCCTCGCCCGGGTTGAGGATCGGCGTACCCGTGTCGATGCCGAACACGCCCACGTTCGTGATCGTGATCGTGCCGTCCGACATGTCCGACGGCGACGTCTTGCCCGCACGGGCCGTCGCCGTCAGGTCAGCGAGACCCTGCGCGAGCTCCTTGAGCGTCATGCGGTGCGCGTCCTTGATGTTCGGCACCATGAGCCCGCGCGGCGTCGCCGCCGCGATCCCGAGGTTCACGTAGTGCTTGTAGACGATCTCCTGCGCGGACTCGTCCCAGCTCGCGTTGATCTCCGGGTGCCGGTTCACCGCGATGAGCAAGGCCTTCGCCGTGATGAGCAACGGCGTGACGCGGACGTCCCGGAACTCCCGCTCCTCGCGCAGACGAGCAACCATCTTCATCGTGCGCGTCACGTCGACCGTGTGGAACACCGTCACGTGCGGCGCCGTGAACGCGCTCGCGACCATCGCCTCGGCGGTGCGCTTGCGCACCGACTTCACCGGGACGCGCGTCTGACGACCCTCCGCGACGACCGCACCCTCCGCCTCCCACGGCACGTCGTCGCCCGGGTAGGTCGCGAGCGAGCGACCCTCGGCGCGGCTCGCGAACTCGAGGACGTCCTCCCGCGTGACGATCTCGCCGGGCCCCGTCGGCACGACGCTCGCGAGGTCGACGCCGAGGTCGCGGGCAAGCTTGCGGACCGGCGGCTTCGCGAGCACCCGGCCAGCCTGCGCCCTGGTCTCCGGCGCAGGAACCGGGGCGCTCGGCGCCACCGCGACCGCCGGCCCCGTCGCGACGGCAGACGTCGCACGACCAGCGGAGGCCGCCGCGCTCGGCGCGGCAGCCCGGGGGCGGCGGCGCGAACCCTGCTCGCTCACGCCGTAGCCGACGAGCACCGCACCCCCCGCAGCATCAGCCTGAGCGGGCGCGCCATCGACCGGCGCACCGCTGCCGGCGGCCGCCGCCGCGGGCGCGTCGCCCGACGGAGCGCCGCCCGGGTCCGTGTCGACGACGACGATCGGCGTGCCGACCTCGACCGTCGTGCCCTCCGGCGCGAGGATCTCCGCGACGACCCCCGTGTACGGGCTCGGCAGCTCGACGAGGCTCTTCGCCGTCTCGATCTCGACGATCGTCTGGTTGACCGTGACCGTGTCACCGACCGCGACGTGCCACTGCACGATCTCGGCCTCGGTCAGTCCCTCACCTGCGTCAGGCAGCAGGAACTGCTGGAACGTGGGCATCGCGGTCTCCTCAGAACGCCAGGGCGCGGTCGACGGCGTCGAGGACGCGGTCGAGGCCCGGCAGGTAGTCGTGCTCGATCTTCGACACGGGGTACGGGGTGTGGAAACCGCCGACCCGCAGGACCGGAGCCTCGAGCGAGTAGAAGCACTCCTCCGTCACGCGCGCAGCCACCTCCGCACCCGTGCCGTGGAAGACGGGCGCCTCGTGGACGACGATGCAGCGGCCCGTGCGGCGCACGGACTCGACGACGGTCGCGAAGTCGATCGGCGAGACCGTGCGCAGGTCGATCACCTCGAGGCTCGTGCCCTCGGCCGCGGCGGCCTCGGCCGCCTTGAGCGCGACGTGCACGGACGGGCCGTACGCGACGACGGTCGCGTCCGTGCCCGGACGCGCCACGACGGCGCGGTTGAGCGTCTCGGCGCCCAGGGTGGCGGGCTCGGCGTGGGGCCCGACGGCGAACGGGACGACGTCGACCGACGCCTTGTCCCAGTAGCGACCCTTGGGCTCGAAGAACAGCACGGGATCAGGGCTCGCGATCGCCTCGCGCATCATCCGGTACGCGTCCGCCGGGTTCGACGGCGAGACCACGCGCAGGCCCGCGGTGTGCGCGAACAACGCCTCGGGGCTCTCCGAGTGGTGCTCGATCGCACCGATACCGCCGCCATACGGGATGCGGACGACGACGGGCAGCTCGGTGCGGCCCTTCGTGCGGTAGCGCATCTTCGCGAGCTGCGTCGTGATCTGGTTGAACGCGGGGAAGACGAAGCCGTCGAACTGGATCTCCAGGACCGGCCGGTAGCCGCGCAGCGCGAGGCCGATCGCCGTCCCGACGATGCCCGACTCCGCAAGGGGCGAGTCGACGACGCGATCCGCGCCGAACTCGGCCTGCAGGCCGTCGGTCACGCGGAAGACGCCGCCGAGGCGGCCGATGTCCTCACCCATGAGGAGGACCTTGGAGTCTTCTGCGAGCGCCTGGCGCAAGCCCGTGTTGATCGCCTTGCCGAGCGTCATCGTCGTCGGGCCCGAGGGGTACGGGGCGACCGCGGGGGTCGTACCCGTGCGGGTCGTCGTGCTCGTCATCGTGCACCTCCGTCAGCGAAACCGGCCTCGTACGTCTCGAAGAGCTGGCGCTCGTGCGTCACCTGGGCGTGCTCGGTCGCGTAGACGTCGTCGAACATCGAGCTCGACACCGGGCGACCGAGCGCACGGACGTGGTCGCGCACGCGGGCGCCCAGCTCGGCCGCCTCCGCGGCGACCTGCTCCGCCCACGCGTCGTCCCACGCGCCCTCGCGGCGCAGCAGTCGCTCGACCCGGTCGATCGGGTCACGGTCACGCCAGAACTGCTCCTCCTCACGGGTGCGGTAGCGCGTCGGGTCGTCCGACGTCGTGTGTGCGCCCATGCGGTACGTGAAAGCCTCGACGAGCGTGGGGCCGCCGCCGGACCGCGCGCGCTCGAGCGCCTCCTGCATGACGGCGTAGCACGCGAGGACGTCGTTGCCGTCGACGCGGACGCCCGGGACGCCGAAGCCCTCGCCGCGGCGGCCGACGGGAACGCGGAACTGCCGGGCGTTCGGCTCCGAGATGGCCCACTGGTTGTTCTGGCAGAACATCACGAGGGGCGCCTGGTTCACGGACGCGAAGACGAGGGACTCGTTGACGTCTCCCTGGCTCGTAGCGCCGTCGCCGAAGTACGTCACGACAGCCATGTCGCGCGTCGGGTCGCCGGTACCGACGAGGCCGTCGCGCTGGACGCCCATCGCATAGCCCGTCGCGTGCAGCGTGTGCGCGCCGATCACGAGCGTGTAGTTCTGGAAGCTGTGCGCCTGCGCGTCCCAGCCGCCGTGGTCGATACCGCGGAACAGGTGCAGGATCTGCGCGAGGTCGACGCCGCGCGTGTGCGCGACGCCGTGCTCGCGATAGGACGGGAACACGTAGTCCTGCGGGGCGAGCGCGCGGCCCGAGCCGATCTGTGCGGCCTCCTGGCCGAGGCTCTGTGCCCACAGGCCGAGCTCGCCCTGGCGCTGGAGCGACGTGGCCTCGTTGTCGAAAGCACGGACGAGGGTCATGTCGCGGAACATGTCGCGGACGTCGGAGAGGGACAGGTGCGCAGCGCGGGCGCGGTACGCGTCCCAACGAGCGTCAGTCGTCCGCTCGCCCTCGTGGTCCACGAGGCGTACGAGATCGTCGTCGTCGTCCGTCAGCCGGGTCACGTCGTCGCTCAAGTCACTCCCGGGGCTCGGCGGCCACGAGGCCGCTGGTGCCGTGCCGCGCAGAGCCGCGCCACGTGGCTACGGTCGCGTAACCTACGCCAGCGTAAGCAGCGGGTGTGCACCAAACCATGCGGGCAGAGACCCGGAATCACCCGGCCATTCTTGTGGGAACCCCACAACCCGCACCACGGGCCAGGACGTTCACCTGACAGCCGTCAGCGCCAGGAGGCCGCAACCTTGAGGAACAGGTCCGTCGCCTCGCGCTCGCCCACGCTCACGCGGATGCCCTCCCCCGCGAACGGGCGCACGACGGCACCCGCCGCGGCCGCCTCAGCAGCGCACGTCGCGGTCCGGTCCCCGAGCGGCAGCCACACGAAGTTCGCCTCCGTCTGCGGCACCGTCCACCCCTGCTCGCGCAACCCGTCGACGAGCCGAGCACGCTCGGCGACGAGCGCCTCGACGCGATCCTCGAGCTCGTCCGTGACCCGCAGGGCCGCGAGCGCAGCCTGCTGCGCGACGTGCGAGACACCGAACGGGGTCGCGGTCGCGCGGATGCCGTCCGCGAGACGCTTGCGCGCGACGACATACCCGACACGCAGACCAGCAAGGCCGTACGCCTTCGAGAAGGTCCGCAGCAGCACGACGTTCGGGTGGTCGGCGAACACCGCGAGCGCGTCCGGGGCCTGCGGGTCGCGGACGAACTCGAGGTACGCCTCGTCGATCACGACGAGGACGTCGCGCGGCACGCGGGCGAGGAACGCGTCGAGCTCGTCGGCGCGGACGACCGGACCCGTCGGGTTGTTCGGGGTGCAGACGAGGACGACCGCCGTCCGGTCCGTGATCGCGTCCGCCATCGCCGCCAGGTCGAGGCGGCCGGCCGAGGCGCCGTCATCGGCGGCACCGTCGAGCAGGGGGACTCGCACCGACTCGCCGCCGGCGACCGCGACCGCGATCGGGTAGGCCTCGAACGAGCGCCAGCCGAAGACCACCTCGTCGCCCGGGTTCACGAAGGCCTCGAGGATGTGGCTGAGCACCGCGACCGAACCGTTGCCGACGACGACCTGGTCCGCGTCGACACCGATGTGCGCGGCGATCGCCTCAGTCAGCTCCGTCGCGTACATGTCCGGGTAGCGGTTGGTCTCCTGGGCCGCATCGATGATCGCAGCGACGATCGCGGGCGGCGGCGGGAAGGGGTTCTCGTTCGACGAGAGCTTGAAGGCCGAGCCGCTCGGGCGGGCACCGGGGACGTAGGCCGGAAGAGCCTCGATCTGGGGACGCAGGCGCACGTGGTCGTTCACGACGCCCAGCATCCCACCCGACACGGCGAGAGTGCGTGGCAGTATCACCACATGGCCTTCGTCCTGCGTGTCCTCGTCAGCGCCTTCGCCATCTGGATCACCAGCCTGCTCGTCGGCGGTTTCGAGATCGTCGGAGGCGACACGACCGGAGCGACCGTCGTCGTGCTCGTCGTCGTCGCGTTCATCCTCGCGGTCGTCAACGCCGGCGTGAAGCCGATCGTCGCATTCCTGTCCCTGCCTCTCTACATCCTCACGCTCGGGCTGTTCACGCTCGTCGTCAACGCGCTCATGCTCCTGCTGACCGCATGGATCACGGGCCACACCGACTGGGGCCTGCGGATCGACGGGTTCTGGACCGCAGTCTGGGCGGCGCTCATCCTCTCGATCGTCTCCTTCTTCACGTCGCTCGCGATCGGCCGCCGCGACAGGGACTGAGCGCCACCTCACCTCGCGGTCACGCCGAAGATCTGGACGCCGCCGTCGAGCATGGAGCGCAGCGGCGTCTCCCCCGGCGTGCCGAGTCCCGTCGCCGGGGCCGGCCCGCCCGAGAGGTCGTCGGCGAGACGCGCGAGCGATCGTCGCAGCGACGGGTCCGTCCCTCTCTGCGCGACCTCGCTGACCGCGACGGCCGTCGCGAGGCTGTGCCGCCCGCCCTGGTCAGACGACCTCTCTTTGAGACTCTCGTCCGCAAGCTTCGAGTCCTGCACGTGCACGTTGACGTGGTTCGCCCCGGCAGCCGGGGGGACGCCGTCGAGCATCGGGACGATGTCCGTCGTGTTGCACAGCTCGAGGTGGTTGACGTCCGGGTCCTCTGGGACGGTTCCCGCGGGCGTCGGCGACGAGAAGGAGACGACCGAACCGACGTCGTACGTCGCACGGACGCCCCTGTCCGCCGCGGCCATCTGGACGATCGTGCCGCCCTGGCTGTGCCCGACGAACGAGACCTTGTCCCCCGGACGCGCTCCGGCCTTCTGCAGCGCGAGGAGCGGAGCGAGCGCCGCCGCGGTCTGCTCGCTCGTCGTCGTGACGACCGCGGAGATCCCGTCCCGGCCATGGTCCTGCCGCCACAGGAACGGGTTCGACTGAGTGCCAGGCACCAGCACGGTCCACGCACTCGTCCCGTCCGGCAGACGCACCCGCTGCACCCCGACCGCACCGTCACCGGCCTTGCTCACCTGCTCGAGCGCCCTCGCGGCACTCGCGAGGTCCCTCGCCGGCGGGATGAAGCGCTGGACCTTCTTCCGTTCGACCACAGCACCCTTCCGGTAGAGGCCGAACGGGCCGAAGACCAGCTTCGTCGCCGCCCCCGCCGTCGACCTGACGGCGTCCCGCGGGTCAGAGTCAGCCACGAACCCGCCCAGCATGCCGCGCCGGGCCTGGTCGAGGATCGACCCGAGCATCTCCTGCGAGCCGGGAAGCCGGTCGCGCAAGCCCGGATCCCAGCCGACAGCCTCGCCCGCCTTGTCGATGCCGTTCGAGGCCCCCCACATCCCCACAAGCACGGAACTGCCCAGGCTGTTCACCCACGGGAAGGCACTCGTGAAGCCACGGACGAAGTTGTTCGACGTGCTCAGCATGACTCCCGCGGCGTTCTTCTCCGCCGCCTCGTACGACTTCCGGGCGCCGTCGAGCGCGGCAACGACGTCGTCGAGGTCACGCGCGAGCCCGGACGCACGAGACGCGCACCTGTCCGCGACGAACAGGGTCGCGCTGAGCCGGGCACGAAAGGTCGCTACAGCCTGATCGGCATACGACCCTGCGGCCACCGCCGCGCCGTCTGCGCGCAGCGCCTCGCGACGGTCCTGGATCAGCAGGCTCCAGCTCTCAGCATCGCGCGCGATTCCCACTGCCTGCTCGGCGGCCTCGTCGAGGCCCTGCGCCTGCACACCGAGCATGCTGGCGACCAGCACGAGGTCGTCGAGGCGGGCACGGATGCCGCCGATCCCCCCGGTCACCGTGATCCCCGGGTCCACGCCCGACGGCCGCGCATGCTCCGGCGGTTCGACGACGTCCTTCAGGCCTGGCCGTGCCTCCACCTGCGCCGAGCGGTCGGTCCCGCCAAGCCCGAGGTCCGAGAACAGCTCACCCGCCGTGCGCGGCGCCACCAGCGGCGACTCGCTCGCGCGTCCTTGCCGGCTGGCATAGGACGGGTTCCCTGTCGCCGCGCACGAGGGCGCGTCCTCGAAGCCCGTCATGACGCTCCTGCCGCGTTGGCAGCCGCGAGGACGTCCAGGCTCGACTCCGCCTCGTCCCCCGCCGCGCAGAGCCACGTCGCCGCCTCCTCGAGGTCGGCGATGTCTGCACCGAGCTGCGCGACATCTGCCTCGACGTCCTGGATCAGCGCGCGGAAGCTCGACGCCGCGTTCGACGCCCAGTCAACATCCTGCGCAGCAGCGAGACGGGACCCGACGACGGCCACGCGATCGGCCAGGAAGAGGGCCCGGGCGGTGATGCACTGACGTTCCTCGCCCCAGGGCGCGGTGGCGCCTCGAGGGAGCGGTGGCGAAGTTGTCTGCTCGGTCATGCCGCGACGCTAGGCACCCCGCGCGTCGGCCCGTGGCACCGGAGGGGGCACCCGACGGCGTACCGGTGCGTCTCGTGCCCTGTGGGCAGGCCGGAGGACGGACAGCCCGGACCCGCTCGAGGCCAGCGTGAAATGATGCGCGCATGTCGAACACGACCCCGCAGACGACCGCCGGAACCCGCGTCCTCCTCGCCGAGGCCAACCCGCCCGTCGCCCTCGGGGCGCTCGACGGCCGCTACCGCGCCACCGTCGCGCCGCTCGTCGACCACCTCTCCGAAGCCGCGCTCAACCGCGAGCGCCTGCACGTCGAGGTCGAGTGGCTCATCCACCTCACCTCCCAGCAGGTCGTGCCCGGCGCCCCCGCGCTGAGCGACAACGAGCAGGGGTATCTGCGCGCGATCGTCTCCGACTTCGGCTCCGCCGGCATCACCGAGCTCGGCGAGATCGAGCGGACCACCGTGCACGACGTCAAGGCCGTCGAGTACTACATCAAGCGCCGCATCGCCGCCGCCCCCGGGATGCTCGGCGACACCGTGCTCCCCGAGGTCGGCGAGCTCGTCCACTTCGCCTGCACGAGCGAGGACATCAACAACCTCTCCTACGCGCTCATGGTGCGCGGCGCCGTCGTCCACGTCTGGCTGCCCGCCGCGACCGCGCTCGTCGACCAGATCTCCGACATGGCGCGCGAGCACGCCGCCGTCCCGATGCTGTCGCGCACGCACGGCCAGCCCGCGACGCCGTCGACCCTCGGCAAGGAGCTCGCCGTCCTTGCGCACCGGCTGCGCCGCCAGCTGCGCCGCATCGAGAACGCCGAGTACCTCGGCAAGCTCAACGGCGCGACCGGCACCTTCGGCGCGCACCTCGCCGCCGTCCCCGACGCCGACTGGCCCACCGTCTCCAAGACGTTCGTCGAGCACCTCGGCCTCACGTGGAACCCGCTCACCACGCAGATCGAGTCGCACGACTGGCAGGCCGAGCTCTACGCGGACATCGCGCGGTTCAACCGGATCCTGCACAACCTCGCGACCGACGTGTGGACGTACATCTCGCTCGGGTTCTTCAAGCAGATCCCCGTCCCCGGCGCGACCGGCTCCTCGACGATGCCGCACAAGGTCAACCCGATCCGCTTCGAGAACGCCGAGGCCAACCTCGAGATCTCGAACGCCCTGCTCGACACCCTCGGGGCGACCCTCGTCACGAGCCGCATGCAGCGCGACCTGACCGACTCGTCGTCGCAGCGCAACATCGGCACCGCGTTCGGCCACAGCCTCCTCGCGATCGACAACGTCGCGCGCGGCCTCAAGGCGCTCGCCGTCGACCCGACGATCCTGGGCGCCGACCTCGACGCCAACTGGGAGGTGCTCGGCGAGGCCATCCAGTCCGCGATGCGCGCGGCCTCCGTCGCAGGCGTCCCCGGGATGGAGAACCCGTACGAGCGGCTCAAGGACCTCACCCGCGGGCAGCGCCTCACGGGCGAGCAGATGCGCGAGTTCGTGGGCACCCTCGGCCTGCCCGACGACGTCGCGGCGCGGTTGCAGGCGATGACCCCGGCGTCATACACGGGCCTCGCCGAGAAGCTCGTCGCCGACTACCTCTGACCGCGAGGCTCGGCCCTTCCGTCGGCCGCTCGCGGCGCCGACGTAGGGGGCTGGACGCCGGGTAGGGGGCTGCAATGGCCTACCTCGCAGGGCAGGGCCTACCTCGCAGGGCAGGGCCTACCTCGCGGGGAACGGCCTACGTCGCGGGAGCCGGGTGCCTTGCGGGGGTGCCTGCGTCGGCGCGAGCCGGGTGCCTCGCGGGAGCGGGTCGCCTCGCTGAGGCGGAGGTTCGGGTCGGCACGCACGCCGTCTACCTGCGCCGATGGCCGCGCCGCACCGGAATGCTCAACCGACGCCCGGAGTGTCCGATATGGGAGGTGCGCGCTCCGGACCGCGGGTCGCGCCGTCGACCCAGGAGCCGCATGAGCACCCCGACCGCCCAGCCCGCGCGCGCCTTCCTCACGCCCCGCGCCCGTACGCGGCAGACCCTCGCGCGCGTGCTCGCGCTCGCGGTCGTCGCCTCGCTCGCCGTCGTCCTTCCCGCGCAGCAGACCGACGCGTCCACCCTCCAGCGCCTCACCGTCCGCACGACCGGCATCCCGGCCGGGACCGAGATCGGGCTCTTCCGCCTCGACCGGACCGGCACGTACCTCGGGTGGCAGGAGTCCGCACCGACCGACGCCGCAGGCACCGTCGAGCTCGCGACCATCCCCGGCCAGACGTACACGCTCTGGGCCGCCGAGACCACCACGACCGTCCCGCAGTATCTCGGCGGGTCCACGACGCTCGAGGGCGCGACCCGGTTCACGACCCCCGACGCCGACACAGCCGAGCAGCAGCTCGACGTCGCACCCGCGCCGCTCGTCACCGGGACCCTCACCTGGCCTGACAGGGGCGCGACGACGTACGGCGAGATCTCCCTGCACACGTGGGACACGACCACGAAGACGTGGGCGCTCACGAGCTACGCCCCGGTCGGCGACCTGGACGCGACCGGCGGCACGTTCACCGCCAAAGCACCCGCGGGCGTCCCCGTCGCCCTGAGCGCCCAGGTCGAGCGCGCCGACGGCACGGTCGTGACGGGCTGGTACGGCGGCGGCACGACGACACCCCCGAGCCCTGCCGCAGCGACCGTCACCGCGACAGCCCAGTCGCCCGTCACCGGAGTCCAGTTCGCACTGACCGACGCCGTCCCAGCCGCGCCCGCGCCGCCACACCCACCCGCGCCGATCCCCACGACACCGGCGCCCCGACCCGTCCCGACGCCGAGCACCAGGCCCACACCGCCCGCCGCCCCGCGCACCACCCCGAACGTCGCCGCGAGGATCACCGGCCAGCCCAAGGTCGGCGCCCGCCTGACCGCCACCGCCGCGCCCCAGGGCTGGACGGCGTCGTACCGGTGGAAGCGCGACGGGAGCACCATCGCCCGCGCGACCGCGCGCACCTACAAGCCGACGCCGTCCGACGCCGGGCGGCGCCTGACCGTCACCGTCACGCTGCGCAAGCCCGGGCACGCCTCCGCAGCGAGCACCTCGCGGTCGGTCCGCGTCGCCAAGGTGACGAGCAAGGTGCGCGTCAGTGCCGCCAAGCGCGCCGTGCGCGTGAAGGTGAGAGCGGTCGGCGTCGCGGCGCCGACAGGGAGGGTGACCGTCAAGGTCGGGGCGCGGTCGCGGACCTACGCACTACGCGCAGGCGACAAGGGCGCGCTCACCATGAAGGTTCCCGCAGGCCGCGCTCGGGTGTACGTCGCCTACCAGGGCGACGCGCGGGTCGCCAAGGCGACCGCGACCAGGACGGTGCGGATCCGCTGAATCGCCGCACCGCCCGTCGGCGGTGCGGCGCCGCAGGGAGCCCGCGCGTCAGCGTCGGTCGAGGCGGTCGAGGATCGCGCCCTCGCGCATCGCCCACGGGCATATCTCGATCTCCTGGACCTTGAGCGCGCGCATCGTCTCCTCCGCGACGATCGCCCCACCGACGATCTGATACGTGCGCTCAGGCGTGATGCCCGGCAGCTCCGTGCGCCCCTGAGCCGTCAGACGCGCGAGACGCGGCACCCAGTCCGCGAGCTGCGAGCGACGCATCCGCCACCGATCGTCCGGGCCGACGGCCTCGACCTGCATCCCCGCGAGACGCGCGAGGGAGCGGAACGTCTTCGACGTCGCCACGACATGATCGGCCCGCGGCCGCTCGTCAAGAACTGCGAGCGCGTCCGCCAGCACCGCGCGGGCGTGCTTGCGCAGCGCCTCGACCTGCTCCGGCGTCGAGACGTCCGTGTCGAGGAACTGGATCGTGGACCGGCCTGCGCCGAGCGGGACCGACAGGGCGACGTCAGGCACCTCGCCCTCGCCGTACGCGATCTCGAGCGAGCCCCCGCCGATGTCGAGCAGCATGATCCGCCCCGCACCCCAGCCGTGCCAACGGCGCGCGGCGAGGAACGTGAGCGCGGCCTCCTGCTCACCCGAGAGGATCCGCACCTCCTCGCCGAGGATCTGCTCGACCTGACCGATCACGTCAGCGCCGTTGGGTGCCTCGCGCACCGCTGAGGTGACGAGCACCATGAGCTCCGGGACGTCGTGCGCGAGCGCGAGCGCGAGCCCCTCCCGCACCCCGGCGAGCACCAGCTCGACACCCTCCGGGCCGATCGAACCGTCTGGCTCGAGGAACCGCATGAGCCGCACCACCGAGCGCACGTTCGCGACAGGCACGTGCGGCCGTCCCCGCTCAGCGTCGACGACGAGCATGTGCACCGTGTTGGACCCGATGTCCAGGACTCCCAGCCGCATGGGACGACGTTAGTCCCCGATCGGCAGGTCCGCGGGTCGGACCAGTGCGGCGCAAGATCACCCGCTCAGCGTTTGCCGACCGCCCCCACCATCACTACGTTCAGCGCGGGTCGTGCGCCGGGCCACCCGCACCTCCAGGTCGCGGCAGCAGCACCCGCACCTCGAACAGGGAGAGACACAGGGATGCAGATCAGCAGCACCACAACCATAAGGCGCCGCGCGACGGCGCTCCTCACCGCGCTCATCACGGTCGGCCTCGTCGGGCTCATGCCGCCGGCCGCGCAGGCAGCCGTCGCGCAGACCCTCACCGTCACGGTGACCGGTCAGCCCGCCGGGACCACCGTCCAGGTCGACCTGTACGAGCTCAACGCACGAGGCAGCTCGCTCGGGTACAAGGCGACCGCGACGACGAACACGGCAGGCGTGGTGACGTTCGCGACGACGTCGGGCCGCAGCTACAGCCTGCGCGCCGGGTCGACGAGCACGACGTACTCGCAGTTCCTCGGCGGAGGCGACTGGCTGGACTCCGCCGTCCTGTTCACGACCCCGAACGCGACGACCGCGACCCGCACGCTCCCCCTCGCGGCCTACTCGACCGTCACCGGGAAGGTCACCGTGCCCGCCGGCACGACGATCGGCTGGGGCGAGGTCCAGGCGCACGAGCTCGACCGCAGCGGTTCGATCGACTCCGACGCATGGATCAACCAGTCCTGGGCCTCGATCGGCGCTGACGGGACGTTCACCGTCAGGACGCGCCCAGGACGGCCGGTCACCCTGGCCGCCTACGTCGACCTCGCGGACGGCCGTACCCTGCTCACCACGTGGCTCGGCGGCAAGGTCTCGAACCTGCTCAGCCAGCACCAGGCGACGGTCTTCACGTCGGCCAGGTCCGGAGGCACGGTCAGCGGCAAGACCATCGCCCTGCGCACCTTCGCGTCGACGCTCGCCGTGAAGGTCTCCGGGGCGAGCGCGGCGACGGCGACGGCGATCTCCGCGCGCAACATCGGTGCCGACTCCTCGTCGTCGACGACCCTGAGCGCGGGCACCACCTCCGGCACGATCACGGGTCTCGCGCCCGGCACCTACCTCGTCAACGCCGAGAACGGCGACAAGCGTGCGTCGACCGTCGTCGCGGTCGGCAACGGCACGAAGAGCCTGAGCCTCGCCCTCGGCGCCCTGGGCAACGCACCGCTCACGTACGTGCGCGCCGACGGCACCGCGCGCGTCGGCTCGACGCTCACCGCCTCGACGAAGGTCACGTCGGCGCCCGCCGGCACCAAGGTGACGACCTACTGGAGCGACGGCAACGGGATCATCGGTACCGGGTCGAGGTTCACCGTCCCCGCGTCGGCGCACGGGACCCCGATCCTCGTCTTCTCGACGGCCGCGGCTCCCGGGCACGTCATCAGCATCGGCAGCGCGTGGCTCGGCCGCACGGCCACCGGCGACGCCCCGCGGACCCGGACCGCGCCGATCGTCTCGGGCACCCCTCAGGTCGGCCGCACCCTCACGGTGAGCACCGGCACGTGGGACTCGCCGGGCACCAAGGTCGCGATCCAGTGGACCCGCAACGGCGCTCCGATCGCCGGGGCGCGGTCGTACCGTTACTCCCTCGTCGGTGCCGACGCAGGAGCACGCATCGGGGTGACGCTCGTCGCGACCGCTCCGCTCCAGGCGTCGGCAACCGTCCAGGTGCTCACGTCGAGCAGCGCCGCGAAGGCGGCCTCGCGCGTCACCGCGAAGGCAGGCAAGCGCAAGGCGACCGTCCGGGTGAAGGCCGCAGGCGTCGCGGCTCCCACCGGGAAGGTCACCGTGCGCTACGGGAAGAAGAAGGTCACGCGGACCCTCCGTGCCAAGGACAAGGGCAAGCTCGTCGTGAAGCTGCCGCGTGGCACCCACAAGGTGAAGGTCAGCTACAGCGGCTCGGCGCAGGTCCTCAAGACGACCTCGAAGACGCTCCGGCTCAAGGTGCGCTGAGCACCGAGGCCCAGCCATGACGACGGCCTCCGTCCCCTGTGCGGGGCGGAGGCCGTCGTCGTCCGGCGGGTCGGCTGCTCAGCGCTTGGAGCGCACGATCTTCGCCGCGCCCTTGCCCTTGTAGGTGATCTTGCCCTTCGTGAACTTCTGGGTGCAGGTCTTCACACCCTTCTTCGTCGAGCACGTGCGGGCGCCCGTTGCCCAGCCGAGCGACTTGCCGGACTTCTGCGCCTTGACCCAAGCAGCACCGATCTTGCCCGTCAGCGCACGCGTCTTGTACTGCGGGTGGGAGCTGATAGCTCCGCCGCTGAAGTACTGGTAGCACGCCTTGCCACCCTTGACCTTCGAGCACTTCTGGTTCTTCGTGGGCCAGCCGAGCGACCCCTTGGTTCCCTTGCTCTTGACCCACCGGTCGGCGATCAGGCCGACGACGGCCCGGTTGCCGTAGCTGGTGTGCGTCGTGGCGTAGCCGCCCTGGAACTTCTGCGTGCAGCGCGTCCCGGCCTTCGTGCACCTCGCCGCGGCGCGCGGCATCTTGAGGGCGCCGTCGCGTCCCTTCGACGCCTTCCACGCCTTGGCGAGACCGCCCGAGACGACGCGAGTGCCGGTCACGGCTCCCTGGGCGACATAGCCGCCGGTGAACGTCTGGACGCAGGTGTTGTCCTTCTTGCGGCACGTCAGAGCCTTCTTCGGCCAGCCGAGCGCACCGTTCTGCGACTTCTGCTTCACCCACGCGGTGCGCACAGCGCCGCTCGGCATGGCGATGCCCGCCGAGCCGTTCGCCGCGAGCGTGCCGCCGGCGAACGCCTGCACGCAGTAGCGCCCGCTCGACGAGCAGACCTGCGAACCGCGCTGCTTGCCGAACGCGCCCTGCAGCCCTCCGTTCGCGAGCCACGCCTTCTGGACCGTGCCGGTCACCGCGATGTTCGTCGAACCGAACCACTCGGTGAAGCCTCGCCAGAAGTTGCGGTTGCCGAACGACGAGCAGTTCGGGGCGCTCGGGTTCGACAGGTCGCCGTTGCCGTTGAGGTTCGCGAGCGCGGCCGCGTTCGGGACGTAGGGCGTGTAGTAGTACAGACCCGCCGTGGCCCGGTTCTTGATGAGGACCCTCTGGGTGCCGCACGACTTGTTCGGGTGGTACTGGATGTTGGTCGCGACCCCGACCGGGAACCAGCTGTAAGCGTCGACGACCGCGTAGCGCTTGTACTGTCGCGCGGCCGAGTAGACCTGGTTGAAGAAGCCGTAGTACTGCTCGTCGCACGGCGCCGAGTCAGGGCAGGCGAAACCTGTCGCAGACCGGTACTGGCGTTCGGTCGGGGCCGTCGACGTGACGAGCGACTGCTCCTTCTGCAACAGCACCAGGAGCACCTTCGCGCTCACGCCGCAGGCCTTGGAAACCTTGCCGATGATCGTCGACGCGAGCTCGTTGCGCACACCCCCGTACGCCTTGCAGTACGCGTCGGCGGGCCGGTTCGGCGTCGTCTGACGGTAGCTGCGCAGGCAAGCCGGTCCGTCGGTCGCCGCACACTTCGTGACCTTGCTGCTGAGGAACGTCTGGATCTGTCCCGCCGACAACGCGGACCCCGTGAAGAAGACCTCGTCGCTGATGAGGTTGCCGGGGTCGAACTTCCCGAGCGTGGTCTGGGTGATGGTGTTGGGGTCCGTGGCCGCCTCGGCGGGCAGCGCACCGGTGCCCGGCACGATCGCCGTGCCGACGGCGACGAGGAGTGCGACGAGCAGGCCGAGCGTCCGCCGGCTGCGACGTCTTCCCTGGCCAGAGGGTGGGGTGGGCAGGCTCGAGACGGGGTGCTCGTTCACAGCGGGTCCTTCGTCAGGTTCTGGGGGCTTGTCCACCATAACGGGGCGACCCTTCGGCGCCACAGGCCTGACGACTGACGTGCGGACCGCCGCTCAGCGCGCTGCAGTCAGCGCGGCGCGCGACGCCTGCTTCGCGGCCATGATCCGGGCGTGCCGCTCAGCCGCCACGGCGCGGCGCACGGCACGCTCGGCACGGCGCTCCTCGGCGCCGCCGACCCCGCGTGCAGCCAGCGCTGCGCGCTCCTCGTCGAGGCGGGCCGCGGCGTCGGCCTGCGCCGCCCGGATCCGGGGGAGCGCCGCGAGGTCGACACGGCGCGCGAACGCCAGCTCGTCGAGCTCGGCGACCGCCGCGTCGACGATCTCGTGCGCACGCCGCACAGGCTCGGCGCCCGCTGCAGGAGCGTGCGCGCGGACGTTCGCGAGGTCGAACAGCAAGACGCCGTCGACGTCGGCGACGTCCGCCTCGACGTCGCGCTGCAGGGCGAGGTCCAGGACGACGAGCGGCCGCACGCTCGGGTCGGGCTCGTGGGCGAGCTGCTCCGCCTGCTCGGTCGCGCGCTCGCGCGCGGTGCGCACCGCAGCCGCATCGAGGACCGTGCCGATGCGGCCCGAGCACGAGACGACGAGATCGGCGTCGGCGAGAGCGTCGACGAGGCCGCCCTCCTCGATCGCAGCGACGCCGCGGGCGCGCGCGAACGCGGGGGCCCGGCCGGACCTCGAGAAGACGCGGACGTCGTGGCAGCCGCGAGCGCGGAGCGCAGCGAGAGAGGCGCCGGCGTAGGAGCCGGTGCCGATGAGGACGGCGCGCGTGAGGCGCCACGGCCCCAGGTGCTCACCCGCGAGGTCGAGGCCTACACCGACGATCGAGCGGCCGACGGCGCCGAGGCCGGTCGCCGACTCGACGCGCCTCGAGACGCGGGAGGCGTGGCCGAACAGGCGCTCGAGGTCCGGGCTCGTCGTGTCGCGTGCGCGCGCGGAGCCGAGGGCTCGCCGCACCTGGCCTGCGATCTCTCGCTCGCCGACGACCATCGAGTCGAGCCCGGACGCGACCTCGAGGAGGTGCCGGGCGGCGTCGGCTCCCGTACGCGCGGTGAGGGCGGCGCGGACGCCCTCGGGGGTGAGGCCGGTCGCGCTCGCGACGCGGCGTGCTACGAGGTCGGCAACCTCCGCTGGGCCGGCGCTCGCGGGCGCGTGGACGTAGACCTCGAACCGGTTGCACGTCGCGAGCACGACGACACCCTCGGTGAGGGTGGGGTCCGCGACGAAGGTCTCCCCGAGGGCTCCCGAGGCTGCACTGAGCTCCTCGAGCTCGTCGAGCCCGAGGTCGTGGTGGGAGGCTGCAAAGGAGAAGATGTTCACGGCAGGCACGATTCAATCACCGACAAGAATTCGGGGCACAATCGCGTGATGAGCGTCTCAGAGAACCACCCCCTAACTGACAGGACGACAGATAATTCTCGTCTTGTCCGCGCATTTCGAGGTCAGCGACCCGACGTCACCCCCGTGTGGTTCATGCGTCAGGCAGGCCGCTCGCTGCCCGAGTACCGGCGCGTCCGCGAGGGTGTCGGCATGATCGAGTCCTGCCTGCGCCCCGACCTCGCCGCCGAGATCACGCTCCAGCCCGTGCGCCGCCACCGCGTCGACGCCGCCGTGTTCTTCTCCGACATCGTCGTGCCCCTGCGCCTCGCCGGCGTCGACGTCGACATCGCGCCCGGCGTCGGGCCCGTCCTCGGCGCCCCCGTCCGCACGGCCGACGACGTCGCGCGGCTCGAGGCACTCGACCTCACCGAGGAGGCGCTCGCGCCCGTGCGCGAGGCCGTCGAGCTGTCGGTCGCCGGGCTCGCCGCAGACCCGGGCGCGAGCGGCCAGGGCGACACGCCCCTCATCGGGTTCGGCGGCGCTCCGTTCACGCTCGCGGCCTACCTCGTCGAAGGGCGACCGTCACGCGACCACCTCGCTGCTCGTGCGCTCATGCACGCCGACCCCGAGCTGTGGGCGCGACTGCTGACGTGGTGCGCGCGCGTGACAGGCACGTTCCTCGTGGCCCAGGTGCGCGCCGGGGCGAGCGCGGTCCAGCTCTTCGACTCGTGGGCCGGATCCCTCTCCCTCGCCGACTACGAGGCGTCCGTCGCCCCCTTCTCCGCCCTCGCCCTCGAAGGCGTCCACGCGCTCGACCTCGGCGGCGCGCGTGTCCCGGTCGTGCACTTCGGGACGGGCACGGGCCACCTCCTCGGGGCGATGCGCGACGTCGGGGCGGACGTCGTCGGCGTCGACCACCGCACCCCCCTCGACGAGGCGTCTGCCCTGCTCGGGCACCGCACGCCGCTCCAGGGGAATATCGACCCCGCCCTCCTCTTCACGCCGCCCGCGACGCTCGAGGCGCACGTCCACGACGTGCTGCGCCGCGGCCTCGCGGCGCCCGCGCACGTCGTCAACCTCGGGCACGGTGTCCCGCCCGACGCCGACCCCGACGTGCTCAGCGCGGTCGTGCGGACCGTCCACGAGGCGCGGGTCGAGGAGCGGTGATGGACGGGCGCACGGTCGTCGTCGGCGGCGGGGTCGCGGGCCTCGTCCTCGCACGCGACCTCGCGCGCGCCGGGCACGAGGTGATCGTCCTCGAGGCGCGCGCGCACGCGGGCGGCGCCGTCGGGCCCCTCACCGTCACGCGCGGGGGCATCGACGGCGCAGAACCGCAGTGCCCGGAGTCGTCACCGTTCACGGCGGTCACCGTCGACGCGGGCGCCGAGTCGTTCGCGACGCGCTCGACCGCGGTCCCCGAGCTCCTCGCCGAGCTCGGGCTCGTCGACGACGTCGTAGCGCCGTCGTCCGCCTCCGCCTGGGTGCGTTCCCCCGACGTCCTCACGCGGCTGCCCCGCTCGGGCGTCCTCGGCATCCCCGGCGACCTCGCCGACGTGCGTCGCGCCCTCGGTACCCGCGCATGGCTGCGGGCCCGCCTCGACACGGTGCTGCCGGCGAGCGTCGGCACCCGCGGGGACGACGGAGTGTCCGTCGGGCACCTCGTGCGCGCCCGGCTCGGCTCACGCGTCCTGCGCACGTTCGTCGCGCCCGTCGCGGGCGGCGTCCACTCGACGTCGGCGGACGTGCTCGACGTCGACGCCGTCGCCCCCGGCCTGCGCGACGGCGTCGCGCGCCACGGCTCGCTCGTCGCCGCCGCCTCCGCGCTGCGCCAGGCTGCGCCGTCGGGCGCAGCGGTCGCAGGCCTGCGCGGCGGCATGCACCGGATCGTCACGGCGCTGCTCGCCGACCTCGCCGCCCTCGGCGTCGACGTGCGCACGTCCGTGCGCGTCGCCCGGCTCGAGCGCACCGGCACCGGCTGGGCCGTGCACGTCGTCGGGCCGTCACGGCCCGGCTCGCACGAGGCTGCCGTCGGCGCGTCCGCGGCGGGCACGCTCGAGGCCGAGCACGTCGTCGTCGCGACGTCCTCCGCTGACGCCGCGCGCCTCCTCGAGCCGCACGTCCCCGCCGAGACCCTCCCGGCCGTGCCGAGCGGGCACGTCAACCTCGTCACCCTCGTGCTCGACGCGCCCGCGCTCGACGCGGCGCCCCGCGGCACGGGCGTGCTCGTCGCCAACGGGACCAACGCTGCGCACGGCATCCGCGCGAAGGCGCTCACCCACGCGAGCGCGAAGTGGTCGTGGCTCGCCGACTCGCTGCCGCCCGGTCACCACGTCGTGCGGCTCTCCTACGGCCGTCTCGGCGGGGAGCCCGACCCGGGGGACGCGTCGGCGACCTCGCTCGAGCGCACAGCCCTGCACGACGCCGGGCAGCTCCTCGGCGTGCCTCTCACACCCGCGCACGTCGTCGGGGCGAAGGTCGTCCGGTTCGCGAGCGCGCTGCCGTTCGCGGCGACCGGGCACCGCGCCCGGGTCGCTCGGCTGCGCGACGCCGTCGCGCACGTTCCCGGCCTGCACGTCGCCGGGGCCTGGGTCGCCGGCACGGGGCTGTCCGCCGTCGTGACGGACGCGCGTCGCACAGCCGCGGAGATGCTCGCCTAGGCGGGCTGCTCCTCCGGCTTCGACGGACGGGTGACCGGCGTCCACGGCGTCATGCGACGCCACAGGACGGGCGTGCCGCGCGTCAGCTCACCGCTGCGCCACAGGTGGTCGGTGCCCTCGACGATCGTCACGACCGACGCCCACGCCACGCTGTCCGTCGTCAGGACGACACCCTCCGCAGCACGACCGCGCGCGATCGCGGTGACGTGGTCGATCAGGTCGTCGCCCGAGGGACGGTCGGAGGACAGCGGGACGAGCGTCGAGAGGAGCTCGCCGCTCTCGACGCGCGCCGTGTCCTCGTCGTACCAGGTGATGCTCATGCGGTGGCCAGCACCGTCAGACAGCTCGACGCGGCCGGGGCTCGGCCTGGCGACGTCCCACGAGACGCGGGTCGCGAGGGCGTGGAGCCGTTCGACCGCCGCGGTCCAGGCCGGGTCCTCCTGCGGGTTCACGGGGCTCATGCGGTCGCGTCCATGGGTGTGCGGCCGCTGCGCGGCATGCCGAGGGTGCGGCGCCACAGGACGTGCTCGTCCGGCGTCGGGCCCGCCTCGGTCCAGCTGAAGAGCGGCGTGGAACCTTCCCAGACCAGCCGGGACCAGCCGCCGACGACGTCGCGGACCACGCCCTCGCGCACGGCTCCCGTCAGGAGCGCCTCGACGAAGGCTGCTGCCTCGCTCCGCCTGCCCGACCCCGCGAGCGCGGCGACCTCGGTACGGATCGCGAAGCCCGCCTCGACGCGCACCCTGTCGTCCTCGAGCGACGTCACGTAGACCTTCTGGCCCAGCGTCTCCATCGACTCGTCGTCCAGGTGCACCGTCAACCAGCTGCCGTAGGCGTGGTGAGCACGCGGACCCATGATCAGGTCCGCTCCCAAGCGGTGCGTCAGCTCGTCGACCTCGTCGAGCAGCTGCAGGGGCAGCATCGTCTTCCATCCTCCGTCCGTCGCCGTGCCGTCAGTCGAGCGACCCCGCCAGTGCCCTGTCCAGGGTGCGGCGTACATCTTCCTATCGGTCGGTCGAGAACGCGACGTGAGTCTAGCGACTCGGCGCGATGCCGACGACGCGCGGTGGGGACGAGCACCATGTGGGCGCACACGCCTTCCCGCGAGAGCTGCAGCAAGCCGCCGGCAGCGCCCGGCTCTTTTTTACAGACCGTCAGAACAATGTCACTCCCCGAAACGTGCGCCACCGTTTCGCACGCACCCGGCAAAGGGCGCAGACTACTGAGCATGACCTCCACGGACACCTACGGAAATGCTGTCCCGGACGCCGACGGCCCCGAGCCCGTCGCCTACACGCTCTGGGCGGTCCTGCGCCGCGACGAGACCCCCGCAGCACGCGCCGCAGCCACGGCCGCCGTCCCGGCGGAGCTCGCCGCCGAGCTCGACGCCGTCGTCGCGCACCTCCCCGAGGACGTGACCCTGCGCGGCACCTACGACGCGTCCGGGCTGCGCGCCGACGCCGACGTGATCATCTGGCTCACCGGCCCCACCGCCGAGGGCCTCCAGGCAGCGCTGCGCACGCTGCGCCGCACCGAGCTGCTCGGCGCGCTCGTCCCGACGTGGAACGCGCTCGGCGTGCACCGCCCCGCGGAGTTCACCGCCCGCCACCTGCCCGCGTTCATGCGCGACGTGCCGCCCGCCGCATGGCTCACGGTCTACCCGTTCGTGCGGTCCTACGAGTGGTACATCCTCCCCGAGGACGAGCGCCGCGAGATGCTCGCCGACCACGGCCGCAAGGGTCGCGACTACCCGCAGGTCCTCGCCAACACCGTCTCCGCGTTCTCGCTCGGCGACTACGAGTGGCTGCTCGGCCTCGAGGCGGACGAGCTGACCGACCTCGTCGACCTCATGCGACACCTGCGCTACACCGAGGCCCGCCGCCACGTCCGCGACGAGCTGCCGTTCTACACCGGGCGCCGCGTCGGCACCGTCGAGCTCGCCGAGATCCTGGTGGGCCAGGCATGAGCGCCACCGACCTCCCCACCCCGGGCGCACGCACGCCCGGTGAGCCCGAGCGCGCCGCCACGGACGCCGCTCCGCACGCCTGCGCGTGCGGCGAGGGTGGCTGCGGCGCCGAGACCAGCGACGAGCACGGCCTCGTCGAGGTAGGCCTCGACGACTACCTCGCCGACCTCCGCGAGGCGCTCCCCACGCCCGTCCCTGCCGAGCCCGCGCCCTACGACGCCGTCCTCCTCGTCGGGTTCGGCGGCCCGGAAGGCCAGGACGACGTCATCCCGTACCTGCGCAACGTCACGCGCGGGCGCGGCATCCCCGACGAGCGCCTCGAAGAGGTGGCCGTCCACTACCGCGCCCACGGCGGCGTCTCACCGATCAACCAGCAGAACCGCGACCTGCGCGCCGCGCTCCTCGCCGAGCTCGACGCACGCGGCCTCGACCTGCCGGTCTACTGGGGCAACCGCAACTGGGACCCGTACCTCCCCGACGCGATCACCGAGGCAGCAGCGAACGGCCACACCCGCCTGCTCGCCGTCGTGACGGCCGCCTACTCCTCCTACTCCGGCTGCCGCCAGTACCGCGAGGACCTCGCCGCCGCGATCGAGACGGCCGGTCTCACCGGGCAGGTGACGATCGACAAGGTGCGCCAGTTCTACGACTCCCCCGGGTTCGTCGAGCCGTTCGTCGAAGGCGTCCGCGGGGCGCTCGAGCGCCTGTGCGCCCAGGAGGGCGTCGCGCCCGACGGCGTCCGCGTCCTGTTCGCGACCCACTCCATCCCGACGGCGGCCGCGTCCGCGACGGGCCCGCAGACCGGGACCGACGACGAGGGCGAGCACGAGATCCCCTGGGCCGAGGGCGGCGCGTACGACGCGCAGCACTACGCCGTCGCCGACGCGATCATGACGGCCGTCGACACGACCGTGCCGTGGGAGCTCGTCTACCAGTCCCGCTCCGGCAACCCCCGCACGCCGTGGCTCGAGCCGGACATCAACGACCGCATCGAGGAGCTCGCCAAGCCCGTCTCCGAGCGTGAGGACCCCGAGGACGACCAGGCCGTCGACGCCGTCGTCATCGTGCCGCTCGGCTTCGTGTCGGACCACATGGAGGTCCTGTGGGACCTCGACAACGAGGCGATGACGACAGCCCGGGAGCACGCGATCCTCGCTGAGCGCGTCCCCACCCCGGGAGTGCACCCGGCGTTCGTCAGCGGGCTCGTCGACCTCGTCGCCGAGCGCACCCTCGTGACGGCGGACGACGGCACGACCGCCCCCGCAGGCGGACGCTGCGGGTCGGCGACCACGCTCGGCCCCTGGTACGACGTGTGCCGCCCCGGCTGCTGCCTCAACCCTGTCGCGGAACCGCTGCCTGCGGTCGCCGGCGAGGTGCCGTGACCGCCACGACCGTCCGGATCGGGACGCGCGCCTCGACGCTCGCCCGCACGCAGACGGGGCACGTCGCCGACGCGCTCACGTCGGTGGCTGCGGCGGCCGGCACGCCCGTCGAGGTCGAGACCGTGCACGTCACAACCGAGGGCGACCGCAGCCGCGCCTCGCTCGCGCAGCTCGGCGGCACCGGGGTGTTCGTGACGGCGCTGCGCGACGCGCTGCTCGCAGACACGTGCGACCTCGCCGTGCACTCGCTCAAGGACCTGCCCACCGCAGCCGCGCCCGGGCTCGAGATCACGGCCATGCCCGAACGGGTGTCGCCGCTCGACGCGCTGTGCGCACGCGACGGCCTCCACCTCGCGGGACTGCCTCGTGGCGC
Source organism: Flavimobilis sp. BM9 (assembly GCF_058313055.1). Lineage (NCBI taxonomy): Bacteria > Bacillati > Actinomycetota > Actinomycetes > Micrococcales > Jonesiaceae > Flavimobilis > Flavimobilis sp. BM9. The sequence goes on along the minus strand of NZ_JBZEMO010000007.1, from coordinate 71,036 downwards.
TCGCGTCGGGACCGGGTCACCGCGCCGCAAGGCGCAGCTCCTCGCAGCGCGCCCCGACCTCGAGGTCGTCGACATCCGCGGCAACGTCGAGACGCGCCTCGCGCGGGCCCTGGGTGCGGACGCCGACCTGCACGCCGTCGTGCTCGCCGCGGCCGGTCTCGCGCGGCTCGGACGGTCCGACGTCGTCTCCGAGGTGCTCGCGCCCGACGTGATGATGCCCGCCCCCGGGCAGGGCGTGCTCGCCGTCGAGCAACGTGCCGGAGCCACGGTTCCCGGGATCGCAGCGCTCGACCACCTGCCGACCCGGCTCGCCGCGACCGCCGAGCGTGCGCTCCTCGCCCGCCTCGAGGCAGGCTGCGCCGCACCCGTCGGCGCGCTCGGCACCGTGTCCGCCGACGGCCGGACTCTCGACCTCCAGGTCGTCGTCGCCTCGCTCGACGGGTCGCGCGTGCTGCGCCACGGCGCCTCGTCGGTCTGCAATGCCGCCTGGCTGCCCGGCGAGCCGCGTCCGACGGACGAGGAGCTCGCCGTGATCCTCGTGCACAACGTGAGGAGCGCAGCGGCGCTCGGCGTCAGCCTCGCCGAGCTCGTCCTGGACATGGGCGCGGCGGACATCGCGCCCCTGCGATGACCACGACGGCGGCGGACCGGGCACGGGCCGTGCGCGTCCTCGTCCCGCGTGGCGGGCGCCCGGGCCGCGAGCTCGCTGCCGCCCTCGCGGCGGCGGGCCTCGAACCGGTCACGGCGCCGCTCATCTCGTTCCGCGACCCGGACGACGTCGCACCCCTGCGCGCAGGCCTGCGCCGCCTCGCGGACGGCGCGTACGGGTGGCTCGTGCTCACGTCGGAGCGCACGGTCGACGCGCTCGTCGACCACGGCCTCGGCACGCTCCCGGAGCGCACGCGCGTCGCCGTCGTCGGGCCGTCGACCGGGCGCCGCGCCCGCGCCGCAGGCCTAGACGTCGACGTCACGCCCGAGTGGGACCGCACCGCGACCGGCCTGCTCGCGGCGCTGCGCGACGAGCCGCCCGCGACCGCGTTCGCGCCGCGATCCTCGATCGCGCGCCCCGAGCTCGTCGACGGCCTGCGCGCCGCCGGCTGGGACGTCGACGCACCCGACGCGTACGTCACCGAGACCGCGCTGTCTGTGCCCGACGCCGCTGCGGGGGTCGACGTCGTCGTCCTCACGTCGTCGAGCACGGCCGAGACGTGGGCACGCGTCGCCCCCGACGCGGCGAGGCCCGTCCTCGTGTCGATAGGACCGCGCACCACCGAGACCGCGCACACGCTCGGCCTCACGATCACCCGCGAGGCAACCAGCCCCGACGTCCCCGCGCTCGTCGCCGCCGTCCAGGCGGCACTACGCGGAAGCACGGCCGTCACACGACACTGGCAGGCTGGACCCGCGTCTGGAACTGCAGCACCCGACACCGACGAGAGGCACACGCCATGAGCGCCGCTCCCACCCCCGTCCACCGGCCGCGCAGGCTGCGGCGCACGCCCGCCCTGCGCGCGCTCGTCGCCGAGACGCGCGTCCACCCGCGCGAGCTCGTCCTGCCCGTGTTCCTCAAGGAGGGGCTCGCCGAGCCGGCGCCGATCGCGACGATGCCCGGCGTCGTGCAGCACAGCCGCGACTCGTTGCGCCGCGAGGCGGCACGCGCCGCCGAGGCAGGCATCGGCGGGATCATGCTCTTCGGCGTGCCGCTCGAGCGCGACGCCGTCGGCTCCGGCGCGACCGCCCCTGACGGGATCCTCAACGTCGCCGTCGAGGACGTCGTCGCGGAGGTCGGGAACGCGCTCGTCGTCATGACGGACGTGTGCCTCGACGAGTTCACGGACCACGGGCACTGCGGGCTCCTCGCAGCCGACGGCTCCGTCGACAACGACCCGACGCTCGAGCGCTACGCCGCGATGGCGGTGCAGCACGCTGAGCGCGGAGCGGACGTCGTCGGGCTGTCCGGGATGATGGACGGCCAGGTCGCCGCCGTCCGCGAGGCCCTCGACGCGGCCGGGTTCCCGAGCGCGGCCGTCCTCGCGTACGCCGCGAAGTACGCGTCGGCGTTCTACGGGCCGTTCCGCGACGCGGTCGAGTCGACCCTCCAGGGCGACCGCCGCACCTACCAGATGAACCCCGGCAACCGTCGCGAGGCAGCGCTCGAGGTCGGGCTCGACATCGCGGAGGGTGCGGACGTCGTCATGGTCAAGCCGGCCGGCCCGTACCTCGACGTCCTGGCCGACGTCGCCGCGACGTCCGAGGTACCCGTCGCCGCGTATCAGGTCAGCGGCGAGTACTCGATGCTCGAGGCCGCCGCCGCGATCGGCTACATCGACCGCGAGCGCGCGATCGCCGAGTCCCTCGTCGCGATCCGCCGCGCAGGCGCTGACATGACCCTCACCTACTGGGCCCTCGAGGCCGCGACCAACCCCGCCATCCAGGAGCTGCTGTGACCGACTCCCGCGACACCACGACGAATGACGGCGCCTTCGAGCGCGCGCAGCGAGTACTGCCCGGTGGCGTCAGCTCGCCCGTGCGGGCGTACGGGTCGGTCGGCGGGACGCCGCGGCTCATCGCGTCGGCGCGCGGCGCCTACGTGACCGACGTCGAGGGCCGCGAGTACGTCGACCTCGTCGCGTCGTGGGGCCCGGCGCTGCTCGGGCACGCGCACCCGGCGGTCGTCGCCGCCGTGCAGGAGGCGGCCGCGCGCGGTCTCTCGTTCGGCGCGCCGACGCTCGCGGAGGCGGAGCTCGCCGACGCCGTCATCGCGCGCGTGCCCGCCGTCGAGAAGCTGCGGCTCGTGTCGACGGGCACCGAGGCGACGATGACCGCCGTGCGCCTCGCGCGGGGCGTCACCGGGCGGCCGCTCATCGTGAAGTTCGCGGGCTGCTACCACGGTCACGTCGACGCGCTGCTCGCCTCGGCCGGATCGGGCCTCGCGACGCTCGCGATGCCCGGCTCGGCGGGTGTGACCGCTGCGGCCGCCGCTGAGACGATCGTCCTGCCCTACAACGACCTGGCCGCCGTCGAGGCGGTCTTCGCGGCTCACGGTGACAGCATCGCCGCGGTCATCACGGAAGCGGCAGCCGCGAACATGGGCGTCGTCGCGCCCAACCCCGGGTTCAACGCGGGGCTGCGCACGATCACCGCAGCGCACGGTGCGCTGCTCATCCTCGACGAGGTGCTCACGGGCTTCCGCGTCTCCGCAGGCGGCTGGTGGGGCCTCGAGGGCGCCGGCGAAGGCTGGGCTCCCGACCTGTTCACGTTCGGCAAGGTCGTCGGCGGCGGCATGCCGGTCGCCGCGCTCGGCGGCCCCGCCGCGATCATGGACCACCTCGCACCGCTCGGTCCCGTCTACCAGGCCGGGACGCTCTCCGGTAACCCGGTCGCCGTCGCCGCAGGCCTCGCGACGCTCGCCGCCGCCGACGCCGCCGTCTACGAGCACGTCGACCGCACCGCCGACATCGTTTCCGAGGCGGTCAGCGCCGCGCTCACCGGCGCGGGCGTCGAGCACACCGTCCAGCGTGCGGGGTCGCTGTTCTCGTTCGCGTTCGGCACCTTCCCCGCGCACGCCTCCGGCGTCGCGGGACCGCGCGACTACGCGGCCGTCCAGGCGCAGGAGTCGTGGCGGTACCCGCCGTTCTTCCACGCGATGCTCGACGCGGGCGTCGCGCTCCCGCCGTCCGTCTTCGAGGCGTGGTTCCTCACGGCCGCGCACGACGCGGACGCGGTCGGGCGCATCGTGGATGCGCTGCCGGCCGCCGCTCGGGCTGCCGCCGACGCGACGCGCCCGGCAGGCTGACGCTCGAGCACCCCGACCCACGCACCTGCCATCGACGGAGATGACGCACGTGACCGAACCGACGTACCTGTCTGACCTCACCCCCAGCGCCGGACGCGTCCTGCCCGCACGCGCATGGCTCCCGACCGACGCCCCTTCGCTGCAGCTCGACGGGACCTGGCGGTTCCGGCTGCACGACGTCGCCGACCCTGCCAGCGACGCCACGGAACCACCCTGGGACGTGCTCCTCGACGACTCCGGCTGGGAGACCATCACCGTCCCCTCGCACTGGGTCCTCACCGGGGAGGGCACCCGCGGGCGGCCCTGGTACACGAACGTCCAGTACCCGTTCCCGGTCGACCCACCGCACGTCCCCCGCACGAACCCGACCGCCGACCACCGCCGCACGTTCGAGCTCCCCGACGACGACGCCTGGCGCGACGCCGAACGCGTCCTCCTGCGGCTCGACGGCGTCGAGTCGGCCTGCCGCGTATGGCTCAACGGGTCCGAGGTCGGCGTCGTCAAGGGCAGCAGGCTCGTTCACGAGCTTGATGTCACAGGCCTCGTCCGGCCCGGCCGCAACGTCCTGGTCGTGCGCGTCCACCAGTGGTCCGACGCCACCTACCTCGAAGACCAGGACCAGTGGTGGCTGCCCGGGATCTTCCGCTCGGTCACCCTGCTCGCCCGGCCGGTCGGCGGGCTCGACGACGTGTGGGCTCGCACCGGCTACGACCACGTCGCCGGCACCGGCGAGATCGACCTCGACATCGCCGCGAGCCCGAGCGCCTGGCCCGTGACGCTCACCGTTCCCGAGCTCGGCGCGGAGGTCCGCTGGGACGCGCCCTCCGACGTCAACCCCGTCCGTGTCCCGGCAGAGCCCTGGACCGCGGAGACTCCCCGCCTCTACGACGCCCAGGTCTCCTCGCCGGGCGAGACTGTCAGCCTCAGGCTGGGGTTCCGCACGGTCCGCATCGACGGGACGCGCTTCACCGTGAACGGCCAGCGCATCGTCATGCGAGGCGTCAACCGGCACGAGACCCACCCGGTACGGGGCCGAGTCTTCGACGAGGCCCATGCCCGCGCCGACATGGCGCTCATGAAGCGTCACAACATCAACGCGATCCGCACCGCGCACTACCCGCCGCACCCGCGTGTCCTCGACCTCGCGGACGAGCTCGGCTTCTGGGTCGTCGACGAGTGCGACCTCGAGACGCACGGCTTCGAGCTCGTCGGCACGCTCGACACCGAGAGCGACGACCCGCGCTGGCGCGACGCCTTCCTCGACCGTATCCAGCGCACGGTCGAACGCGACAAGAACCATCCGTCGGTCATCATGTGGTCGCTCGGGAACGAGTCCGGCACCGGGTCCAACCTCGCGGCCATGTCGAGCTGGGTGCACGGCCGCGACCCGTCCCGCCCCGTCCACTACGAGGGCGACCGCACCGGGGCGTACACCGACGTGTACTCCCGGATGTACCCCACGCTCGAGGAGGTGCGTGCGATCCTCGGTGAGTCCGGCGAGATCTTCGGCGTCACCGCCCCCGCGCAGGCCGCCCGCCTGCGCGCACAACCGTTCCTGCTGTGCGAGTACGCGCACGCGATGGGCAACGGGCCAGGCGCTCTCGCGGCATACGAAGAGCTGTTCGACTCCTCGGACCGCTTCCACGGCGCGTTCGTGTGGGAGTGGCGTGACCACGGCATCCTCACGACGACCGGTGACGGCGTGCCGTTCTACGCGTACGGCGGCGACTTCGGGGAACCCGTCCACGACGGCAGCTTCGTCATGGACGGCCTCATCAGGTCCGACGACGTGCCGTCGCCCGCGCTCGCAGAGCTCGCCGCCGTCATCGCACCAGTGCGGCTGTCGTTCGACGCTGGTCGGGCGACACTGCGCAACCGTCGCGCGTTCGCGTCGACCGCGGACCTCGACGTCACGTGGTCCCTCGAGGTGGACGGGCGCGCGGTTGCCGACGGACCTCTCGACCTACCAGACGTCCCCGCGGGCGAGGCGCGCAGCACCAGCTTGCAGCCGACCGCTCTCGACGCACGACGCCACGAGCCGGGCTCCGAGGTGTTCCTGACGCTCACGGCTGCGCTCCGTGAGGCCACGCCCTGGGCTCCCGCCGGGCACGTCGTCGCCCGGCACCAGGTGGCGATCGACCCGCGCGTCGTCGGGCTCGATCCGGCGCCTGCGCCGCGGCGCCGGAACGGCACGGCGGCGCCTCAGGTGGTCAGCCCCACCGACATGCCCGCCGGTCTCGACGCCCCCGGAGGTGCGCTGCGCCTCGGTGAGGCGTGGTTCGACCGCGACACCGGCGCACTCCTGCGCATCGGATCCCTCGACGTCGACGGTCCGCAGCCCGAGCTGTGGCGCGCACCGACGGAGAACGACTCCGCCACGGGAGGGCCTGGCTACGAGGTTGTCGACCCTGCCACCTCGGGAGACGTTCCCTCCCCGGAGTCGCTCGCCCAGCCGTCCGCCGCCGCGCGCTGGCGCGAACGCGGCCTCGACCGGCTCGAGCATCGCGTCCGCGACGTCGAGACACGGGACGACGCCGTCGTCGTGCATCTGCGCTCCGGGGCGGCGGGTACCGCACTCTGGCTGGGGACGACCCTCACCTACCGCTGGCTCGACGACGAGCTCGAGGTCCACGCCAGCTTCGAAGCGTCGAACGGGTGGGACTGCACGTGGCCTCGCATCGGCGTGCGCCTCGACCTGCCCCTCGGGTTCGACGAGGTCGCATGGTTCGGCACCGGGCCCGGTGAGGCGTACGCGGACTCCCGCTCCGCTGCGCGCATCGGCCGGTTCGCGTCACTCGTCGACGAGCTCGTCGAGCCGTACGCGGTCCCCCAGGAGACAGGCCACCGTCCCGACCTGCGCGAGCTCGTCACGTCCGGCGAGCACGTCCCGACGCTCCGGGTCCGGACGATCGCCGACGGCTCAGGCGCACGACCTGGCACCCTCGGGACACGTCCCGGGTTCACGCTGGTACGCCACACCGCCCAAGAGCTCGACGTCGCCCGGCACCAGCACGAGCTGCCGTCACCGAGTCGCACCTACCTCTACCTCGACGCGGCCCAGCACGGCCTCGGGTCGCGCACGTGCGGCATGGACGTGCGGCCCGAGCACGCGCTGTGGCCCGGCAGCCGTGCGATGACGGTGCTGCTGCGAGTCACGGACGCCTAGACGGTCGAGCTGCCAGCAGAGAGCTGCTTGGCCGCAGACCGGGCGGCGAACGCGAACGCGACGAGAGCGGTGCCGAAGATGATCGCGTAGACGCCGATGATCCACACGAGCGCGCCGAGCCCGGTCGCCGGCTGGGTGAGCATCAGCACGCCGAACGCGAACGACAGGACGCCACCGAGGATCACCCAGATGCGGGCACCCACCGAGAGCCCGCGCGTCGTCGCGCCGAGCGCCACCTGCACGACTCCCGAGATGATCGCCCAGAACGCCACCGTGTAGACGACCACCACGAGCGTGATCCCTGGCCAGGCCAGCATGATGACGCCAGCGATCACCCCCACGGCGCCCACCACAGCATGCAGGACCATCCCGCCGAACTTCCGGTGCCGAAACGCCTCGACGACGTCGATCAAGCCCTCGACCGCCACGAAGGCCCCGATCACGATCGCGAGCGCCGCCGCGGTGCTCCAGGGCGAGGCGATCGCGATCACGCCGAAGACGATCGCGACGACGCCCCGCAGGAGGATGAGCCACCAGACCTGCTCCGCGATGCGCGCCAACGGGTCCGGAACCCCGGCAGGGACCGCGGTCGCGTGCCGAGCGGGTCGAGCGGTGTGAGCCGTGCCAGTCGTGTCGGACATGAGAGCCCCCTGGATGATTTGTCCCGTTGGCCCCAGAGTGGACCTCGCCGAGCACCAGGTCAACAGCCTGCGCCGCCGGACATGCGGACGGTCCCCGTCGCGTCCGGTTCGCGGACGCGACGGGGACCGTCTCGTTCTTGCGCGGCGCTGCGCCGGAGCTCTCAGACCCCCGCAGCGGCCTTGAGGTCGTCGACGAACGTCGGGTTCGCCTCGAGCCACGTGCGCACGGACTTGTCCGGGTCGGCGCCGTCGTCCTCGTTGAACATGATGTTCTCGAGCGAGAACAACTGCTCGTCGGTCAGCGTGAACGCCTTGATGAGCGCTGCGACGTCCGGGTGATCGGCGGCGAAGCCGGTGCGGCCCACCGTGTGGATCTCCTCAGCACCCCCGAGCGCACCCTCGGGGTCCTCCAGGTCGCGGATCGGGAACGCGTCGTACGCCCAGTGCGGGCGCCACAGCGTCACGGCGACGTTCTCACCGGCGCCGGTGCGGCTCTTGAGCTCGGCGAGCATCGCCGGGGTCGACGAGATGACGAAGTCCATCTCCTCGAGGCCATATGTCGGGACGACCTCGTCCTGCGTGATGCGCGTCAGGCCCGCACCCGCCTCGATGCCGACGAGACGGTCCCCGAAGTCGCCCGAGGCGTCCTTGAGCTCCGCGAGCGAGGTGATGGGCGAGTCCTCGTTGACGGCGATCGTCAGGCGCGCGTCGTCGTACCAGACGCCGAGCTGCTCGAGGTCGTCGCCGTACTTCTTGAGGTAGTCCGCGTGGGTCGCGGGCAGCCACATGTCGAAGTTGAGGTCGTAGCCGCCGCCTGCGAGGCCCGTGTACACGACCCCGGGGTCCGCGGTCTCCGCATCGACGGTGTAGCCGTCGTCCTCCAGCATGGCCTTGAACAGGTGCGAGACGGCGATCCCCTCGTCCCAGCCGGCGTGGATGCCGATGCTGATCTTCTTGTCGTCCGTGGCGGAGGCCTTCGGGGTGCCTGCGTCCTCTTCGCTGGCGCACGCGCCGAGGCCGAGGGCGAGGGCGGCCGTCGTGACGGCGGCGAGGGCGGTGCGAGTCGAGCGGGTCATGCGTTCCTCTCGTGGGCGCGTGGACGCCCGGGTAGGGGTGCGGGAGCCGTGAAGGCAGGGCGACGTGCGCCGGGCCGTGCGGCCCGGCGTGTCAGGGCGGATCAGGCGGCCTTGAGGGCCTTGGCGACGGGGGCGCGGTCCGACAGCGCCGACGTCGTGCGGTCGAGGATCATCGCGAGGATCACGACGGCGAGGCCAGCCTCGAAGCCGAGCGAGACGTTCACGCGCTGGAGCGCGGACACGACCTCGCGGCCGAGGCCCGCAGCGCCGGTGAGGCCTGCGATGACGACCATCGACAGGGACAGCATGATGACCTGGTTGACCCCGGCCATGATCGTCGGGAGTGCGAGCGGGAGCTGGATCTGCCGCAGGATGCGGCCCTCGGTGGCGCCGAACGCGTGCCCGGCCTCGACGACCTCGGAGTCGACCTGGCGGATCCCGAGCTCGGTGAAGCGCACGCCTGGTGCGAGGGCGAAGATGATCGTCGCGACGAGCCCGGGCACCACGCCCGTGAGGAAGATGACGACCGTCGGGATCAGGTAGACGAACGCGGGCATGGTCTGCATGAAGTCGAGCACGGGCCGGACGACGCGGGACACCTTGCGGTTGCGTGCAGCCCAGATGCCGAGCGGGATCGCGATGAGCAGGGCGATGCCGCTCGCCAGGATGACGAGCGCGAGGGTGTCCATCGCGTTGCCCCACTGGTCGACCGCGCCGATGACGACGAGACCGACGGCCGCACCGACGGCGAGGAGCCAGCCCTTCGCGAACCAGGCGAGGGCCGCGACGACGAGGATGATCGCCCAGGCGGGCGGGGCGGACAGCGCGGTGTCGAGGACGTCGAAGACAGCGAGCAGCCCGTCCTTGACCGCCGTGAAGAAGCTGGCGCCGGCGACGGTCACCCAGTCGACGAAGCTCTCGACAGCGTCGCCGAGGTGGAGGCGGGGAACCATGGTCTCGCTCATCGGGCACCTCCCTGGATCGTTGCGCGCACGCCGACGGCAGGGAGCTGCGTCGTCGGCTCGGGCAGGACGTCGGGCGCGAGGCCCGGCACGCCGTCGTCGGGCGGAAGCGGCTCGAAACCCTCAGGGACGGTCGGGGTGGCGCTCACCCCGGCACCCTCGGCGTCGGTGTCCGGGGGGACCATCGCCTCGAGGAGCGCGACGCGCGGCACGACGCCGAGCAGGCGGCCTCGGTCGTCCGTGACGGCGACGGGCAGCGGGGACTCGGCCGAGGGCGCGAACACCTCGGACAGCGGGGTGCTCTCGTCGACGGTGTGCGCGGAGTCGAGCAGCGCCGGGTCGAGCCGGGTGGCGCCGGCGCGAGCGGCGGCGACGACGTCGGAGTCCTGGACGGCGCCGCGCAAGACGCGGTCACGGTCGACGACGAACGCGGCGGAGGCGTGGGCCTCGCGCATCGCGCGGGCTGCCTGGCGTGGGCCGGCGCTCGTCGCGAGGACGACTCCGGGCCGCACCATCACGGAGCCTGCGGTCAGGACCCGGGTGCGGTCGACGTCGGCGACGAACTGGGCGACGTAATCGTCGGCGGGCTCGGAGAGGATCTCCTCCGCGCTGCCGATCTGCACGATGCGTCCGGCGCGCATCACGGCGATCCGGTCACCGAGGAACATCGCCTCGTTGAGGTCGTGCGTGATGAAGATGATCGTCTTGCCGAGCTTCTGCTGGATCTCGACGAGCTGCTCCTGCATCTCGCGGCGGATCAACGGGTCGAGCGCCGAGAACGCCTCGTCCATGAGCAGGATGTCCGTGTCCGCGGCGAGCGCCCGGGCGAGCCCGACCCGCTGGCGCATACCGCCGGAGAGCTGCGACGGGAGGGAGTCCTCCCAGCCGGACAGGCCGACGAGCTCGAGCGCCTGGAGGGCACGCTCTCGGCGCACCGGCTTCTTGATGCCCTGGATCTCGAGGGGGTACGCGGCGTTGTCGAGAACCGTGCGGTGCGGCAGGAGCGCGAAGTGCTGGAAGACCATCGAGACGGTCGAGCGGCGCAGGCTGCGCAGGCGGCTCGCGCTCACCGTCGCGAGGTCGTCGTCGCCCAGCATGATGCGTCCGGACGTAGGGCGCCACAGGCCGTTGAGCATGCGGATGAGTGTCGACTTGCCCGAGCCCGACAGGCCCATGACGACGAAGATCTCGCCCTCGGCGACCTCGAAGGACGCGTCGATGACCGCGGCGGTGCCGTGCTGCTTGACGTCCTCCCGGGGTGCGCCCTCACGCAGGCGCCGGACCGCCTCCTGGGGTCGTCGACCGAACACCTTGTAGACGTTCTCCACACGTATCGCCGTCATGCTGAACGGGCTCGCCACCTTCCGTCGGGTGAGGCGCGAGGGGGCGCTCCCCTCGTTCGCCTTGCGCGTGCGGCCGGTCCGGAGGAGGCTCTGCCCGCGGGGCGGCCACGACCACCCGAGGGGGCGGCGCCGGAGCGGCACGAGGGGTATGACCCTGCACCGGGACCTGTCACAGGCCCCGAACCACCTTGCCCCACTCGCGACGATCTCGCTGCCAAAACGCCTGCCGTCGTGGTGAGTTCTTTGCGGAACGTTGACCATGATCCCCGCCTGACCTGCGGAAACGTTCGCGACACGATCGTTATAGCAACGTGACTTTTACCTGAGTGTGGCACTTCACAATCCACGCATCACGCCTCGGCCCCTGGCCTAAGTTACCCCCCAGGGGTATAGTGATGGCATGGCACACGACGAGCACTCGAAGTCTCACGGATACGTCCAGGACAAGGACGCCTACCTCAAGCGCCTGCGCCGCATCGAAGGCCAGGTCCGCGGCATCGCCCGCATGGTCGACGAGGACACCTACTGCATCGACGTCCTCACCCAGGTCGCCGCCGTCACCAAGGCGCTGCACGCCGTGAGCCTCGGGCTCGTCGGCGACCACCTCGGCCACTGCGTCGTCGACGCAGCCAAGGAGTCCGACGAGGCGGCGGCCGCCAAGGTCGAGGAAGCCACCCAGGCGATCGGGAGGCTCCTGCGATGAGCACCGACCACACCACCGTCCCTGACGCGATCACCGTCGACCTCGCCGTCTCCGGAATGACGTGCGCGTCGTGCGTCGCCCGCGTCGAGAAGCGCCTCGCCCGCGTCCCCGGCGCGACCGCGACCGTCAACCTCCCGCTCGAGTCCGCACGCGTAACCCTCCTCCCTGTCGACGGCCACGTCGCCGACGACACGGAGCTCGTCGCCGCGGTCGAGCGCGCCGGATACACCGCGCGTGTCACCAGGACCACGCGCCCCGCCGAGCCGGCCGCTGCGGCCGCGCAGGCCGCGCCACACGGCTCCCACGCCGCGAGCGCAGGCGGCAGCCGCGCGGACGACGCCGCGCCGTCGGGCCCCGCCGACCACTCAGCCCACGTCGCCGACGCGACCGACACCGTCGCGCACGCGCTCTCCGCGCACGGCGCGGGTCACGACCACGACCCCGACGCCGACACGTCCGCGCCCGAGCCGGACCGCGGCGTCGACCTGCGGCGTCGGCTGCGCACGTCCGCGCTGCTCGCCGTCCCCGTCGTCGCCCTGTCGATGATCCCCGCGCTCCAGGTCACCGGCTGGCAGTGGGTCGTGGCCGCGCTCTCGCTCCCCGTCGTCACCTGGGGCGCGCTGCCGTTCCACCGCGCCGCGCTGCGCGCAGGTCGTCACGGCGGCTCGACGATGGACACGCTCGTGTCGATCGGCGTCATCGCCGCGACAGGGTGGTCGTTGTGGGCGCTGCTCCTCGGCGGCGCAGGCAGGCTCGGCATGACGATGGAGCCCACCTTGATCCCCCGGCGCGCCCACAGCGCGATGCCCGAGCTCTACTTCGAGGTCGCCGTCGTCGTCACGACGTTCCTCCTCGCAGGCCGCTACGCGGAGCACCGGTCACGGCGCCGCGCGGGCGACGCGCTCCGGGCCCTGCTCGAGATGGGCGCGAAGACCGCGATCGTCCGCCAACCCGACGGCGCCGGCGCGTGGACCGAGCACGAGGTCCCGACCGGCGCGCTGCAGGTCGGCGACGAGATCGTCGTGCGGCCGGGCGAGAAGATCGCGACCGACGGCGTCGTCGTCGCCGGCAGCGCAGGGATCGACACGTCCTTGCTCACGGGCGAGCCTGTGCCGGTCGACGTGTCGGTCGGCGACGCCGTGACGGGCGCGACGATCAACACGGACGGCCACCTCGTCGTGCGCGCCACGCGCGTCGGCGAGGACACGACGCTCGCCCAGATGGGCCGCCTCGTCGCGGACGCCCAGTCCGGGAAGGCGCCCGTCCAGCGGCTCGCCGACCGGATCTCGGCCGTGTTCGTTCCGGTCGTCCTCGTGCTCGCGGTCGGCACGCTCGTCGCGTGGCTCGTCGTCGGTGGCACGAACGCGGCGAACGTCCAGGCGGCTTTCACCGCCGCGGTCGCGGTGCTGATCATCGCGTGCCCGTGCGCGCTCGGGCTCGCGACGCCGACCGCCCTGCTCGTCGGCACAGGCCGGGCTGCGCAGCTCGGCGTCGTCATCAAGGGCCCGGAGACGCTCGAGTCGACGCGCCGGATCGACACGGTCGTGCTCGACAAGACCGGGACGGTTACGGCGGGCGCGATGGAGGTTGCCGACGTCGTGCCGTTGCGTCCCGGCGTCACCGCCGAGGAGGCGCTGCGGTACGCGGCGGCGATCGAGGCCGGTAGCGAGCACCCGATCGCCCGCGCGATCACCGCTGCAGGTGCGGCCCCCGCCCGACCCGTCGCGCTCTCGTCCGCCCCCGCCAGCCTGGCTCCCTCCAGCCCTGCCCCCTCCAGCCCTGCCCCCGCCGCCGAGGTAGGGGTCTCCCCGCGAGGTAGTGCCTTGGAGGCCTCTACCTCGCGTGCACGCGCCTACCTCGGCGAAGAGTCTGTCGCCGAGGGCGAGGGCGGCGAGCCCGCCGTCGGGGCGGACGGCGTCGCCATCGGGAGCCTGCAGGCGCTCGACTTCACGACGTCGCCGGGCGGCGGCGTGTCCGGGACCGTGCGCACGGCGCACTCGGGCCCGCACGTGTCGCGGCGCGTCGTCGTCGGCAAGCCCGGCTGGGTCGCGGAGCAGACAGGCGCGCACGACGACGCGGCCGAGCAGGCCGTCCTCGCCGCGGAGGAGGACGGCGCGACCGCGGTCGTCGTCGCGTGGAACGGCCAGCCGCAGGCGGTCGTCGTGCTGCGCGACCCGGTGAAGGAGTCCTCGGCCGCCGCGATCGCGGAGCTGCGCGGCCTAGGGCTGCGGCCGTTCCTCGTCACGGGTGACAACGCGGGCGCAGCGCGCCGCGTCGCCCGCGAGGTGGGGATCGACCCGGCAGACGTCGTCGCCGGCGTGCTCCCCGAAGGGAAGGTCGACGTCGTCGCCCGGCTCCAGGACGAGGGGCGCGTCGTCGCGGTCGTCGGGGACGGCGTCAACGACGCCGCAGCGCTCGCGCAGGCGGGCAGGCAGGGCCTCGGCATGGCGATGGGGACCGGGACGGACGTCGCGATCCAGGCGAGCGACATCACCCTCGTGCGCGGAGACCTGCGCGCCGCGGCCGCAGCCGTGCGCATCTCGCGGGCGACGTTGCGGATCATCAAGCAGAACCTGTTCTGGGCGTTCGCGTACAACGTCGCGGCGATCCCGCTCGCTGCGACGGGCCTGCTCAACCCGATGATCGCGGGGGCGGCGATGGCGCTCAGCTCGGTCCTCGTGGTGACGAACAGCATCCGGCTCCGGCGGGCTTCCTGAGCCTGCCCTCGGGAACAGGCAGTCAGGACGGGCCCTGAGAAGGTGCCCGTTTTGGCTGCTTGTGGTGGGAGCGCTTCCTGACCTAGCGTCATGTAATCGATTCCACGCGATCGGTCCCGAGGCTCCCGCCCGCGGCCGTGAGGGTGGAGAGCGAGGAGGCCGACGATGCGAACCGCCACCCTTCAGGACGTCGCGAGGCTCGCTGGCGTCTCGACCGCAACAGCCTCCCGCGTCCTGTCCGGCCATCCCGCCACCTCCGTCGACGCCCGCACGCGCGTCGCCGAGGCCGCGACCGAGCTCGGCTTCCGCCCCAACGCCCAGGCCCGCTCCCTGCGCAAGGCGCGCACCGAGTCCATCGGCGTCGTCGTCTCCGACATCCTGAACCCCTTCTTCGCCGAGATCGCCCACACCGCCGAGCAGACCGCACGCGAGGCCGGCCTCACGATCATGCTGTGCAACGCGAACGAGTCGGCAGAGCAGCAGGACAGGTACATCGACCTGCTGCTCGCGCACCGCGCGGACGGCATCGTCATCGCGCCGCAGGGCGACGGGTCCGGTTCGCTGCGGGACGCCCTCAAGCTCGGCGTCCCCCTCGTGTTCGTCGATCGCACGGTCGACGGCGTCGACGTCCCGTCGATCACGTCGGACAACTTCAGCGGGATCGCCCAGGCGGTCGAGCACCTCGTCGGGCTCGGGCACCGCCGCATCGGCTTCATCGCTGGGCCCCAGGCCACGTCGACGGGCCGGGACCGCCTCGTCGCGTTCCGTGACGCCATCGAGAAGCACGGCGCCGACCAGGACATGGCGCTGATCTACGAGGGCGACTTCCGGGTGTCGAGCGGCGTCGCAGGCGCCCGGCACCTGCTCGAGCTCGCCTGCCCGCCGACCGCGCTGCTCGCGGCTGACAGCCTCATGACGCTCGGCGCGCTGCACGTCTGCCAGGACCGGGCGATCTCGATCCCGGACGACATGTCGATCGTCGGGTACGACGACATCGAGGCGTTCCGGCTCCTCGACCCGCCGATCACGGTCATCTCGCACGACCCCGCCCGCACGGGGGAGCTCGCCGTCGAGCTGCTCACGAAGATGCTCGACGGCGACAAGGTCGAGAGCGTCGTGCTCGACGCGCAGCTCGTGGTGCGCGGGTCCACGGGGCCTGCCTCGCTCAGGCGCGACGTGCTGGCCCCCGCCCCGCTCGAGGCAGAGGTCCCGCCGGACGTGCGAGGCCTGCCGGCCCCCCACCTCCTTGCGCATGCCGTGCACGTCGACGACGTCGCCAGGCTCCTGTCGTGACGGGCGCCCCGCGGCCGTCGTCAGCCGCGGTCGGTGCCGCGTCCCCCGACGTGGTCGTCGTCGGGTCGACGAACGCTGACCTGCTCGTCCAGGTCGCCGCGCACCCCGCTCCTGGCGAGACCGTGCTCGGGCGCTCGATGGCAGTCCTCGCAGGTGGCAAGGGCGCGAACCAGGCCGTCGCGGCGGCGCGCTCGGGTGCGCACGTCGCGTTCGTCGGGTCGGTGGGCGACGACGAGTTCGCCGACGCGGCGCTCGCGGGGCTGCGCGCCAACGGCGTGGACCTGTCGGGGCTGCGCGTCGTTCCCGGCAGCACGGGCATCGCGATCGTGACCGTGTCGGCGGACGGCGAGAACTCGATCGTCGTGATCCCCGGAGCCAACGCGGCGACGGATGCCGACGCCGTGCGCGCCCAGGCGGGCCTGCTCGCCCGGGCGCGCGTCGTCGTCGTGCAGGGCGAGGTGCCGCGCGACGGCATCGAGGAGGCCGCGCGGCTCGCCCGCGAACGCCTGATCGTCAACCTCGCGCCGGTGATCGCGCTCGACACCGAGGTGCTGCGGCAGGCCGACCCGCTCGTCGTCAACGAGCACGAGGCTGCTCTCGCTGCGCGCGCCCTCGGCGTCGCGCTGCCCGCGGGCGCGTCGGACGCCGACGTCGCCCGCGCCCTCCTCGACGCGGGCGTGCGGTCCGTCCTCGTGACGGTCGGCGCCGACGGCGCGCACGTCGCCGAGACGGTCGACGGCGCACCGCGCGTCACCCACGTGCCGTCGCCGCGTGTCGACGCGGTCGACACGACCGGTGCCGGCGACGCGTTCGTCGGCTCGCTCGCCCAGCAGCTCGCTGCTGGCACTCCCCTGCCCGACGCCGCGCAGCACGCGGCCCGCGTCGGCGCCTACGCCGTCACGTCCGTGGGCGCGCAGGCGTCGTATCCCGGTCCGGGGGACGAGCTGCCGGTGGTCTGACACGCGGATGCCCCATCAGGCCGCGGCGCGAGCCGCGTCCTCCACCCGTCCATCGTGCATCCGGACCGTCTGGTCGACCGAGGCCAGGGTCGACGCGTCGTGCGAGACGAGGAGCGTGGCCGCATCGAGCTCGCGGGCGAGCCGCGTGATCAGGTCGATGATCTGGGTGCCGCGCTCGTGGTCGAGCGCCGAGGTGGGCTCGTCGACCAGGAGGACCTGGGGGGTGCCCACGAGCGCGCGGGCGATCGCGACGCGCTGCCGCTGACCCCCTGAGAGCTGGGCGGGCCGCTTGTGCGCGTGGTCGCTCATCCCGACCTCCGCGAGGAGATCCCTCGCCTGTGACCGGACCGCGGACGGGCGGCGGCCGCGCAGGTGGGCGTGCAGCTCGAGCTGCTCGAGGGCGGTGAGGGATCCCAGCAGCTGGGGCGACTGGAAGACGACGCCGATCCGGTGCAGTCGCGTGCGGGTGGCTTCTGCGACGGTCGTGCCTGGTTGGAAGACGGTGTCCCCGCCGATGCGCACCGTGCCGGAGGTGGGCCTGGTGAGGCCGCCGGCGACGGCGAGCAGGCTCGACTTCCCGGAGCCGGACGGGCCGAGCAGTGCGGTCGTCGTGCCAGAGGCAACGGTCAGGCTCACGTCGTCGACCGCGGTGAGCGTGGAGTCTCCGTCGGGGTAGACGAGGGTGATGGTGCTCAGCTGGAGCTTCATGGTCTCTCCTTCGGTGCTCAGCGCGAGGCGAGCGCGGCGTGGGGGTCGATGCTGGCGATGCGGGCGACAGCCATGACTGCGCCCACCAGGCCGAGAACGATGAGGGCTGCCGCTGGCAGCAGGGTCGTCGTGAGCGTGACGGTCAGCGGGATCACGCCGGACAGGAGGGTGGCGCCGATCATGGCCGCGGCCGTACCGGCGCCCACCCCGAGGAGCAGGACGACGAGCGCCTGGCCGACGGCGTCGCGCAGCAGGTAGCGGGTCGACGCTCCGAGCGCCTTGAGCACCGCGATGTCGCCGGAGCGACCGACGGTCCACACCGTGAAGAACGCAGCGACGACGAGCGCCGAGATCACGACGAGGAACACCTGCATGGTCAGGAGCGAGCCGTTCTCGGAGGAGAACGAGCCGATGGCGGTTCTCGCGTCGGTGAGCCCGAGCGTCGTGGTGCCTGCGGCGGCGTCTGCGCGGCGGATCGTGTCCGCGTCGACGTCGCCGGCTACAGCGAGGACCGTCGCGACCTCCTGCTCGGCGGCGGACGGCGTCCCTGCCCCGAGCACCTGCCAGTCGGTGAGGGGCACCCAGACGACGGGGGTGTGTGCGTAGGACGCGGCGACGTCGAGCACCGTCGACACCTTCATCTCCGTGCCGCCGAGGCTGACGGAGTCACCCACGGCGACCGACAGGCTGTCGGCTGCGCCCCGGGAGACGGCGATGGTCCCAGGGCTCGGCGCGGGAGCGCCTGCAGGAAGCAGGTGAGACCCTGCCTCGACGCCGAAGACCGTGATGGCGGCCGTCGTCGCTGTCGATCGCGCTCGTGCGGTCGCGACGCCCAGCATCTCGACGTTCTCGGACCCTGCCGCTGCCGCCCAAGCGTCGCGCTGCTCGGACGTGACCGTGGACGAGGTGAAGTCCGGGCTGTCGCCCGGCGTGGGCTCCCCGAACGTGAGGTGGTCGACGGGCAGGTCGGTGACGGCTGACGTCGACTCGCGTGCGAGCCCCGCGGTCAGCGAGGAGAGGAAGGTGACGAGGACGGCGATCAGGGTGATCACGCCCAGCATGAGGGCGAAACGGCCACGGGCATGGCGCAGGTCGCGGAACGCGACGAACATGGGACCTCCTAGGTCGGCGACTCTCCCAGCGTGCGCCGCTGCATGCCTTCGTCCATCGGGCCGCCGGAGGCACCTGGGCGGACGAACGTCGGCCAGCGGGCTCCACCTTTCGGCTGATGCCGTGCGCGTCATGCTCACTACGATGGGAAGATGCGCGCGCAGACCATGCCGCTGGTGACCCGGCGCCTGCTCGTCGGGCTCGACGTGCTGGTCGCCGGACTGGTGGTCGTGGCGGTCGTGCGCACGGCAGGCGCGATCCCGCTGTGGACCGCCCTGCTCACGGCGTCCATGTTCGCGGCGCTGTACGCGGCCGGGCGCGCCACGATCCGCGTCCACGAGGCACCCTTGGACGCTGCTCGCGGCCGGTGGTGGCCGGCTGGCGCGTGGATCGTCGGGCTGATCGCAGTCTGGGCCATCCTCTTGCAGCTGAGCCCAGGCGCGCTGTGGATCGCGTTCCCGCTGATGCTGCTTCAGATGCACGTGCTCGGCCCGCGGAGGGGCGTGGTCGCCGTCGTCGTGACGACCGTCATCGCGGCTGTCGACGGCATCGTGCTGCGTGCTCCGGGCGACCTGTCGATCGCGCCAGCGCTCGGGCCCGCTGTCGGCGCGGCAGTTGCCGTGGCCGTCACGCTGGGCCTCGAGGCGCTGGTTCGTGAGGCAGACGAGCGCCAGCGGATGCTCGAGGAGCTCGCTCGTGCACGGGACGAGGTTGTTGCGGCTGAGCAGGAGGCGGCGATCGCCAACGAGCGTGAGCGACTTGCCCGCGAGATTCACGACACCCTCGCGCAAGGGTTCTCAGCGATCGAGCTGCTCTTGCGCGCAGCAGACGGCTCCGTGGGTGCGGACGAGGCTCGTGCCCGTGCCTACATCGAGCAGGCTCGCTCGACCGCGCGGGACAACCTGGCCGAGGCCCGTCGGTTCGTCCGGGCGCTCGCTCCGGCGGACCTCGACGGAGCAAGCCTGGTCGCGGCCCTGCGCCGCATCGCCGCCCGGGCCCAGGCAGCGGCGAGCAGCGGCTCTCCGGCTCACGACGGTCCACCCGTGACTCTCACCGTCCAGGTCCGCACCTCGGGGGCTCCTCGGCCTCTTCCCCTGCAGGTCGAGGCTGCGCTCGTCCGCATCGCGCAGTCAGCCCTGGCGAACGTCGTGCAGCATGCGGACGCGCGACATGCGACGCTCACCCTCGAGTTTCTGCCTGAGGAGGTCATCCTCGACGTCGTGGACGACGGGCGCGGGTTCGACGCCGTCGAACAGCCAGCACCAAACCGCGACGGCGGCTTCGGTCTCGCGGCGATGCGCTCGCGCGCGGGCGAGCTGGGCGGATCGCTCACGGTCGAGACGAGCCCAGGAGACGGGACCGCCGTCGCTGCTCGTCTCCCGGCGCCCAGGCTCGACGACGCAGCGCAGGTGGTGCCCGTCAGCGGGACCACGCACCGGGAGGACGTGTGATCGACGTCGTGCTCACCGACGACCACCCGGTGGTCCGCGCCGGCCTGCGCGCCGTGATCGAGAACGAACCCGACATGCGCGTCGTCGCCGAGCTCGCCACAGCCGAAGAGCTCGTGACGCACGTGCGCGACGGCGGGCGGGGCGACGTGCTGCTGCTGGACCTGCAGTTCGGTCCCGGCCGTCTCGGTGGGGCGGAAGCCACCCGGAGAATCGTCCAGGCCGGCGGGCCGCCCGTGCTGATCCTGACGACGTACGGGTCGGACACCGACATCCTCACGGCCATCGAGGCCGGTGCGCTCGGCTACCTGCTCAAGGACGCCCCGACCGACGAGCTCACCTCAGCGATCCGCGCTGCTGCCGGCGGTTCAGTGACGCTCGGTCCTGCCGTGCAGGCCCGGCTCGTGGAACGGATGCGCCGCCCCGCCGTGTCGCTCACCCTGCGCGAGCTCGAGGTCCTCCGCATGGTCGCGCAAGGCCGGTCCAACGATGCGATCGCTCGCGACCTCGTGATCACCCGCGCCACCGTCAAGTCCCACCTGGCACACGCCTACGACAAGCTCGGCGTGCAGTCGCGAACCGAAGCGGTCGCGGTCGCCCGCGAACGCGGCCTGCTCCCGAGCGAACCCAGGTAAGGCATCCGCGCGGTGTTCGACCCAGGTGTCATCGACAGGAACCGGCCGCTGCTATGGCGGAGACCAGACAAGCGAGCCTCCACCAGACCCGAGGCGGTTCACTCGTTGAGGGCGTCGCCAGCCAGGCGCACGACGTGGAAGGGATCCATCACCGCCACCGCGCCGGGCAGTTCCTCAGCGGCGGCGGTCTTGAACCCGGTGAACCCATCCATCGCCACGACCTCCACCCCCTTGCGCCAGCCCTCGGGGCGGGCGGCGAGCCAGGTCTTGAACGCACTCTTGGAACGGCCTTCGACCATGTCGAGAAGGCGCGCCGGGCCGGTTCCCGCGCGAATCGGGGTCAGGTCGATGACGACGGTGACGTACTTGTCACCGCGACGGGTGTGACGCCACACGTGTTCATCGACGCCGATCGCGCTCACGGCGTCGAACCGGGCAGGGTCATCGATCAGGACGCGGCGACCTTCGGCTAGGACGGCGTCGTTGGCCGTGTCCCATGCCACAGACAGGGCCTCGGCCACGCGGGCGACCGTGAGGTGCTGGACGACGAGGCCGGCCAGCGCCCACCGCACGGCTGACCGTGACAACTTCGCTCGCGGCTCGGCCGCAGACGAGGTGTCCTGACGCCACACGCGCCGACACGTCACGCACCGGTAGCGGCGCACCCGCAGCAGCAACGTCGTAGGCCGCCACCCGAACGGCTCGTGCGCCACGCGCCGCGTCACGGTGCCACGCAAGACGCCCTCGGCGCCGCACTGTCGGCAGAACGCCTCCTCCGGGCGCGCCTCGACGCGACACTCGAGCACCGCCCGGTCAGGCTCCAGGCGTTGGCCGACCGCGACAAGCCCAAGCTCGTCCAGCCGGGCGAACGCGGTCAGGTCAGGGCTGTGGAAGGTAGCGTCATTCACGTCGAGGTCTTCTGGATGAGTTGGTGTAGGAACCCCCATCATCAGGGGACCTCGACCCACACCACGACCCCGTCACGCCACCGCCGCTACACCCTCAGATCGGATGAGCCAACAAACTCAGGGCGCTTCACTGAGCGGAGGGGCGTCCGCACGACCCGCGTACCGACCGAACTCACTCGACCTCTAGATCTGACCATAGGCCCGGGTCCAAGCCCATCGCCTGGCCCGCCTCGATGATCTGCGAAAGGACAGCGAGGGGAACGAGCGTGTCGTACTCGTAAGCCTGCGCGCAGATGAGCTCCAATGCCACCCCGGGCTCACCAGCGTCGGCCAGGCTCCGTGCGTTCTGAATGTCCTCGGAAGGTAGCCGGTCGCTCAGGCCGACGATGGCGGCCGTGACGAGCCCAGTCACGTTCTCGAGTTCCATACCAATCACCACGGATGCGCGGTGATGATTCCCTCACCGTTCGGCTCAAGGATAACCCGGATGTTGATGCCTCCGCGGCCTCCGTTCACTTCGAAACGTACCGGCGCACCCTTCTTCGTGAGGTCAGCCCCTGGTGAACCGGTGACCTGGCGCCACTGGAGGCGCGGATCCGTGGCGATATCGGAGGCCTCGTGCATGATCCGGTCCCCTGACCAGTCCTTGGGGAACGGCGTCGTGCCAGGCAGGCCCGGCCACTGGTGTCCGCCGCCAGTCGCATCGCCATTGAGGATGTGCGCACGACGTTGAGCGGAGGCAAGGTCAACGAGGCCGTCTGCACTGTTCGCGGTCACGTCGCACATGTTGTGGACGAGAACGTCAACCTCACCCACATGGTAGGTGTGGATGCCGTCCACCGACAGGTTGTACGCCAACGCCGTCCGCAACGTCGACCCGCGCAGCCCTGCCACGGTGAGCACACGCCCGTCGGCCGCAAGGACGTGCTCGCCAGCGTCGAGCTCGTCAGCGCGCTCGAACCGCCCGTCCGTCACCGACCAGAACGGGTGATCCTCCGTCGTCCCCAGGACGGTGCCGTTGTCGAGCGCGAGGTCGACCACCTCGTCCTGGTGCACGAACACGTGCGTGACCGTCCGCACCTCCTGCTCGCCGGTCTGCGGATCAGAAGCAACAACCTGCTCGCCGACCTCGACGTCCTCGATCGGCTTCTTCGACCCATCACCCATCAGCACGAGCGTCGCGCCCGTGAACGAGCACGCCCTGGCCGCCGTCGGCGCCGCCTTCCCAGACGCTCCAGCCCCGGCTGGCCCAGCCCCCTTCGGTGCAGCACCCGCCTTCGCAGCCGCCGCCGGCTTAGGCGCAGCGCGCTTGGTCACGTTCGACAGCGCCGCGCCCACCTTGCTCGTCGCCGCCGGAACGACCTTCGACGCGACCGTCGCCGCGGACCTCTCAGCCGGCAAGTCGTCAACCACGCGGGAACCGCGAACCGCTGTGCCACCGGAAGCTACGTCACCGACAGGCCGCGCGCCCGTCGCCGCAGTGCCAGGGGACGCGGCACACGGAAGAGCGTCGTTGGCGTGAACCGACGCGGGAGCCAGCCGCACTCAGCGCAGCGCACGGACCGCGCCCACGAGAATCCTGAATAGCGTCCGGCCGCACCACACTTCTGTCACGCCGTCCTACCGAGCCAACGCAACTCACCCCAGCGATTCCCAGATAACCATGTTCGCCCCATCTCGGCGACCGTCGCGCACCGGTATGAAGTGCGCCGCCTCAGCACTCGCGCTGTACCCGGTCAACGGGACACGGACAGTAACATCATCGTCAAACTCGACCTGCAAAGCTTCCGACGTCTCGCGCGCCGCTGACACCTCTTTGCCGATTAGAAGGCACAGCATGTCCCGAGAACCCTGATGAGGAAACTGAACCGAGACCCCATGAATATTCACAATTGGGTCGCTCAGCGCCCGAAGTACGGGGCCGCCAAAATGCAGCTCTACGTAGTCGCAAACGAACGAGACGGCACTCAACTGCTCGCCCGCTAGCGACGAAAGCTCGCTCACCACGGGATGTGCGCCCACGGGTCACTCTTGGGAATTGGTCGTCCTGTCAGAGGGCTAACAGTCTGTTCTGTCTCGTTCATGTATACGACCCGCCTTGGATGATGTTTTGTCTCGTCCATAATTCTAACCGCCGTTACTCTGGGGTTGAGCCCTGACCCTCCGGAGCCGCCCGTGAACTGGAAACCAGGCCCCTTGGTCGCCAGCGGGCCCGTCGCCCCGTTAGGCACGATAGCGGGGGGCCCATTTGTGAATCCGATGAATGACGGCGCCTCGGCGGAAGGGTCGACAGGGACAGAACAAGTGTTGTGGACCAGTACTGCGCCCGCACCCACATGGTAGGTGTGGATGCCGTCCACCGACAGGTTGTACGCCAACGCCGTCCGCGACGTCGACCCGCGCAGCCCTGCCACGGTGAGCACACGCCCGTCGGCCGCAAGGACGTGCTCGCCAGCGTCGAGCTCGTCAGCGCGCTCGAACCGCCCGTCCGTCACCGACCAGAACGGGTGATCCTCCGTCGTCCCCAGGACGGTGCCGTTGTCGAGCGCGAGGTCGACCACCTCGTCCTGGTGCACGAACACGCGCGTGACCGTCCGCACCTCCTGCTCGCCGGTCTGCGGATCAGAAGCAACAACCTGCTCCCCGACCTCGATGTCCTCGATCGGCTTCTTCGAACCATCACCCATCAGCACGAGCGTCGCGCCCGTGAACGAACACGCCCTGGCCGCCGTCGGCGCCGCCTTCCCAGACGCGCCAGCCCTCGCTGGGCCCGCGACCTTAGGTGCAGCGCCCGCCTTCGCAGCGCCCGCCGACTTGGGGGCAGCGCGCTTGGTCACGTTCGACAGCGCCGCGCCCACCTTGCTCGCAGCCGCCGGCACCGCCTTCGACGCGACCGCCCCGACGCCCGCACCAGCAAGACCGCCAGCAGCTCCGAACGCCGTCTCCTTGGCCAAGCCACCCCAGGAGAACGGCGCCGCCTTCTGCACCTTCGTGCGCCACAGGTTGCTCACCGCACCGCTGGCAGCACCCGCAGCCACACCACAGCCGACCGAACCCGCGCCCATCGTCGCGGCCATGCACCCGGTGAACGCCGCAGCCCCCACCACCGCACCCACGATCGTCGCCTGATGCCGACCCACAAAGCTCGTCGTCGCGTTCCACGCCGAGCGGATGCCACCCCAGAACAGCCCCGTGGGATCAGCCCATGTCACCGGGTTGTTCCCCGAGTACACGTACGCGTTGAACTGAGCCGGAACCTCCGGCTGCAACATCGGATCCACCGACACGAACCGACCCGTCAGCTCGTCAAAGTACCGAGCCCCCAGCTGCGTCAACCCCGTCGAGTCATCACGCGTCTTACCCAGGAACTGACGATCCCCCGGAATCGACGCGCTCGACGAACCACCACGCGCCCCACCGAACGGATCCGTACGCAACCGCGCCACGCTCGACGTCGTCCACCGCGTGTTCGCCCACGCCGCCACCGGCGTGCCATGCACATCCGCCATCAGCGAGGACACACCACCCAGACCGGCACCCGTACGCACCGCCACCGTCTGACCCGCAAACGAGTAGTACCGCGTCGCCGACACCGACCCCGACCCAGGGACGAACAACTCCTGCCCACCCGGCAGATAGACGCTCGTCCCCCGCGCCTCCGAGCGCACCAGACGCGGACGCTCCACCCGAACCCGCCACCGCTCGAGCGCGTCGCGCAGAACTCGACTCACGACCACGCAAGACGCTCGACTGGAGTACCCAGCCGAGCATCTGCGTGATCTACTGACGACCGCCTAAGCCATCAGGTGTTTCAAGGACCGCGATAACCCACCACTCCGAGCGGCGGCGCCTCGGCGCCGAGATCTGGATCATGCTCTGTCTGTCACTCGGCAAGCGCACCGTCTACGCGGTCACGAACATCCTCGACCGGCTGTCCGCCCCGGTCGCTCTCGGGCAGCAGGCGGCGTCCATCAACAAGGCGATGACGGAACGCCCGTGGATCGACCTCGCGTACCAGACGACTCCGAGCGCGTGTCACCAATGCCACGACACAGAACAGCTAGATCTCAGCCACCCACCAGTCGACATCAGGATTGATCTCTGCCGCGACCGTAGCGAACGCTGGATCATCGACTTCTAGGTAGCCCTCGTCGTCCACAAAGAACACCCCGCGATCGAAAGCGACGGCGAGCGTCTCGATCAGCTTGCCCAGCGTAGGGTACTCAACTGGGTGATGCATTTCTTCGAGCCGGAAGTGACGAACGGGAGCCGTTGATTCTCCCGAATAGTCGATCACATAAAAGTCGCCGCCGCCGTCAGCGAACACCGGAAGCCACTTTGGCGACCATCGTGGATCATTTCTAAATGAACGGAGGTTAGAAATAGCGTCCTCGAGGGACAGGAGATAGAACCCGGGAAAGAGATACAAATCCCCCAAGAGATAACCCTGGCTGGAGGTTCCGTCGCGCCAGCCGTAGAGTTCCATCAAGAAGCCATCGGGAGGCAACCCCGCCTCGACCAACATCGCTTCGATGGTTCTACGCTCGAGACCTGGACGCAAGGCATGCAACAGTTTCTCGCGACCAAGGGTCTGCAAATGGCGTTGAATACTGGACAGGTGCATGGTCATGTCAGGCGTCACGGTCCAAAGGTAACATTGAATGGATCGCCCTCTTGGATCTTGCTCGTCTGGAAGAAGCGACTGAGCACCCCGCCTTGGTAGCTCTGCTCTGCCACTGGCACGGCGCGCACAGTCGAACCGCAGCCTCCCTGCGCAGAACAGGCGAACGGATACTCATCGAGCGACTGCCCTGCGGGCGCTGGCGCCTTACCCTTCAGCGCTGCACGGCGATTTGCATTACGAGCAGCACCGGTGACCCGGTTGAGTTGTGTGGGTGCACCGTTGGCGACAGCTTCGTCGAACGTCCCGGCTATGCCAGGAGCACGGCTCCTGCTGAACGACACCGTTGGGACGTCGCCTGAAACTCTCGCGCCCGAAGTTACTCCAGCGCCGCCGGCCCCAGACCCGGGCGCACCCGCCTTCGCAGCGCCCGCCGACTTGGGGGCAGCGCGCTTGGTCACGTTCGACAGTGCCGCGCCCACCTTGCTCGCAGCCGCCGGCACCACCTTCGACGCGACCGCCCCGACACCCACACCAGCGGCACCGGCAGCCGCGCCGATGCCCGTCTCCTTGGCCAAACCGCCCCATGAGAACGGCGCCGCCTTCTGCACCTTCGTGCGCCACAGGTTGCTCACCGCACCGCTGGCAGCACCCGCAGCCGCCCCACAACCGATCGCGCCTACCCCCATCGTGGCCACCCCAGTGACGGCCAGGCAGCCGGTGAACGCCGCAGCACCCACCACCGCACCCACGATCGTCGCCTGATGCCGACCCACAAAGCTCGTCGTCGCGTTCCACGCCGAACGGATGCCACCCCAGAACAACCCCGTGGGATCAGCCCACGTCACCGGGTTGTTCCCCGAGTACACGTACGCGTTGAACTGAGCCGGAACCTCCGGCTGCAACATCGGATCCACCGACACGAACCGACCCGTCAGCTCGTCAAAGTACCGAGCCCCCAGCTGCGTCAACCCCGTCGAGTCATCACGCGTCTTACCCAGGAACTGACGATCCCCCGGAATCGACGCGCTCGACGAACCACCACGCGCCCCACCGAACGGATCCGTACGCAACCGCGCCACGCTCGACGTCGTCCACCGCGTGTTCGCCCACGCCGCCACCGGCGTGCCATGCACATCCGACACCAGCGAGGACACACCACCCAGCCCGGCACCAGTACGCACCGCCACCGTCTGACCCGCAAACGAGTAGTACCGCGTCGCCGACACCGACCCCGACACCGGGACGAACAACTCCTGCCCACCCGGCAGATAGACCGTCGTCCCCCGCGCCTCAGCACGAACCAGACGGCCACCCGACGCGTCATAGACGAACCCGGCCTCACCCGTCTCGAGCGTGCTCGCCGATCCAGCGACCGACACGCCAGCAAGCTGCCCCTGGGCGTCCCAGCTCAGCGTCTTCGCCGCAGCGCTGCCGATCTTGCGGGAGACCTGGTTGCCCATCGGGTCGTACGTGAACGACGAGGCAGTCGTCGTGCTGCCGTCGACCGTGCTCATCGACGTGACCGCGTGCGGGCCAGCCGTGCCGGCTCCGTGCGCGTACGTGGTGGTCTTCGTACCGTTCTCGACGAGCTTGGTGCGGTTGCCCAGCTCGTCGTACGAGTAGGAGTTCCAATAAGGGGCGGGGCCGCCCAGCGCTGACGCGACAAGGGAGCCCGCAGCGGCGCAACCTGCCGAACCGCCGACCGTCCACGCATTCGTCAGGCGGCGCAGACCGTCGTACGTGAAGCACTGCCGCTCGGCACCGCTCTTGACCTCTGCGTTCGTCGGAGTGTCACCGATCGAGGTGATGTTGCCGGCGTCGTCGTACGCGTACGTCAGCTCCACGTCCGTCCCGCTGATCCGCTCGCGATCGAGCGAGATACCGGTCAGGCGTTCGGTGACCTCGTCGTACCCATACGTCACGACAGCGCCATACGTGTTGCCAAGATCCATCGCCTTGAGCTGGTTCAGCGCCGAGTGACGAGACTCCGCGACATACACGCCCCAACCGAAGCCGCCACCGCTCCAGTGCGGCTTGGACGCGACGTCGAACTGGGTCGTCACCGTCTCCTTGCCGAGCACCGTCGCGCCGCCGCTCGAACCCTGCTGCGTGATCTGCGGGTACGTCAGCGACTTCAGCTGACCGTCCGCTGTGTAGGTGTAGCTCGTGGTGAACGTACGGTTCGTCAGGCGCGCCAGGTCGCCCACGGCGGGGAGCACCGTGCTCTCGGACAGCGTCCGACCCATGAGGTCGTATGTGTTGACCGCGCTCACATAGGAGTCGTCTCCCTCGACGCGCGTCGTCGAAGCGGGGGCTCCCAGCACAGCCTTGCCAGCCAAGTCCTTCGCGGTGTCGTACGCCCACGTCGCCTTCGTGGCGCCGGCCTCTGCGAGCCGCGTCTTCCGTCCGAGGAAGTCGTACTCGTACGTCAAGGTCTTCCCGTTGCCGTTGCGCACGGAGACGACCTGGCCAGCCTTGTCGTATGCGGTGACCGTCGTCCCCGAGTCCGGGTCCGTGGCCTTCACGACGCGACCAGCGGTGTCGTACGACTTGGTCCACGTGTTGCCAGCGGGGTCCTTCATCGTGACCATCTGGCCCGACCGGTCATACGCGTACGTCGTCGCCTGGTAGCTGCCAGCTGGCTCCTTGGCCGCGTCGAAGCCAGGAAGCGTGGAGCTGCGACCCTTCGTGCCCTTCGAGATCTCCGGCCTGCTGAGGTGCTCCCCCAGCTCTGCCGTGCGGCCGTGAGCATCGACCACGGTCGTCGTGGCGGTGCCGCCAGCGGGGGGAACGACGGTCGTGTAGCGGCCGTCGTACCTCGTCACCGTGCGGTGCTGCTCGTAGTCAGGGTTAGAGCTCGTCCCGTTCCACAGGATCTCGTCGGTGACGCGCCCAGCACCGTCATAGACGTAGGTCGTGTGTGCCTTCGTCACGGCGGGAGGCTCAACAGGCTTGCTCGCGGGAGCGCCCGTCGCCCACCACTTGCCCGTGACATACGAGACCCGGCCCGCGGAGTCGTACATCGTGTGCGTGACGATCCGCCCGCGCGCTTGCGCGCTTGCGGTGTGGGCGGCGCCCGCATCTGCGCCTTCGACCTGCTCCTGGAACGGACGCATCAGCCCGTCGTAGAGCGTGCTGCTCACGTGCTGGGTCACGCCGTCGGCGCCGATCGTCTTCGTGACGACGGCGTTCAGGCCCGTCTTCTCGACGAGGTAGGAGTACTCGATCGAGGGCTTGACCGACGACGACTGGCGATCGGGATAGCGAACCTCGACCAGCCGGCTCAGCGCGTCGTAGCGTCCAGTGGTGCGCCGGCCGTTGGCGTCACGCGTCTCGATCACGTCTCCGGTCAACGGGTTGTGCACGGTGGTCGAGACGAACGCAGAGTCCGCGTCCTTGTCGGCGGGGTTGGGTGCGGTGACCCGGATCTCCTGCACGAGGCCGCCAGATGAATGGACATAGGCCGTCTTCGTCGTGCGACCCAGCGCGTCCGTGGTCGCGCCCGCTCGGCCCCACCTGTCATAGGAGGACTTGGTCTCCGTGAGGTCGTAGCCCGTGCGCGCAACCGGATGGGGCGTCGAGGCCGGGTCATGGTCGGCCTCGAGCTCCCACGTCCGTGTCACGAGACCGTCAGCGTTGTAGTCGGCGAGGCTGTCCGAGAGGATCTCCCCGTCCGCCCCCGAGCACGTGCCAGCGCGTTCCGTCGTGCGCGCCGCGAGGGTCACCTGGTTGGCGGCCCTCAGTCGCGCCCGGACGTCCTCCCCTACCAGAATGGTTCCGGTGCGCGATAGAGGCATTTTCGTACGTCAGCCCCGTCGAAACCCTGTCATCCGTCGCACACGGCCAGCGCCTGCTATAAAGCAGCACATGACCGACTCCACGCTCGAGACCCCGCTGTCGCGCTACGAGCGGCGCCGGCTCGGCGTCGAGATCTGGATCGTGCTGGGCCTGTCGCTCGGCAAGAGCGCGGTGTACGCGATCGCGAACATCCTCGAACGGCTCAGCGCCCCCGTGGCGCTCGGCGACCAGGCCGCGGCGATCAACACGGCAATGTCGGAGCGACCGTGGGTCGACCTCGCCTACCAGCTGTTGTCGATCTTCTTCGTGCTCGTCCCCGTCGCCCTCGCGCTGTACCTGCTGTCCGAGCCGGGGCGCTCGGCGCTGGTGCGGCTCGGGCTCGACCGGGCCCGCCCGCTGCGTGACATCGGCTGGGGGTTCGCCCTCGCCGCCGCCATCGGCATCCCCGGTCTCGGGTTCTACGCGCTCGGCCGGGCGATCGGTATCACGGTCGAGGTGCAGGCCGCCAACCTGGCTGAGTACTGGTGGACCGTGCCGATGCTGATCCTCCTCGCCCTCAAGAACGCGCTCGTCGAGGAGATCATCGTCGTCGGCTACCTGCTCGAACGGCTGCGCGAGCTGCGCTGGTCCGTCCCCGCCGCGATCGCCGCGTCGGCCCTGCTGCGCGGCTCGTACCACCTGTACCAGGGCTTCGGGCCGTTCGTCGGGAACGTCATCATGGGCGTCGTGTTCGGCGCGTTCTACGTCTCCCGCTGGGGACGCCGTCGCACGATGCCGCTCGTCGTGGCGCACACGCTGCTCGACATCGTCGCGTTCGTCGGCTACGCCCTGCTACCTGCGAGCCTGCTCGCCGCGCTCGGCGTGAGCTGATCTCCTCCGCCCCTGGACGGAGGCCCGACCTCCGGGGCTACGACCCGGGTATGGACTTGCCGTCCGAGGGGTGCATACAGCCCAGATACACCGCGGAACGGCGGGGCTGCCGCCCTAGACTCGGACCCATGCCGCACACGTTCGACGACCACGGGACGGCCGACGCTCCCGCGCCGGGCGTCTCCCGTCCTGCGACCGCGGGTCGCACCCGCACGGTCGGCGACCCGCACCACGACCAGCTCCCCGGGATCGGCGAGCCTGGCTATGTCCGTCTCGTCGACGCGCCGTCCGACCGCGTCCGTCGCCCGCAGGACCTCGTCGCGATCACGTTGTGCCTGCTCGGCATCGGCGTCATCCTCCTGCTGACGGTCTTCGCGCACGCGACGACGGTCGGCGTGCAGCAGGACGTCCAGGGCTTCTCGCGGCTCCTCGGTCGCATCCTGCTCTTCCCCGTCGCGATCCTCGAGAGCCTCGTCACGCTCATCGTGCCGCTCGCCGTCGTCGTCGACCTCTCGGTGCGGCGCCTGGGCCGGCAGCTCGTCGAGGCGCTCACCGCCGCCGGCGTGAGCCTCGTGCTCGCGCTCCTCGCGTACGTCCTCGTCGACGCGCTCGCGTCGGAGGACCTGCGCTCGGGCCTGTCGATCCTCCAGGGAGGGGTCGCGACACTCTCGCTGCCTGCGTTCGTCGCCGCGATCTCCGGCCTTCTCACCGGATCCGGCCCACGCACCCGACGCCGCACCGTCGGCTGGTCGTGGAACCTCCTGTGGGTCACGATCATCGTCTTCCTCATCACCGCCCAGGTCTCGCTGCCAGGCGTGGCGGTCATGCTCCTCGTCGGTCGCATCGGCGGCCTCACCGTCCGCTACGTCTCCGGCGTCCGCTCGGAGCGCGCCCACGGCGCCGACCTGGTCGACGGCGTCCGTCGCGCCGGGTTCGAGCCGCTCAGCCTCGTGAGGGTCCGCGACCTCACGGACGCGCCCGACGACGTCGAACGCTCCGTCAGCCCGCAGGGCACCGTGTCCGACCCTCAGCCCATCCCGCGGTCCGGGCCGTGGTGGTCGGGCAGCGCCGTCGAGACGGTCGTCGGGACGCCCGACGCGTCGTCGTTCGACCCGTCGGCGCTCGCGCTCCTGCGCTCCGCCGACCACCGCGTCTACGCCCTCACGACAGCCGAGCGGGACCGCCTCGACGTCGTCGTGCTCGACGGCGAGCGTCAGGTCCTCGGCTTCCTCACCCGTGCGTGGCGCTCCCTGCGCATGCGCGGCCTCGAGGGTCGCTCCGCGATCTCGCTGCGCTCCGTCGCGGAGCGGGCCGCGCTCCTCATGCACGCCGCCCGCTCGGCGGGGGTCCGCACGCCCGAGCTCCTCGGCGTCGCCGAGGCTGCCGACTCGATGCTGCTCATCCAGGAGCACGCCGCCGGCACGGTCTCGCTGCGGGACCTCGACGCCGACGCCCTCACCGACGAGGTGCTGCGCGAGTGCTGGCGCCAGCTCCTGCGCGCCCACTCGGTCGGCCTCGCGCACCGCTCCCTGACCGCCGACGTCGTCCTCGTCGCGCAGACCCACGGCGAGCCCCAGGTGTGGCTCACCGGGTGGGAGAACGGCGACATCGCGTCGTCGACGCTCGCACGCCGCATGGACCTCACCCAGATGCTCACGCTCCTCGCGCTGCGCGTCGGGCCGCAGCGCGCCCTTGCGTCGGCAGGTGAGCTGGTCGACGACGTCGTCGTCGAGTCGCTCGGCCCGCTCCTGCAGACGGTCGCGCTGCCGCGCTCCACGCGCGAGGAGATCCGCTCCGAGAAGAGCCCCGTCCTCGGCGAGCTGCGCACCGAGATCGCGCAACGGCTCCCCGAGGCGAACCTCGAACCTGAGCGGCTCGTGCGCTTCGGCGCGCGCACCATCATCACCGTGACGCTCACGCTCGTCGCCGTCGTCGTGGTCGTCACCAAGCTCAACTTCCAGCAGATCACCGCCGCCGTCGCGACCGCCAACCCGTGGTGGGCGCTCGTGTGCTTCGCGGCCGGCACGATCACCTGGCTCGGCGCGGCGCTCGGCTTCCTCGCCTTCTCCCCCGTGCGTATCGGGGTGTGGCGGGCGACCCTGACGCAGGCAGCGTCGTCGTACGTGGCGCTCGCCGCACCCGCCGGCATCGGGTCGGCCGCGCTCAACCTGCGCCTGCTGACGCGGCGCGGGGTGTCCGGCGCGCTCGCCGGCGCGACGGTCGCACTCGTCCAGGTGTCGCAGGTCGTCGTCACCGTCGCACTGCTCGCGGTCCTCACGGTCGTCAGCGGTGACGGCGGCCTCCTGCGTGCGCTCCCGTCCGCGCCCGTGCTCGTGGCCGTGGGCATCCTGGGGCTCCTCATCACCGCCGTCATGCTCGTCCCGCGGCTGCGCCGCTGGATCGTCGCCCGCGTCGAGCCGCTGTGGGCTCAGACCTGGCCGCGCCTCTCCTCCGTCTTCTCCGACCCCAAGCGTCTCCTCGTCGCGCTGCTCGGCAACTCGGTCCTGACGCTCGGCCTCGTGTTCGCGTTCGACGCCGCCCTGCGCGCCTTCGGGCAGTCCGTCTCGCTGATCGACGTCGCTGTGATCTACCTGATCGGCAACACCGTCGGGGCCGCCGCGCCGACACCGGGCGGCGTCGGCGCGATCGAGCTCGTGCTCGCCGGCTCGCTCACCGCCACCGCGGGCGTGCCCGCCGGTATCGCCGCGACCGTGGTCATGCTGTTCCGTGTCATGACGTACTGGGTGCGCATCCCGATCGGGTGGCTCGCGATGCACCACCTGCAGAAGAAGGGCGACCTCTAGCCGCAGTCGCCTTGGCGCCAGAAGCGGCAGAAGCGCCAGGCCGCCCGACGGCTGACCAGCATGACGAAGGCCCCCGATCCGTGCGGATCGGGGGCCTTCGTGGAAACTGTGCGGTGCGTGAGGCTCAGGCCTCGACGTTCACCAGGCCGCGCTGCGCGCCCTTGACCAGGCGACGCGGGATGCGGACCGTCTGGCCGTCAACGCGAGCCTCGACGAGCTGCGTCTCCGTCGCCTTCCACTGCGAGCGGCGGGCACGGGTGTTGGAGCGGGACATCTTCCGCTTCGGAACTGCCATGATCGTCCTTTCTCGGGTTGAAACCTTGCTCCGGCACAGCGAGCTAAGGCCCGGGGAGCGGTCACTGATCGCCTCATCGTACGGGGGCCGCGGAACCACGGTCAAATCACGGCGACCGTGACCTGCGCGACTGCCTCCGCACGCAGAGACCCCGCCACCGGTCAGGACCGGGGCGGGGTCTCTCGCGAGTGCTGCGTGCCTTACTTGGCGACGGCCTTCTTCAGGAGCGAGCCGGCCGAGATCTTGACGCCGAAGCCAGCGGGGATCTGGATCTCCTCGCCCGTGCGCGGGTTGCGGCCCGTGCGAGCAGCGCGCTCGACGCGCTCGACGGAGAGCAGGCCCGTGACCTTGACAGCCTCGCCAGCGGCGAGCGACTCGATCAGGACCTCCTGGAGCGCGGCGACGGCCTTGTCAGCGTCAGCCTTGGTCAGGTCAGCCTTGGCGGCGATGGCCGAGACGAGGTCAGAGCGGTTGAGCGACATGCGATTCCCTTCATCGGGTCACGCCACGGCAGGGACGTCGCGGCGAGCTGTGGACTAACTGTGCCTGCCGTTCGGCGGGACATGGTCAAGCGTAGGGAATCATGCCTGAAATCGCGGGATCCTGCGAAATCTGGCCCCCTCGTGTCACCACCGTACGGCACGCCGGCCGTCTGACCGGGCGACGCGCCGCCCGACCTCCCCACCACGAGGCGCCTGCACCCATCCCTCGAGTTGCGACGCCCCGTATCCCAGGAAACCCTGGGTTCAACGCGATGGCACCGATCCCGGATACGATCACCGGGTCCGCAGACGGTGCCGGACGGCACTGGAGGGAGGGACCGCATGCAGCACGCGCTCGAGATCGAGCCGCACTTCGCAGCGATCGCGCCCGCACGCCGATGGGCCCACGACCTGCTCACCGAGGCTGGGATCGAGGGCGAGACCCTCAACGTGATGATCTTGCTGGTCAGCGAGGTCGTCACGAACGCGGTGGCGCACGCCGTCCCGCCGGTCTCCCTCATCATCCACGTCAACGCGGAGCGCGCACGCGTCGAGGTGCGCGACTGCGCCCGAGACCTGCCGATCATCAAGCACCCGCCGCCCACGCAGCCCGGCGGTCGCGGGGTCGCCCTCGTCGACATGCTCGCGACGCGCTGGGGCGTGGGCTACGACGAGCTCGACGGCCAGCTCAAGTCCGTCTGGTTCGAGGTCGCCCTCTGACCGTCGCCGCGTCGGTCAGGTGTCCGCGCTGAGCGCAAGAACAGCCTCGACGCGGCTCATGACCGTGGCGACAGTCTCACCCGACTCGACCTGCCGCGACGCGGCGAGCACGACGGCGTTCACGAGCTCGGCCGCACGGCCTGGGTCGTCGACGCCCAGCTGGCCGAGGGTACGAGCCAGAGGCTGGAGCATCTCGCGGTGCATCTCGGCACTGCGCGACGCCACGACAGGCTGAGGAGCGATCGCGCTGAGCGCAGCCGCGATCTCGTGCTCCCCGCCCGCGACAAGCTCGAGGTTGACCTCGGCGTAGGCGAGGACAGCCTCGCGCGGGCTCGCGGCCGCCTCCACCACCTCGACGATGCGCGCGGACCAGCGCGGGAACACGTCGGCGACGACGGCCTCGACGAGCTCTTCGCGTGACTTGAAGTACTGGTACAGGCTCGGCCTCGCGAGGCCAGCCCTGGCCGCGACCTGGCCGAGTGTGAAGTCCGCGCCGCGCTCCGAGACGAGCTCTCGAGCTGCGTCGAGCAGCGCCCGCTGCTGTGCGGCGCGATGCTCAGCGAGCGTCGCGGCGTTGATCTTCGGCATGTGCCCTCCCTCAGTGCTATTGGACCATGCACGACGCCGACCTCCTGGACGGGAGGTCGGCGTCGTCCATGCGGGGTTCAGCCGCCATCAGCGGGCGGGCGCTCCGAGCGAACCGTCGACCATCTCGAGCACGCGGTCGCAGTGCTCGAGGACGTCGTGGTCGTGGGTGACCATGAGCGCGCCGGCGCCGAAGGTGGCGACCTCCTTGGCGAGGAGCTCGACGACCTCGTGGCTGCGCGCCCGGTCGAGGGCCGCGGTCGGCTCGTCGACGAGGAGCAGCGCGGGGCTCGTCATGAAGGCGCGCGCGATACCGACGCGCTGACGCTCGCCACCGGACAGCTCGTGCGGGCGACGGTCCGCCTTGTGGCTCATCGACACGGCGTCGAGGAGCTCGCGCGGGTCACGAGCGCGCTCGTCGTCCGGCGACATGCCCGCGATCTTGAGCGCGAGCCGCAGCTGGTCGAGGCACGTCAGCGCCGGGATGAGGTTGCCCGACTGGAACACGAAGCCGATCCGCTCGCGGCGCAGCCGCGCCTTCGTGCTCGCGTCGGACGAGCCCACGTCGACGCCGTCGACCCGGACGGTGCCGGACTCGGGAGTCACGAGCGCGCCGACGACAGCCAGGAGCGAGGACTTGCCGGAGCCCGACGGCCCGACCACCGCGACGAGCTCGCCAGCGGTGACGTCCAGGTTGACGGCGTCGAGCGCCGTGACGGTCGAGTCTCCGTCGCCGTGCCGCAGGGTCACGCCCTCGAGCTCGAGGACGGAGCGGGACTGGGTGGAGTCGTTCATCGCTGCCCTCCCAGGGCGGTCAGGGGGTCGACGGAGGTGATGCGGATGACGGCGGCGGTAGCACCGACCATGCCGAGCACGACCAGGAGCACTGCGGCGACCGCGAGGTCGGGAGCCTGGAGGGCGAACGGCATCGCCGTGCCCTGGAGGAGCGCGCCGAGCCCGATGCCGACCGCGAAGCCGATGCCGATGGCGCCCGCGAGGAGCAGCGCTGCCTGACCGAGGCTGTCGGCGAGCAGGAACTTGCGGGTCGCACCCATCGCTCGCATCACGGCGATCTCGTGGCGGCGCTGGATCGTCCAGACGGTGAAGAACGCGCCGACGACGAGCGCCGAGATCGCGTACAGGAACACCTGGATGAGCATGAGCGTCGCGGTCTCGGCCGAGTAGCCGGGAGAGGCGCCGAACGATGCCTTGAGGGTCAGCGTCGTGGTGCCGAGAGCGGCGTCGGTGGCGGCCGGGTCGAAGTCGCCGTCGACGCGCAGGGCGGCAGCGGTCGTGACGTCGGGGACCTCGGCGTCGGCCGCGACGGTGACGTCGCCGCCGGCGTGCAGCTCCTGCCAGGTGGCGAGCGGGAGGTACGCGACATCCACGTGGCCGAACGTGTGCTGCTCGGGCAGGATGCCGACGACGGTCAGGGTGCGGTCGAGCCGCTCGAGGGTGACCTTGTCACCGAGCTCGAGGCCGTCGTCCTTCGCGGTCGACGAGACGACGATGCCGTCGGCCTGGCCGACGAGGTCGCCCTCGGCGACGGCGGACGGCGCGACGAACGAGCCCTCCTCGACGCCGACCAGGGTCAGGTCGACGGGCTGGCCGCCGTCGTCCTTCTTGGCGTTGGCGAGCATGAGCCCGTACGGCGCGGCATCGGTGACGCCGGGCTGCTCGGCGAGCTTGTCGACCTGCTCGACATCGATGATGGAGCGCGTGAACGCTGCGTCCGTCTTGGTGCCCCCCTCGAACGAGAAGTGCGTGACGGGAAGCTGCTTGAGTCCGGAGACGCCGTCGTTGACGAGTCCGGCGGAGAGGCCGGACAGGAGGACGACGAGGACGGAGACGAGCGCGATGACCGCGCCCATGAGTGCGAAGCGGGTGCGCGCGAACCGTAGCTCGCGCAGTGCGAGGAACATGGGGGACCCTTCGGGTTGCCGACGTGGTGTCGACAAATTTACCAACGCCTCGTCGGCATCGTGAAGGGCTGCGGGTGACGTCTCCGTCACACGTCGATCACCCGCGACGGCTGGCAGCCACCTCGCCCATCCGCGCGAGCGCCTCCCTCAGCACGTCCGACCGCGTCGCGCAGTTCACCCGCACGTGGCCCTCACCCCCCGGCCCGAAGTCCAGGCCACGCGACAGCGCGACCCGCCCCTCCACGAGGAAGACCTTCGCCGGATCGTCGCCGAGCCCGGCGCCGTCGGGACCCGCCGCGCGCAGGTCCACCCACCCGAGATACGTCGCCTCAGGCGCCCGGACACGCGCGCCCGGCAGGTGCTCCCCCACCAGCTCGACCAGCAGGTCGCGCCGCCGCGCGAGCGCGGGAAGCAGCTCGTCGAGCCACGCCTCCCCCTCGCGGTACGCGGCCGCGTGCGCGGCCATGCTCACGTGCCCGACGGCGTCCGACAGGTACGCAGGCACGCGCGCGAGGACGTCGTGCGCCTCGTCCCCCGCGACGAGCAGCGCCGACTTGAACCCCGCGAGGTTCCACGCCTTCGCCGCCGAGTGCACCGCGAGCCCGCGCGGGTCCACCTCGAGATACGGGACGTACGCGGGCGAGCCGGGCAGCACGAGCGGGGCGTGCGCCTCGTCCGACACGACCCGCACGTCGTGCCGCGCGGCGACGTCCGCGAGCGCAGCCAGCTCCTCGCGCGAGTGCACGACGCCCGTCGGGTTGTGCGGGTTGCACAGCAGCAGCGCGATGCCCGCTCCCGGGCCGACCTCGGCGCGCACGTGCGCGGCCGTCGCGTCGATCGCGTCGACGTCGAGGCGGTCGTCGCGCAGGGAGACGGTCTCGACGCGGCGGCCGGCGCCCTCCGTGTACCAGCGGAACGGTCCGTAGACGGGCGTCGGGACGATCACGACGCCACCGGGGGCGACGACCGCTGCGACGGCGGTCTGCACCGCCGTCATGACGTCGGTCAGCTGCCGCACGGCCGTCGGGTCGACGGTCCAGCCCCAGCGCCGCGCCGCGAACCCGGCGAACGCCGTCGTGAGCGCCCCGTCCTCGGGCGGGTAGCCGACGTCGTGCGCGTCGAGGAGCGCGTGCACCGCCTGCCGGACCGGCTCCGCGAGCGGCACGTCCATCTCGGCGACCCACAGCGGGAGCACGTCGTCCGGGTAGTGGCTCCAGCGGACGCTCGTCCGCGCCCGGAGCTGGTCGAGGGTGAGCACGTCGAGAAGGTCGTCCATGGCCTCGACCGTATCGCGCAGCACGAGGCACAGCCTCGAGCAGGCATGCTTGAGGCATGCCTGGCACCACCTCTCCCGTCCGCCTGATCGCCTCCGACGTCGACGGGACTCTCCTCACGCCCGACCACCGCATCTCCACCGAGGTGCGCGCAGCGGTCGCCGAGGCGACCGCCGCGGGGGTCTCGGTGGTGCTCGCGTCGGCTCGGGGGCCGCTCGCTATGCGGCACCTCGTCGAGGAGCTCGGGCTTCTCGACGTCCCGCACGCGCCGCTCGCGGGGTGCGTCGTCGCGTTCCAGGGCGCACTCGTCGGGCAGTGCCACGCCGACGGGACGTTCACCGACCTGCACTCGACGCGCCTCGACCACGAGGTCGCGCGCACGATCGTCGAGCAGGTCCTCGCCGCGGGGCACGTCGCGAACTGGTACGACGGCGCGGGCTGGTTCCCGTCCCGCTGGGACGGGTACGGCGAGTGGGAGCAGAAGGCGACGGGCCAGGCTCCGGCGGGGCTCCTGGGCGAGGCGCAGCTCGCGCCGGGCGCAGCGGGTCCGCACAAGCTCATGGTGCCGCCCGCGCACGGGCTGCCGGACCTGGTGCCGGGGATCGCCGCCGCGCTCCCTGCGGGGTGCGACGCGTTCTTGTCGGGCGAGCACTACCTCGAGATCGTCGCGCCGGGCGTGGACAAGTCGACCGGGATCGACCAGCTCGCCGCCGACCTGGGGATCGCGCGTGCCGAGATGGCGGCGGTGGGCGACGGCCCGAACGACCTCGGGATGTTCGCGCACGCAGGGACGTCGGTCGCGATGGCGAACGCGTCGGCCGAGGTGCAGGCCCAGGCGTCGTGGGTGACGACGTCGAACGCCGAGGACGGGCTCGCTCGGGCGATCCGGACGCTGCTCGCGGGCTGAACCACCCAGGACCACCTTGTGGGGCTCCTCGCCCGCAGGTACCTTGTGACGCATGGAACCCGGTGACGAATCCATCCTGTCGCACCTGCGACGCGGAAGCGTCGAGTACTGCGTCCTCGCCCTCCTCCGCGACGGCGAGGCCTACGGCCTCGACATCGGCGCACGCCTGAGCGCCGACGGCATCCTCATGAACGGCGAAGGCACCCTCTACCCCCTTCTCGCCCGCCTGCGCCGCCAAGGACTCGTCGAGACCTCCTGGCGCGAGTCCCCGTCAGGCCCGCCCCGCCGCTACTACTCGCTGACGCCCGCCGGCCGCCAGTCCCTCCACCAGTTCACGACCGTCTGGAGCCAGTTCCGCGACGCGGTCGACTCCGCACTCCTCGGGAGCCACTCATGACTGACACCCAGCAGCACCCCCTCGAGCCCACGCTCGCCGCCCGCGTCGACCGATACCTCGACGACCTCGGCCGGATGCTCGCCACCGCCTCCCCCGTCGACCGCGCCGACGCCCTCGGATCCGTCCGCGAGCACCTCGACGACGCGCTCGCCTCGCTCGGGCACCCCGCGACCGAGGACGACATCACCGCGATCCTCGCCCAGCTCGGCACCCCCGAAGACGTCGCCGCAGGCCTCCTCGAGTCCGGGATCGTCGACGCCGGCACGCCCCCTCAGCCCGCACCCGCAGCGCCGCGCGCACCCGGCGACACCAGCGCCGTCGGCGCGCTCGTCGCAGGCATCGCCGCCGTCCTCCTGCCCTTCATCGGCCTCGCCTTCGGCATCGTCGCGATCGTCCTCGGACGGTCCGCCCGCCGCGACGGCACCACCCGGCCCGGCCTCGCGACCGCCGGCGTCTGGCTCGGCGGGATCGCCGTGACCCTCCAGCTGCTCGTCGTGCTCGGCCTCGTCGGGCTGCTCACCGTCCGCACCAGCGGAGGCACCGAGACCAGCGGGCAGGCGGTCGTCGTGCAGGACACCCCCTGACGGGACGCTCTTGCCGCACGGCCCACGACACGCCAAGGTGGGGCGCATGCCCACCACCCCGGAGCCGACGACCCTCGCGCACGGCCGCCACCGGACCGACGAGCGGCTCGCCGGCGCGACGGTCGCCGTGGGTGCCGTCGCGGGAGCGACGAGCCTCCTCACCGTCGCGCCCCTCGCGCTCGCGGCCCTCGCCGTCGTGCTGTGCGTCGTCGTACGCCGCCGCACGCAGGCCCTCGCCGCGCGACGCACCGCGCTCACCGGCGCTCTCGTCGGCGGCGCAGGCGCCGCCGTCAACCTGCTCCTCGTCGTCCTGCCCCGCCTCGCCTCCTGATCTCCACCGTTCCTCCCAGCGACCTCACAGCGCACCGTGACACGCTCGTGACCATGGACAGTGACACAGTCGCCACCTCCCCGGACACGCTGCACCTCTCACCGGGCACCGTCGCACTCGTGCGCAGCGACGCCCGCCACGAACCCACGTCCAGCGCCGGCGACTTCGCGACCACCCTCGCGATCCTCGACCGCGTCGACCAGCTCAAGGAGCTCGGCGACACCCTCCTCCACCTCGTCGAGCAGGAGTCCGGCCTGCGCCGCAGCGAGCTCGCGCTCCTCGACGCGCTCGACGCCGCCCACCACGAGCACGACGACCACCCGCGCCGCCTCGGCCGGGCCGTCGGCATGACGACCGACGCCGTCGTCGCGACCGCCGAGTCCCTCGCCGCCCGCGGCCTCGTGGGCATCGTCCACGACGACGCCGGACGCGCCGCAGCGATCCACCTCACCGACGCCGGCCGCGCCGTCCTCACCCAGGCCGAAGCCGTGCAGATCCGCGCGACCGACGCCGCCGTCCGCGAGGTC
This sequence comes from Flavimobilis sp. BM9, assembly GCF_058313055.1. NCBI lineage: Bacteria > Bacillati > Actinomycetota > Actinomycetes > Micrococcales > Jonesiaceae > Flavimobilis > Flavimobilis sp. BM9. The sequence goes on along the minus strand of NZ_JBZEMO010000007.1, from coordinate 29,451 downwards.
GGGCCCGAGGGCAGCCGACGCGCGCTCGCCGTGCTCGACCAGATCATCGGCGCCATGTCCCCGCTCGCCCCCGCCGCACAGCTCCCCGCGCCCGAGACCCGGATGCTGCCCGGAGCCTGAACCCCCCGCCCCCCGCCCGCCGGGCGCGCCCTCCGCGCCCTGGCCACCGCTCGTGCGCCCGAGCTCGCCATCGCGCCCCGGCCTCCGCTCGACGTGCCACCTCACCGCGCCGCACGTCCGGCCGCGACTGGGATGATGAGACGGTGACCGGCGCGAGAGAACCCGAGGCCCTGCCCTCGACCGTCGCGGGCACCACCGTCCACGAGCTCGTCATCAAGAAGTCCCGGTTCATCGCACGCGCCGTGCACGTCGGCTCCGTCGCCGAGGCGGACACCGTCGTCGCCGCCGTCCGCAAGGAGTTCTGGGACGCACGCCACTCGTGCGTCGCGCTCGTCGTCGGCACGCACGCCGACCAGCAACGCTCCTCCGACGACGGCGAACCCTCCGGCACCGCCGGCATCCCCATGCTCGAGGTGCTGCGCCACCGCGGCATGACCGACGTCGTCACCGTCGTCACCCGATACTTCGGCGGGATCCTGCTCGGCGCCGGCGGGCTCGTGCGCGCCTACTCCTCCGCAGTCTCCGAGACGCTCGACCGCGCCCCGATCGTGCGGCGCGCCCTGCTCGACGAGGTGCTCGTCGACGTCCCGCACGCCGAGGCGGGGCGCATCGAGCACGTCCTGCGGGACTGGGTCACCCACCACGACGCGGTGCTCGACGACGTCGCGTACGCCGCGACCGTGACGTTCACGCTGCTCGTGCCGGCGCGGTCGCGCGCCGCTCTCGACACCGCGCTCGCCACCGCGAGCGCGGGCACCCTCGAGGCGCTCCACGTCGGCACCCGCGTCGCCGACCTGCGCTGAACCGCGCGCGAGGTAGCGGGCTGCACTCCAGGTAGGGCCTTCCAGGGCCCTACCCCGCGTGGCAGGCCCTACCTCAAGCGCACGGCCCGATCCCGCGCGAGGTGGTGCCCAAGTAGGGGGCTGCACGCGAGGTAGGGGTCTGCACTCCAGGTAGGGCCCTCTAAGGCCCTACCCCGCGTGGCAGGCTCTACCTCACGCGCGAGGCCCTACCTCGCGGGCGACGCCGGAACCGACGATCGAGCGGCGCGGCGGCCCTACCTCGAGCGGGAGGGCCTACCTCGAGCGGAGGGCCGGGTGGTGCGGGCGACGTCGTCCGCTAGTACGTGTCGTGGGGCGGCGCGACCGGATAGAAGCGGCCGCCGTAGCGGCGCGTGACCGTCGTGCCACGCGCCTGGGCGACGAGGTTCGTGCGCGCCCGCACGAGCTCGGCGACGCGGAACGCCTCGGCGTCGTCGTCCGCGAGGTAGCGCACTGTGATGCGCGGCATGCCGTGCCGGATCGCGAGGTCCCACGACTCCGCCGTCGTCAGCTCACGGGCGGCGTCGACCGCCGCGGGCAGCACCTCTTCGGGCGAGCGCCCGACCCGCATGTCACCGATCAGCAGGGTCACGCGGTAGGAGGGCACGCCCCACCCTAACGACCGCGGACCTCCCCGCCCGCGCTGCGCCGGCGGAGGTAGCGTGACCGCATGCCCGCCGAGCCCGCCCCCGCCTACCCGGCCCGGCGGGCCGCGCTCAGCGATACCGCCGCCGTCGGCTTCGGTCTGTTTCCGCTCGGCGTCGCGTTCGGCATGCTGCTCGTGCAGTCCGGCTTCGCGTGGTGGTGGGCGCCGGTCTTCTCGTTGACGATCTACGCCGGGTCGCTCGAGTTCCTCGCCGTCGGGCTGCTGCTCGCAGCGACGCCGCTCGCGTCGATCGCCGTGACGACGTTCCTCGTGAACTTCCGACACGTGTTCTACGCGCTGTCGTTCCCGCTGCACCAGGTCCGCGGCCCGCTGCGGCGCCTGTACGCGATGTACGCGCTCACCGACGAGACGTACGCCGTCGTCGCGACGCGCGCGCCCGGCAGCCTCTCGGAGGCCCGCATCCTGTGGATCCAGGTGCTGTGCCAGGCGTACTGGGTCGTCGGGGGTGTCACCGGCGCCCTGGTGGGCGGCCTCCTGCCGGACGTCCCCGGCATCGGCTTCGCCCTGACCGCCCTGTTCGCGGTGCTCGCCATCGACGCCTTCCGCGCGCACCGCGACGTGCCCGCACCGATCATCGCGGTCGCGTGCGCGCTCGGCGCACAGCTCGTCGCCCCCGACTACATGCTCGTCGTCGCGATGACGACGTTCGTCGTCGTGCTCGTCGCGCGGTTCGCCCTCACCAGCCGACGGGAGGAGCCGCGTGCCTGACGTCGGATACGTCGCCGCCGCGCTCGGCGTCTTCCTCGTGGTGACGTTCGCGCTGCGCGCCGCACCGTTCCTCGTCGTCGAGCGGCTGCGCGAGTCGCGCGCCGTCGCCTGGCTCGGTGCGCGCATGCCCGTCGGCATCATGGTGATCCTCGTGATCTACACGCTCCGCGAACCCGCCGGGACGACGGCGCCACGCGGTCTCGCCGAGGCTGTCGCGCTCGCCGTCACGGTCGGCCTGCACCTGTGGCGGCGCAACGCGCTGCTGAGCATCGTGGGCGGCACCGCGGTGTACGCGGCGCTGCTCGTCACGCTCGGCTGAGGCACCGCGCGCGGGCGAGCACGCACGCCGGACGCTGCTAGGCCCGGCCGTCACACGGGCTTCGCGCCCGACGCCGTGCGCTCCACGAACGCCGCGACCTTCCGCGCGCGCGCCTCCTCGCCGCGCAGCATCGCGAGCTGGGTGAGCGCCATCTTGCGGACGCTCGGCGTGCACGCGTCCCAGGTCGCGCGGGCCGCCGGCTCGGCGTCGAGCGCGGCCGCGAGCTCGGGCGGCTCCTCGAGCCGCTCGGGCCCGTCGAGCAGCTCCCACATGCCCGACGCGCGGGCCGCCGCGATCGCCGCGCGGCCGGCGTCCGTCATGAGCCCCTCAGCCTCGAGCAGCTCGACGCGCAACTTGTTCGAGCTCGCCCACATCGAGCGCCCCTTGCGCCGCGTGAACCACTGCAGCGAGCGCTCACCCTCGTACGGGCGGGCGCGACCGTCGATCCAGCCGAAGCACAACGCCTCGAGGACCGCGTCCTCGTAGCCGAGGCCCGAACTCGCCGACGCGCCGCGCGCGAGGACCACCCACACGCCGTCGGACACCGTGTGCTGCTCCGCGAGCCACGCACGCCACGCCGCACGACTGCCCAGGTCGAGGATCGGGGCGGCATCCGGATCAGCCATGCCCGCCACGCTAGCGGCACCCACCGACGCCGGGCGGGTGCAGGCCCCTATGCCCTCGTGCCGCGACGCTCGTAGCGTGGGTATCCCCGAGCGAAGGTGCCTCCCATGACCGTGCGCACGTCCTTCCACACCGGCTCCCCCGTCTGGATCGACCTCGACACCTCCGACCCCGAACAGGCCCGCGCGTTCTACACGGCGCTGTTCGGCTGGGAGTTCGAGGAGGGCGGCCCCGAGTACGGCGGCTACGCCCAGATCACCAAGGACGGCCACCAGATCGGCGGAATCATGCCGCACCAGGGCGACGGCCCTGCCGACATGTGGTCCGTGTACCTCGCGGTGACGGACGCCAACGCTGCCGCGGCGCGCGTCGCGACGGCCGGCGGGCAGGTGATCGTCGAGCCGATGGAGATCCCCGGGATGGGGAGGTTCGCGTTCTTCCTCGACCCCGCGGGCGGCGGCATCGGGGCGTGGCAGGCCGCAGGTCTCAACGGGTTCGACCTCGAAGAGGTGCACGGTGCGCCCGCCTGGTGCGAGGAGATGAACGGCGACTTCCGCCGCTCGCTCGACTTCTACCGTCACGTCTTCGACTGGAACGTCGACCTCATGTCTGACACGGACGACTTCCGGTACGCCCGGCACATGGTCGGCGACGAGCCGCAGGCCGGCATCATTGACACCGCCCGCTACCTGCCCGACGGCGCACCGAGCGCCTGGTACGTGTACTTCCTGGTCGACGACGCGGACGCTGCGGTCGCGACCGTCGTCGAGCACGGCGGCACGGTCGTCAAGGAGCCGGAGGAGAGCGGGTTCGGGCGGCTCGCCGTCGTCCGCGACCCGCTCGGCGCAGAGATGAAGATCGTCGCGCGCAACGCCGACGGGCAGGAGCGCATCAAGAGCTGACTCGCTTCGTCGAGGTCTAGCCGGTCGCACACCTCAGGCTTCGTCCTCGGCGACGTCGAGCGCGAACGCGTTGCCCTGCACGCCCGGCAGCTCCTCGACGACGAGCTCCTCACCGTTGGCGGCGAACCTGAAGACGCCGCCGACGACGCTCCCCTGCGGGAACTGCGCTGCGAGCAAGGAGAAGAGCTCGTCGCGGGTCTCCCCGACCCGGAACTCGTAGCGCTCGCCGTCGAACGAGAGACGTTCGTGCCTCACCTCGAACCTGACGGAGTCGTCGCCTCCGCCCGGACTCGACCATACGATGTCGTGCTGCTGCCAGAGTCCCGACATCGTCACGACCTTGTAGCCGACCCCGCCGAGCAGCAACGCCCCGAGCACACCCATGACGATCGCGCCCCGTCCGACGCGCTTTACCATCAAGATCCCACCCGCGACGAGCGCGCCGCCCACCACGGCGATGAGCGCCAGCCCTGCCGCGTAGTCGATCACCATCATCACTCGCCCCCTTTGAGCACCGCCGATCAGGACTCGGCGTAGCGTGCGAACGATCGTTGCAGGTCAGCGCCGGTCTCACCAGAGGCGACGAGCAGCATCAGGAGCAGCCGCGCCTTCGCGGGCGTGAGCACGCCCGCAGGCATGACGCCGCGCTCGATCAGGTCGATCTCCCCGCCCTCGTAGCCGTACGTGTGCGTGAAGACCGGTCCGGCGCCCGTGCGCGAGCACAGCACGACCGGCAGGCCTGCCGCCGCCATCGTGACATTCTCGACCGCCACCGCGGGCACGTGGCCGGCTCCCGTCGCGACGAGCACGGCGCCGTCGTACCCGAGGTCCGCGAGCGCAGGCAGGACGGCGAGGTCGTCACCGATCCCGGCCGTCACGACCGCGACCCGCGCGGGCGGCCCGGACGGAATCTCGAACGGCGGCAGCGGGCGCGGCGCGGAGCCGAGGCGGACGCGCCCCTCAGCGACGATCCCGACGGGCCCGAACGGCTCGGACGTGAACGCGTCGACCCGGAACGTCGACGTCTTGGTGACCCACCGCGCGGCGTGCAGCCGGTCGGCGAACGCGACGAGCACGCCACGGCCGCGCACGTCGTGACTCGCTGCGGCGCGCAGCGCAGCGACGACGTTCGCGGCGCCGTCGGGCCCTGGTGCGGAGCGGTCGCGCATCGCTCCGGTCACGACGACCGGCACCTCGTCGGCCGCGCCGACGAGGTCGAGCGCGAACGCCGTCTCCTCGATCGTGTCGGTGCCCTGCGCGACGACGACGCCGTCCACGCCGTCGCCCTCCTCGACCAGGGCCGCGATGCGCGCGGCGAGCCCGCGCAGGTCCGCGACCGAGAGCGACGACGACGGCACCATCTGCGCCTCGACCGGCACGACCTCGATCCCAGGGACGAAGCGCGCGACCTCGCGCGCGAACGTCGCTGCCCCGGACACGGGGACGACGCCGCCGCCCCCGGCGTCAGGGCCGGGCGAGGAGGGCCCCGCACCGTCGAGCGGCTCCGAGCTGATCGTCCCGCCGAGGGTCACGAGTGCGATGCGCATGTGCTCATCTTCGCGCGCCGCGGCGCCGCTCGGGTGCGCGCGCCGCGCGGCGGGCTGCGCGGGTCAGCCGCGCTCGCTGGCCGACGGCGACCCGACCGGAGCGTGGTCCTGCCCGTCGCGGAGCGACTGGGCGCAGCGGGACAGGAGGTCGCGCAGGTGCGCCTGCTCGTCGGCGTCGAGGAGCCTCTTCATGCGGTCCTCGACCGCTCGGACCGCGGCGCTCGCGGCGGCGAGCTGCTCGCGACCCTTCATGGTGAGCTCGGCGGGCAGGACGCGCCCGACCTCGGGCGCGTCGGGCCGGGTGACGACTCCGTCGCGCTCGAGCGCTTGCAGCAGCACGTTCATCGACTGCCGGGTGACGAAGGTGCCGCGGGCGAGCTCGGAGCTCGACAGGCCGGGGCGCTGTGCGAGCAGCTCGAGGCAGGAGTAGTGGGTGATCGTCATGCCGAGCGGGCGGAGCACGGCCTCCATGGCTAGGCGCAGTGCGTTGGACGTCTCCTTGAGCAGGTAGCCGAGGGAGGTCTCGAGGTCGACTGCGGGCGCCGGTTGACTCATGTCAGTAGTCTGACATAGCGTCACGGATGTCAGATAACTGACATCCATTCGACCAGGGAGACACCATGCCCGCCTCCGGCCCCGGCTTCATCTCGCTCCAGGTACGCGACCTCGCTGCCTCCGCACAGTTCTACGAGACGTACCTCGGCCTCACCCGCCAGGCGGGCCCGCCCCACGCCGTCGTCTTCGACACGACGCCCGCGGCGTTCGCCGTCCGCACCCCGCTCCCCGGCGTCGACCTCGACTCCGCGCCGCAGCTCGGCCTCGGCGTCGGCGTCTGGCTCCACGCACCCGACGCCGACGCGATCCACACGCGCATGGCAGCCGACGGCGTCACGATCGTCTCGGCGCCGATCGACGGCCCGTTCGGCCGCACCTTCGTCTTCGCCGACCCGGACGGCTACCAGATCACCCTGCACGACCGCACCTGACCTGCCCCAGCGCGGGCGGCGGGGCTCACGCCCGCGCGAGCAGGACCTCCGTCACCGCACCCTCGAGCGCAGGCTCGAGGCCGAGCGCCTGCAGGTGCGAGACGCGCACCGCGAGCGGCTGGCCCGACGTCGCGACCGAACGCACGAGGTCCTTGAGGTCGTACTCGATGCTCGCGGCATCGAGGATCTCGAACACGTGCCGCGCGACGTCGTTCGGCGCGAGGCCCACCGGCCCGCCGCCGACCGGGTGCAGCGTGACCTCGAGCCTCGCGTCCACCGGGACGTCCACGACGGTCACCGCGAGGCCCCACCCGCCGGCGTCCCCGAGCAGCGGGGCGCGCGCATCGAGCCGGACCGGCACCTCGGCGCCGTCGACCGTCGCCGTCGCGGTGCCACCCCAGCCCAGGTCGACGGACGGGAACGTCAGGGTCCAGTCACGTCGCGCCGGGACCGCCGCGCGCGCGGCCGCCTCGTCACCCGACACGGACACGGGCCCGACGACGGCACGCCCGTCGCCCTGCACCCACGCGAGCGGCGTGCGCACCGTCGGCAGGTCCGCCCGCTCGAGCGAGCCATCATCCTCCACCAGCTCGAACGCACCGTCCGCACCCACGACGACGAGCACCTCGAGCGCCGCCGGCGCCGACGTGTCGTTGCCGGGGACGCGCGCGGCGTCGAGCGGCACGACCGCCCCCGCCGCCGCGAGCACAGGGATCGACCGCAGGTCGCGGTGCAGCCGCACGACCCGGCCGCCGTCGTACCCGACACCCGTCATGAGGTCGACCCACGTGCCGCCCGGCAGCCACGTGCTCGTGCGCCCCAGCCCCGTGCGCGGGTCGAGCTTCTCCGTGACCGGGTGCACCATCAGCTGCGTGCCGAACGTGTACTGGTTCGGCGACGCGTACGCCTCCGGCGAGCGCGGGAACCGGTAGTACAGCGGCTCCACGAGCGGCGCACCGTCCGACGCCGCACGGTGGTTCATCGTGTGCAGGTACGGCACGAGCCGGTGCCGCAGACGGAGGAACCGCGTCTGCACCTCGCGGGCCTGCGGCCCGAACGTCCACGGCTCCTTCTGGATGAACGGGTTCGCGCCCGAGTGCAGGCGCATGATCGGCGAGAACACCCCGAGCTGCACCCACCGGGTCGCGAGCTCGTCGTCCTTGATCCCGTGCATGTGCCCACCGATGTCGTGGCTCCACCAGCCGTAGCCGATGTTCGACGCGCACGCCGTGAAGTACGGCTGGAAGTCCAGCGACGCCCACGTGATCGACGTGTCACCGCTGAACCCGACCGGGTACCGGTGCGAACCCGGGCCCGCATACCGCGAGAAGGTCAGCGGGCGCACCTCGCGCCCCGACCGCCGGCCTGCCGAGTCCAGGAAGTGGAAGTGGTTGAGCATCCACAGCGGGTCGATCCCCGGCACGCGAGAGTGCGGGCCCGACTGCCAGTCGAGCCACCAGAAGTCCACGCCGTCCGCCTCGAGGCGACGGTGCAGGATGTCGAAGTACGCGGTCAGGAACTGCTCGTCGGTGACGTCGAACGCGAGCGCGTCCTCGTTCGACGTGTCCCGCCCGAGCGCCGCCGCCATCTCGGGGTACGCCTCCTCGAACGCCCGCACGCCGTCGGCGGGGTGCACGTTCAGGGTCACGCGCAGGTCGTGCTCGTGGAGCCAGTCGAGCAGACCCTTCGGGTCGGGGAACAGCTCGCGGTTCCACGTGTAGCCCGTCCAGCCGGACCCGAAGCGCTCGGGGATGTCCACGAGGTGCCAGTCCATGTCGATGACCGACACCGAGAACGGCAGGCCCTCCGCCTCGAACCGCTCCATGAGCTCGCGGTAGCCGTCCGCCGTGTACGGGTAGTAGCGGCTCCACCAGGAGCCGAGCGCGAAGCGCGGCAGGAGCGGCGTCGGGCCCGAGACCGCGTAGAACGCGCGGAGCGCAGCCGGGAAGTCGTCGCCGTACGCGAAGACGTACAGGTCGGTGCGCGCCCCGTCGCGCGGTGCGACCCAGCCGTCGTTCGTGAGGAGGAACGACGTCGAGTCGTCGAGGACCGCGAAGCCTGTCTGCGAGACGACGCCGTCCTCGAGCGGCACCGCGCCGTCGGCCGCGTCGAGCGTGCGGGCCGTCCCGGGCAGGCGCACGAGCCCGGCCGTGTTGCCCTCGTAGTCCCACGGCTCCTGGCCGTACCGCCAGATCGAGTGGTACTGCGTGAGGCTGCCACGCACCTGCACGCTCAGCCCCGCGGTCGTCAGCGGGCCGCGGTCGTAGACGAGGTGCAGGCGGTCGGTGAGGATCTCGACGTGCGTGTCCGTCTCGACGACGCGGAACTGCGGGACGGGTAGCGCCCGGTTGATCGCGAACGTCGACGCGCGGTCCTCGAACACGCCGTCCTCGGCACGCTCGATGCGCACGAGGCCGTCCGTCAGGACGGTCACGCGCCACCGGTCGCCCTGCACGACGGCGTCAGGGTGGGCGACGGGCGCCGTCGCGAGGGAGCGCAGCCCGGTCGGGGCGAGGCGGGCGTCTGAGGTCTGCGGCATGGCGGTTCTCCGGTCGGTCCAGGGGTCCGACCAGGCTATCCGCAGGTCGCCGGTCACCTCGCGGTCGCGGCCTCGAGGAGGAGCGCGGCGCCCTGACCGGTGCCGCCGCACAGCGCGGCGACGGCGCGGCCCGAGCCGCGGCTCGCGAGCTCGTGCGCGAGGTGCACGACGAGTCGTGCACCCGACGCGCCGAGCGGGTGGCCGAGCGAGATCGCGCCGCCGTGCACGTTGACCCTGTCGATCGGCACGCCGAGCTGGCGCACCGAGTGGACGGCGACCGCAGCGAACGCCTCGTTGATCTCGAGCAGGTCGAGGTCCTCGACCTGCCAGCCTTCGGTCGCGAGGGCGCGCAGCACGGCGTTGCCGGGCTGCGGGGCGAGGGCGGGCGACGGGCCAGCGACCTCGGCGGCCGAGCGGAGCGTCGCGAGGACGGTCCAGCCCTTCTCCTCCGCGGCGGAGCGGCGCGCGAGGACGACGGCGGCCGCGCCGTCGTTGATCGTCGACGAGTTGCCGGCCGTCAGGGTGCCGTCCGGGGCGAACGCAGGACGCAAGGCTGCGAGCTTCTCCGGCGTCGTGTCGGGGCGGATGCCCTCGTCGTCCGTGACGACGGTGTCGCCGCGGCGTCCCTTCACCGTGACGGGCACGATCTCCCGGGCGAGGACGCCCGCGTCGCGCGCCTGCGCCGCAAGGCGGTGGGAGCGGGCGGCGACAGCGTCCTGCTCCTCGCGCGACGCCGGGTGGTCGGCGGTGCGCCGCTCGGTGTCGAGGCCCATCGCCTCGTGGCTCCACGCGTCCGAGAGGCCGTCGTGCGCCATCGAGTCGACAGCGGTGACGTCGCCGTACACCCAGCCGGCACGCTGACCGCGCAAGAGGTGCGGCGCCTGCGTCATGGACTCCATGCCGCCCGCGACGACGACGTCGACCTCGCCGCTGCGGATGCGGCGCGCACCGTCGACGATCGACGTGAGCCCGCTCAGGCACACCGTGTTGATCGTCACAGCGGGGACGTCCCAGCCGATGCCCGCGGCGATCGCAGCCTGGCGGGCGGGCGCCTGCCCCAGGCCGGCCTGCAGGACGTTGCCCATGATCACCAGGTCGACCGCGCTCGCGTCGATCGCGCCCTGCTCGAGAGCGCCGCGGATCGCTGCGGCTCCGAGGTCGATCGCGCTCACCGTGGCGAACGCTCCGTTGAGGCGTCCGTGGGGGGTGCGCGCGGCGGCGACGAGGACGACGTCCTCGGGTGCGGTCGTGGTCATGTCGTCTCCGGGAGTGGGGAGGGAACGTGGGCCGAAGGAGCCAGGGTGCCATGTCTGCGCGCGGTCCGTCGCATAATTGTCCGGTGCTCGTGACCCTCCGCCCCTGGACCTCGGACGACGCCGCCGACCTCATGGCGGCCCGTCGCGCCGACCCCGACCTGGACCGCCAGTTCGGTGACGCGCCGCAGTCCCTGGGCGACTACGAGCAGTTCATCGCGAACGAGCTCACGGTCGAGCCGGGCCAGGAGATCAGCCTCGCGATCGACGTCGACGGCCGCGCGATCGGCTGCGTCGGCGTCGCGTGCGAGCGCGGCGACGAGCCTGCCGGCGGCGACCGCCGCGCGTGGGTGCACTACTGGACGGCCCCGGAGCACCGCGGCTCGGGCCTCGCGTCGCGGGCGTGCGCGTCCCTCGTCACCTACGCGTTCTCCGAGATGGGCGTGACGCGCGTGGAGCTCGGTCACCGGGCCGACAACGTCGCGTCGCGGCGGGTCGCGCTCAAGTCGGGGTTCACACCGTCGGACGACGGCGTGCCCGCACCGCGCAACAGCCGCGAGCGCTTCGCCGTCGAGTCGCACCAGCGCCACGCCTCCGACCCGGCGCCAGACCTCCGGCCCATCCCGATCCTGCTCTGACGCATCCCCGGCGTCACCGCGGCGGCCCCTGACGGATCCGCGCGAGGAGGGCCTCCGGCGTGTCACGCTCCACGTCCCACCGGGACTCGACCCACCACGTCGCCCCTGCCTCCTCGAGCGCCGCGACGCGCTCCACAGCCTCGGCACGGTCGTCGACAGAGACACCCTCGACCACCACGTCGAACGGTGGCGCCGCCGGGTCCCGCTCCGGTAGGTGCTCGCCCAACCACGCGACGACACCTCGCACGTGCTCCGGCGTCGCGGGCGCGAACGGGTCCTCCTCGCGCGGCTGGACGATCACGCCGTCCCAGCGGGCCGCCCTGCGCATCGACCTGGGTGCAGGCCACAGCCCGACCGCCCACACGGGGATGCGCGGCGCCTGCACGGGACGCGGCCGGAAGACGACGTCCGTCGCCTGGTAGACCGGTCCGTCGTGGCTGAACTTGTCGCCCGTCCACGCCTTGGCGAGGACGTCGAGGCAGTCGTCGAGCCGCTCGGCACGCTCCCGCGCGGACATGACCTCGCCAGAGACGCGCGAGTAGCCACCGTCCTCGACCGCGCCGAGCCCCACGGGCATGATCAGCCGACCGTGCGAGAGCTGATCGACCGTCACGGACTCACGCGCGACCTTCCACGGCCTCCTCCGGGCGAGGGAGAACACCTGTGCGCCGAGGCGGATGCGCTCGGTGCGCACCGCGATCGCGCCGAGCAGCACCCACGGGTCGAACGTGTCGACCTCGCCGATCGTGATGCCGTCCCACGTAAAGAAGGCATCCCACCCCGCCCGCTCAGCCTCGACCGCCATCTCGACGATCTGGTCGGCCGAGCCGTAGCTGCCCACGAACGCATGTCTCATGCCGCGACGGTACGGCGCACCTCTGACATCCCGGACGAGCACGACCACCCTGGTCGCCACGGGGACCCAGAGGTAGATTCCGGACAACAGGGACAGCCGGAGCCGCTTCCACCGTGCAGGCTCGCACGAGCGGCGCCGCGGACGCGCGAGGCGACCATGGCGAAGAACCGAGCGAAGACCGAGATCCTCGAGCTGCGCGTGCACGGCGTCTCCAACACGCCACCGACCAGCATGCTCGACCTTCCCGCCGACAAGATCGAGCGCGCCGACGGCGACGATCTCGGCAGCTTCTGGACACCCACCGCCGAGGCCCGCGCCGAAGCGGTCGCACGCCCGCCGGACCAGCGCCACCGCCAACGGTCGGACGTCACGCGGGAGGCCTACTCGTGGGGTGCCATGGCGCGCGCGACCAACCTGCCCCTCGGCGACGCGCTCGGCGCCGTCGCCCGCGGCGCCGCCCGAGCCGCCTGGACCCTCGTCCTCCCGTTCGGCCTGGCCAACACCGCGTACTGGGCCCGTCCGATCCACCCGGGCCGGCAGGGCGACACCGGAGCGAGCCGGGCCAGCCGCGGGACCGCGATCGCCGTGCGCCTCTACGGCCTGCTGCTCACGCTCCTCACCGTCTCGTCGTTCGCGACCGTCGGGCTCTCCCTCGTTGCCTCGCAGTGCTTCCGCCCCCTCCCGTCGCTCCCGAGCACAGGCATGAGCCCCGACCAGCCGGTCGCCGCCGTCTGCACCCAGCTGCCCGACTCCCTCAAGGCGCTGGCCAGCCGCACGCCCGGTCAACGCACCGCGCTCGTGCTCGTCGCAGTCGCGGTCCTCGTCGTCCTCCTCTGGCTGCTCAGCAGCCTCGGGCGGGTCCGGTACGAGGAACGCACGTCAGCACGGCACGCGACGGCCACGTCGCCCGGCTCTCGGACACCCTCGTCGGCGGTCCTCCTCGCGACCCCCGGGTTCTGGAGCCACGCACGCCTCACCCTGGCGAGCACCCTCCTGCACGTCGCTGGCGCGCTCGCGCTCCTCGTCGGGATCGTCGCGTGGGACCGCGTCTTCGGGGGCGTCTGGGCGTGCCGCGACATCCGCACGATCACCGACGCCGCATGCCTGAGGACGACGACCCGCGAGCCTGACTTCCTCGTCCTGCTCGTCGTCGCCGTCGTGCTGCTCGTCCTCGTCGGCCACCGGCTCGCCGTCGACTCCGCGGCGTCCGTCGACGTGCCCGCCCCCGCGCGCAGGAGCACGACCGCCCACCGCCACGCCGGCGCCGCCGTCTCCTACCTCGTCGCCGTCTCGATCATGTTCGCAGGCACGCTCGCCCGCCTGTGGGCCCTCCCCGCGGACGGCGCCGTCCACGACCCCCGTCTCGGCAGCGAGCTGTCCAGCCTCATGGTCGCGCCCACGGCGCTCGTCGCCCTGCTCCTCGTGCTCGCGGTCAGCGCCCTCGCGTGGCGCGACAGCCGCCGCCCCTGGACGACGACCTGGGCAGCCGTCCTCGCGACCGTCGCGCTCACGGCCGCAGCGATGGACCTCACGGTCGGCGACGTGCGGCTGAGCGGGTGGCTCGAGGCGGTCGGCGCCGCGCTGCTGCTGGCGATCGCCCTCCGCACGACCATGGCGCTCCTCCGGCCCCGCAAGACCGCGCGACGGGACGAAGGATGGCGCGGGGCGGGCCCTGGCGTCTTCCTCCTCCTCGCCACCGCCACGTCGATGGTGCTCTGCTCCCTCCTCGTCACGGGCACCGCCGCCTACCTCAACGGCCCGGCCGACGGCGCACGGCTCGCCGTCCCGCCCGAGCACGCCGAGGCGGCGAAGGCCGCCTGGAAGGGCGGCCCCGTCTTCGACGTCGTCCCGACGTCGCCCGCGCCCGCCGTCCGCGTCGCCGCGCCGGCCGCCTACGTCGAGTTCGCGACGGCGACGCTCCTCGTCGTCGCAGCAACCGTCGTCGTGCTCATCGGGATGGGCGTGCGGCGCGCGCTCAGCCGCGCCCTGCTCGAACCGCGCGGCAAGCGCTACCCGAACGCGGGCGATGCTGACCTCACCCCGCGAGCGCTCGCCCGCATCCTCACGGCGCGGCGCAACGCCGCCGAGCTGCAACGGGCCGAGGTGATCCTCGGGACGATCGCAGCGCTGTCCTTCGTCGTCCTCGTGCTCACCCTGCTCACCGAGGCGCGTTCCCTCACGGCCGCCGACGACGTCGCCTCTCTCGTCGAGGTGCGCGCGCAGTGGGCCCCGATCCTCCTCAACCTCACACCCACGCAGGCCGCGCTCCCCGTGGCGGCGGTCGGCGCCGTCGCGCTCCTCGTCGTCGGGTCGATGGTCGCAGCGAGCGGGACCGGGGGCGTGACCCGGCCGCTCGGGATCGTGTGGGACATCCTCTGCTTCCTCCCGCGCGCCGCACACCCGTTCGGCCCGCCCTGCTACGCCGAGCGAGCCGTCCCCGAGCTGCGCGGCCGCATCGACGCGTGGCTGACCGGCGGGGAGCGAGGGAAGCGGCGGGTCGTCGTCGTGTCCGCGCACAGCCTCGGGGCGCTCCTGACGATCGCCGCCCTGTTCGCCCGGGACGAGGACGGGTGGGACGACGTCGGGCTGCTGACCTACGGCGTCCAGGTGCGCCCGTACTTCGGTCGCTTCCTGCCCGACCTCCTCGGCCCCGCGACGCTCGGCGTGCCGCCGTGCAAGCCGCCCGGCGCCTTCGCCACCGACCCGTGGGGACGCGAGATCGCGGAGGGCTCCGCGACGGCGAGGCCGCTCACGGGCGCGCTCACGAGCCGGCTCCACGGCGGCCGGACAGGCCCGCCCGCCTGGGTCAGCCTGTGGCGCCGCAGCGACTACCTCGGCTTCCCCGCGTGGGGATACGCACCGAACGACGTCGACCGCCTCGCGGAGGAGGACGACCGCACCACCTACCTCTTCTCCGTCGCGACCCACTCGGGCTACCCGCGCACGGTCGCCTACCACCGTGCGCTCGACGAGGTCCTGGCGCGGCTGCGCGTCCGCGGCGCGACGCCGCCGGCCGTCGCGCCCCTGCGCGCACCGGCTGCCAGGACCTGAGTGCCGGTGCGCCGAAGGACCGAGTGCTTGGATAGACGCATGACCTCGCAGAACCTGGACGCGCACATCGACGACTTCGCCCGCTTCATCTCAGCGTCGCCGTCGTCCTTCCACGCCGCCGCCGAGGCGGCCCGCCGGCTCGACGACGCGGGCTTCACGCGCCTCGACGAGGCAGCCGCCTGGGACGTCGCCGCGCACGTGCGCGCGTACGTCGTGCGCGACGGCGCGATCATCGCGTGGGTGCGCCCCGCGTCGTCGGGCCCCACCACCCCGCTGCGCATCCTCGGCGCACACACGGACTCCCCCGGCCTCAAGCTGAAGCCCGCACCGACGACCGTGTCGCACGGCTGGCTGCAGGCCGCCGTCGAGGTCTACGGCGGGCCGCTGCTCAACTCGTGGCTCGACCGCGAGCTCGAGCTCGGCGGCCGCCTCGTGACGCGCGATGGCGCCGAGCACCTCGTGCGCACGGGCCCGATGCTGCGCGTCCCGCAGCTCGCGATCCACCTGGACCGGTCGTCGAACGACGGTCTCAAGCTCGACAAGCAGCGCCACATGCAGCCCGTGTTCGGCGTCGACGGCGACGACGGCCCCGTGTCCGAGCTTGACGTCCTCGAGCTCCTCGCGAGCATCGCAGGGGTCGCGGCGAGCGACGTCGTCGGCCACGACGTCATCACCGTCGACACGGCCCCGCCCGCGCGCTTCGGCGCCGGCCGCACCCTGTTCGCGGCGCCCCGCATGGACAACCTCACGTCCGTCCACGCGGGCCTCGTCGCGCTCCTCGGCGCGCCCGACGACGCGGGCCACATCAGCGTCCTCGCGGCGTTCGACCACGAGGAGATCGGCTCGGAGTCCCGCTCGGGCGCGGCCGGACCGTTCCTCGCCGACGTGACCGCGCGCCTGTCGGGCGGCACGACGGAGGATCTCGCGCGGATGTACGCCGCGTCGTGGTGCGTGTCGAGCGACGTCGGCCACGCCGTGCACCCGAACTACGCCGAGCGGCACGACCCGACGCACCACCCGCTGCCCGGCGGTGGGCCGCTGCTCAAGATCAACGCGAACCAGCGCTACGCGTCCGACGCGCACGGCGCGGCCCTGTGGGCGCGCGCGTGCGAGGCTGCCGGCACGCAGCCGCAGGCGTTCGTCTCGAACAACACGGTCCCGTGCGGCTCGACGATCGGCCCGATCACATCGGTGCGTCTCGGCATCCGCACGGTCGACGTCGGTGCGCCCCTGCTGTCGATGCACTCCGCGCGCGAGCTGATCCACGTGCGCGACGTCGTCGCGCTGTCGGGTGCGATCAGCGCCTTCTACGCGGGCGTCTGACGCGACACCTGGCTGGCGCCCGGACGAGCGGGCGTCCGTCCCCTCACCGAAGTAGCCCCCACCTCGCGAGGTAGGGCCTCCTTCCCTGTGGTGGGCTTCCGTCCCTGAGGTAGGGCCTCCCGCGCGAGGTAGGGCCTCCCCCTGAGGTAGGGCCTCCCGCGCGAGGTAGGGCGTTCCACGGCCCTACCTCGCGTGGAGAGCCCTACCCCGCGATGCTCGCGACCCGGACGGCCGGAGCGGCGAGCCTCCGGCGACCGGTGCGGCCCCCTGCCCACGGCGCTCGACAACCGGGGGCGCGTCCACAGCGCTCGTCGCCCGGCTTCGCGGCGCAGCACCCAGGTGACCACCCTGTGCCCATGAGCCAGGGCACACACACCGTCCCGACCGTCCGGTTCAGCCGGGACCACCTACCCTCCGACGTCGCCGCTCGACGCCGGAGCGGGGAGTGGGTGCGGCTCCGGCGTGGCGCCTCCATCGAGGCACACCCGGTCGGCACGGACGCGCACGAACGCCGTGACCGCGAGCTCCGGGCCAACTTGGTAGCGCTGAGCCAGAGGCTCGCGCCGCACGCATGCTTCTCCCACACGACCGCGGCACACCTGTGGGGCCTGCCCACGTGGGGCTCGTCGTCGAGGATCCACGTGACCTCCCCGACGAGGTCGAGCGTGCGGCGGGGCGCACCGGTCGCCCGGCACGTCGCGGACGTGCCGGAGGGGCAGCGCACCCAGGTCGACGGTCTGGCCGTCACGACGCTCCCGCGGACAGTCGCGGACTGCATCATGACGTCGTCCCCCGCCGGGGGCCTCGTCGTCGCCGACGCCGCGCTGCGCGCCGGCCTGAACCTGCGAGAGGTCTCTACGCTGATCGAGGAGCGCGTGGGCTGTCGCGGGGTCCGGCTGGCGCGAGAGATCCTCACCTGCGCCGATGCCGGCGCGGAGTCCCCCGGCGAGAGCTGCACGCGGTTGATCGTGCTGGCCGCCGGGCTCCCCCGCCCGACGACGCAGCTCCAGGTGCGCACTCATCTCGGTCGGTTCCGGGCCGACTTGGGGTGGGAGGCCTGGCGCCTCCTCATCGAGTACGACGGACGCTCGAAGTACGCGGGCGCTGAGCAGGAGACGTTCATGCGTGAGAAGCGGCGGGCTGACGCTCTCATGGAGGCGGGGTGGCGCCTCGTGCGCATCACGAAGGAGGACCTTCGGAGCCCTGAGCTGCTGGTCGCCCGCGTCCGTCGGGCAGCGCCCGGGCCGATCCCCCACGTACCACGGCCGGCGCTCCGAGCCCGCTGAGCGTTCCGCGCCGCCTGGTTGCGGGCGCGAGGCCCGGCGTCGGTCTCCGGACCGGCGTGGGCACGTCGAGCGGAACGTGCTCCCGACTCAGCGCCCGGCGATGAGCCCGTCGAGCACCGGGATGACGTGGTGCTGGAGCAGCGGGGCGAGGTCGTCGCGGGCGGACGCCGTCGCGGAGTCGATCCACGCAAGCTCGGCGATCTCGGCGGCGGCCTCCGGCGTCGCGCCCTCAGGAAGTGGCGCGAGGTAGACCGTGGACGCGATCCGGGTCTCGGTCTCGTTCGCGGCGTCGGAGTCGAAGGTTCCCAGCAGCTCGAGCTCGTCGAGGCGGATCTCCAGCCCGACCTCCTCCGCCACCTCGCGGACCGCTGCCGTGGCGGGATCCTCGCCCGGCTCGAGCTTGCCCCCCACCAGCATGAACTTCGACGTACCGCGCTTGCGGACCGTGAGGATGCGGCCTTGCTCGTCCCGGAAGCAGACGGCGGAGATGACGAGCGTGCGCATCACACCACCCTAACGACCGCCGCGACCTGATCCGCCGCGAGCTTCGTCGCCGCGGCCGCGTCGTCCGGCGCGCCCGCGCCACCCCGCGCCACCCCGCGCCACAGCGAGCTGCCGAGGTAGGGCTCTCCACGTGAGGTAGTGGCATGCAGCGCCCTACCTCACGACCACCGGCCTACCTCACGAGGAACCTCCTACCTCACGAAGCAGCGGGTAGCGCCGGCGGGGCGGCGACCGCACGGGACGGCAGGCGGGAGCGCCGGCGGGGCGACCGACGCCGGACGTCCCCCTGCGACGCCCGGCTGCGGTGCAGCGCGAGGGCGGGGCCCGGCGTGCGGGCCCCGCCCTCGCACGTCGGCTACTTGACCTCGCGGCGGACGATGCGCAGGTGCCCGACGACGTACGGCACGACGATCCAGATCGTCACAGTGACGGCGATCTGGGCCCAGTGCTGGCCTGTCAGTCCCTCGTCCGCGTACAACGGCATGAGCGCCGTGTTGAGGTCGATCCACGGGGCGCTGTCCCGCAACCAGGACACGAGATTCGCGAGCAGCGACCAGACCATCGGCAGGATGTAGTAGACGACGAGCGCGAGCGGCGTGCTGAGGAACAGCATGCCGAACGCGACGCCCTGCACCACGACGAGCAGCTGCAGGAACACGAGGGCAAACATGTCGAAGGACCCGACGGACCAGTCGACGCTCGTCTGGTCGAGGCCGACCGCGACCAGGTGCGCGACCGCCGACATGAGCAGCAGCGCGACGGTGCACACGAGCGTCAGGATGACCGCCGAGAGCAGCTTGGCGACGTTCACCCGGCCGCGCCGGGGCTCCTGCGTGTACGTCGTCATGCCGGTGCGCTGGCTCCACTCGCCCGTCACGGCAAGCACGCCGAGGGCCGGCAGGATCAGCATCTGGATCGACGACGCACCGCTCGCGAGCTCCCAGAACGTCAGCGTCGGGGCTTCTCCGACGGCCACGACGATCCCGAGGCCGACCAGCGTGATGGCGCCGATCGCGATGAGCAGGCCACGGCCGGCGCGGGTGTCGACAAGCTTGCGCAGCTCGGCGTGCAGCAGCCGGAGGAACGGCACGCCAGGCGCACCAGCGGGCGGGACGGACCAGTCAGCCTTGGCCGACGGCGTCGTCAGGGTCGCGGCGCTCATGCCGCCACCTCCTCTCGTGCGGTCTCGGCAGTCAGGTTGAAGAACAGCTCCTCGAGCCCGTGGTTCTGCGCGAGCGAGAGGTTGGTGAGCGCGATCGCGGCGTCGCGCGCGACGACGCCCACCTGCTCGGGCTGCGCCGACGTCGCGAGGCCGCCGCCTGCGTGGCGCGACACCTCGAAGCCGCCGCGCTCGAGCGCGGACGCGAGCGCGACGTCGTCGAGGGACGCGACAACCGAGCCGGGCACGCTGAGCAGCTCCTCCTTGGAGCCTTGCGCGACGATCTTGCCGCCGCCGATGACGATGAGGTCGTCGGAGACCTCCTGCATCTCGAGGAGCAGGTGCGACGAGAGCAGCACGGTGCCGCCCTGGCTCGCGAAGCCTGCGAGCAGCGACCGCATCCAGCGGATCCCGGCGGGGTCGAGGCCGTTGACGGGCTCGTCGAGGATCAGCACCTGCGGGTCGCCGAGCAGCGCACCGGCGATGCCGAGGCGCTGGCGCATGCCGAGGGAGTAGTTGCGGACGCGGCGGCCGGCCTCCTTGGGGGTGAGCCCGACGAGGTCGAGCATCTGGTCGACCCGCTTGCGGTCGGCGCCGGTCATGATGGCGGCGAGCGTGAGGACCTCGCGGCCGGTGCGGCCGGCGTGCTGGGCGGAGGCGTCGAGGAGGACGCCCACGTGCCGCGCCGGGTTCGGCAGCGCGGCGTACGGCTTGCCGAGGATGGTGGCGGTGCCGGCGGTGGGCACGGTCAGGCCGCACATCATCCGCATGGCGGTGGACTTGCCGGCACCGTTCGGGCCGAGGAAGCCGGTGACGCGTCCGGGACGGACGGTGAACGACACGTCGTCGACGGCGGTGAAGCCGCCGTAACGCTTGGTGAGTCTCTCCACGGTGATCATGCGTCTATCGCACCAGTGCAGCGGCGGGGGCCACATCGTCCCGCGGGCGCGGGCGCGTCCTCCCTGCGTCCTTCGCATGGGTCCACCCACGGTAGGGGGTGCCCGAGACCGGGGTCGCTTCCCCCTGCCCGATGTCGCTCCTAGGGTGGGGGGACCATGTCACCTGCGCCTCCCGACGTCGCGCCGACGTCCGACCCGACGTCGCGCCGGGCTGTGTTCCTCCCGGCACCGCTGACGACCTGGCAGGAGACCTGGCGTTGGCTCGTCACGGTGACCGCCTCGCTCTTGCTGCTGGTGGCGGGCTCGACGGATGCTGCGTTCGCGGGCCGCTCGCTCGGGCTCGACGTCCTGCTCGGTGTCGTCGCGTTCGGGGCGTTCGCCGTACGACGGCGGTGGCCGCTGCTGGCGGGTGCGGTCGCGTGCCTCGCGGGCAGCTTCTCGATGACGGGCGTGCCGCCGTCGCTCGTCGTGCTCATGTCGGTCGCGACGCGTCGCCGCTGGCGTGAGATCGCGGCGCTCGGCGTCGGCTGGGTCTCGTTGTCGGTCGTCTACGACCGGATGACGTCCGACATGACGCCGGCCGTGCCCTGGTGGGTGCTCGTGAGCGCGACCCTGCTCGTCTACGGGATCGTCGTCGCGGTCGGCTCGTACGTCGGCGCGCGACGCGAGCTCGTCGCGACGCTGCGCACGCGTGCCGAGACGGCGGAGCGCGAGCAGTCCGCACGTGTCGACCAGGCGCGCGCCGAGGAGCGCACGCGCATCGCGCGCGAGATGCACGACGTCCTGGCACACCGCATCTCGCTCGTCGCGATGCACTCGGGTGCGCTCGCGTACCGCACGGATCTCGGCCGGGAGGAGACGGCGCAGACCGCTGCGATCATCCGTGACAACGCGAACCTCGCCCTCAAGGAGCTGCGCGAGGTGCTGGGGGTGCTGCGCGACCTCAACGCGAGCCCGTCCTCGACCACGCCGGAACGGCCACAGCCGTTGCTCGGTGACATCCACGAGCTGGTCACGTCGGCACGCTCGGCGGGCACGACGGTCGCGCTCGACATCGCCCCCGAGGTGGAGGAGGCGTTGCCCGGGCTGTCCGGTGCGGTGAGCCGCGCCGCGTACCGCATCGTCCAGGAGGCGCTGACGAACACGCGCAAGCACGCTCCCGGGATGCCGGTCGACGTGTGCGTCGGCCGCTCGACGGCGCCCGACGGCGACGACCGTCTGACGATCGAGGTGCTCAACGCGCTGCCTGCCGCACGCCCGTCGGGCAAGCGGGGCCCGACGGACGGTCCGCCGTCGTCGGGTCTGGGGTTGACGGGCCTCGCTGAGCGGGCGAGCCTCGCCGGGGGCGAGCTGCGGCACGGCCCCGACCGCTCCGGACGCTACGTCGTGGCGGCGTGGCTCCCCTGGTCGTGACGGCCGACGGCCGCTGCGCCCCCGATCCGCGCCTACCGGACCACGCGCAAGCCTCGGCCCGGGCTGCCTGCGAACACGTCGACGACGGTGTGGATGAGGTGCCTCGTCGGCACGAGCGCGACCTTCGGCCGGTCGACGCGGATCCGGACCAGTCCGTGCAGGGTGAGCCACAGCCCGACCGCGCGCTCCTTCGCTGCGTCAGGCGGGAGGTCGGGGCGGCAGAGCTCGACGCCCGCGATGACCGTGTCGAGGACCTGCGCGGGCGCGGTGGCGCCGTCCTCGAGGCTCGCCAGGCCGAGGTCGCTCGTGTTGCGCACGCCGAAGGCGAGCGCGTACCCGCTCGGGTCCTCGCCTGCCCACAGGACGTAGCCGACGGCGAGCGCCTCGAGGTCCTCGAGCGCCGTGGCGCCGGAGGGCAGGAGGGACACCTCGAGGTCCATGCGCGCGAGGCACCGCTGGAACGCAGAGAGGATCAGGTCGTGCAGGAGGGCGTCGGTGTCGGGGAAGCAGAGCGCCACGACGTCGGCGTCGAGGCCGGTGCGCTCGACGAGCGCGTCCATCGTGACCGCGGACGTGTCGCCGACGGCGACGATCAGCTCGGTCGCTGCTGCGCGTATCGCATCCACGGCGCGGTCGGCCTTCGGTCCGTGCCCCGCACCACTGCCTGGGCTCGACATACAGCCACGGTAGTGGACGCCTCCCCGACGTGCACCGTGCCGCTCTGCCCTGCTCCGCCCGTCCCCGTGAAAGGCTTGCGTCCATGACGCCCGACGCGACCTCCTCGTCCGCCCCGGCAGCCCGCGTCGTCCTGGTCGACGACGATCCTCTGGTCCGCGCGGGGCTGCGCATGATCCTCGGCGGTGACCGCTCGATCGAGATCGTCGGCGAGGCCGGGGACGGCCTCGAGGCGGAGGAGGTCGTGGGCGCGACGACGCCCGACGTCGTGCTCATGGACATCCGCATGCCTCGCCGTGACGGGCTCGCCACGACGGAAGCGCTGCTCGCCTCGAACCCGGACCTGCGGATCATCGTGCTGACGACGTTCGACGCGGACGACATGGTGCTCGGCGCCCTGCGCGCGGGCGCGACGGGCTTCCTGCTCAAGGACACCCCGCCCGAGCGGCTCGTGCGGGACGTGCTGGCCGCGGCGGCCGGGGAGCCGACGCTGTCGCCGTCGATCACGGCGCAGCTCATCGCGGCGGTCGCGACGCCGGGCTCGTCGGCGGAGGGCGTCCGCGGGGTCGACGAACCGTCGGCGCGCCGCTCGTGCGCCCGCGAGCGCCTCGCACGCCTCACGGAACGAGAGCTCGAGGTGGCGCAGGCGATCGGCCGCGGGCTGAGCAACAGCGAGATCGCGGCGACCCTCTTCATGTCGGTGCCGACGGTGAAGTCGCACGTGGGCAAGCTGTTCACGAAGCTCGAGGTGGACAACCGCGTGCAGATCGCGATCTGCGTGCACGACGCCGACCTGGGCTGACGGTCCTCAGCGCGCGGCCGACCTGTCGGAGCTCTTGGTCTGCTCGAACGGGAAGAACGAGATCTGGCCGTTCGTCTCGAGCACCGCGAGGCGCACGGACTCCATGCGGGCGATGCCCTGCTGGCGGGCTGCGCCGTACAGGTCGTCGAGGGACAGCCGCTCGGCGCGCATGACGTCCGCCTGCACCTCGCCGTCGTGCACGACGACGACGGGGACGCCGTGCGTGAAGCGCCGCGCCCCGGGATATCGGGCGTTGATCCACGACAGGAAGATGGTCAGCAGCGCGAACGTGCCGACGGCGAGCATGGCCCCGGTCACGGAGTAGTCCTGCTGGGTCACCGCCTGCTGCACGAGGTCGCCCATGCAGATGAAAAGGATGAGCTCGAAGGCGCTCAGCTCGCCGAGGGTGGACCGCCCGACCACGCGGGTGATGCCCCACAGGAACGTGAAGATGATGACGGCGCGGACGACGGTCTCCACAGCCACTCCTCCGGGCGAAGGTGCGCCGGGCGAGGCCGGCTGGTGTCGTTACGGGACGATGCGGGTGGCGAACGACGTCGTGGCCACCTGGGTGCTGTCGGCCTCGACGACGGCGACGGTGCCGCTGCGGCCGATCTGGGATGCGGGCTGGATGTAGGCGTCGAAGTCGACGACGAAGGTGTCGCCCTCGGGGGCTGCGAAGGTGAGGAAGAGCTGTGTCCCGTCCCGGACCTCGTCGGAGGGGGACGGGACGAAGCCCTGCGTCTCGAAGATGTCGAAGTAGTTGCCGGTCACGGCGAGGGTGATCTCGTCGTCGAACCCTCCCGCTCGTTCGACGACCACCCTCCAGGGGACGTCGAGGCCGCTGCGTGCCGTGGCGGCGTAGGTGACGCTCAGGGTCACGTCACCCTCCGTCGTCGTCCTGGTCGTGGAGCGGACCCCGAGCAGGCCGGTCGCGCCGGCGACGACGAAGACCAGGAGCGCGGACGCGCCGACGCGCCTCCCCCACAGGCCGCGAGAGCGGACCTGTGGGGGGTGGACGCGTCCGAGCGTCGAGCTCATCGGGGCGTCAGTCCTTGAAGGCGTCCTTGACCTTCTCGCCAGCCTGCTTGAGGTTGGCCGAGACCTGGTCGCCCTTGCCCTCCGCTTCGAGACGCTCGTCGTCGGTGGCCTTGCCGGCCGCCTCCTTGCCCTTGCCCTGCAGGTCCTGCGCAGCGTTCTTGAGCTTGTCGTCGAGTCCCATGTCTCCTCCTGGAGGTCGTCGGTATCGCGGTTCTTCGACCGTAAGCCGACGTCGGGCGCCTCGCACGACGAACGTCAGCGGACCATGCGGACGTCGACGATGTCGTCCCAGTGCGGGATGGTCTTGGTGGCGCCGTCGGCGACGAAGCCGTGACGGGCGTAGAAGCGTCGTGCGCGCGGGTTGTCGCGCGCGACCCACAGGTAGGCGGGCACGTCGCCGAGGGCGGCTGTCACGAGGGTGTCGGCGACGCCCGCGCCCTTGACGGCGTCGAGCACGTACATCATGCCGAGCTCGTGCGGGCGGGGGGCGTCGTCGTCGTGCGGGGCACGCACGAGCGTGAAGCCGACGACGTCGTCGCGCACCTGCGCGAGCCACGCCCCGGGGGCGTCGGGGCCGGCGAGGATGTCCCGCCACATGGCCTCGTGCTCGGGGACGGAGAGGTTCGCGAGCAGCTCGTCCGAGAGCAGCCCGGGGTACGTCTCGCGCCACGCCTGCACGTGGACGACGGCGAGCGACGGTGCGTCCTCGGGGCGCGCGCGGCGCACGAGCGCCGTGAGGTCGGGAAGGTCCGTCATGGCTCGATCGTCGCCGGGCCTGCGGGCCGCAGAGGGCGCCGTCTCAGGATCCGGCCGGGGACCACCTACTGTGTGCGCATGAGGATTCGTCGTGCCATCGCTCGCCTGGGCTGGAAGATCAGCCCGTGGACCCACAGGTCGACCGTCGTCCCCACGGACGGCGTCGGGGTGCTGATCGGGGCACCGCACACCTCCAACTGGGACTTCATCCTCATGCTCGGCATCGCATGGGACCTGGGCCTGAAGGTCAAGTACCTCGGCAAGCACACGCTGTTCAAGCCGCCGTTCGGCTTCGTCATGCGATGGCTCGGCGGCATCCCGGTCGACCGGTCGAACCCGGCGGGGATCGTCACGGACATCGTCGAGCGGGTGCGTTCCGGGCAGGGGTTCTACCTCGTGGTGACGCCGGAGGGCACGCGGTCGTCGGGCCGGTACTGGAAGTCGGGCTTCCACCGCATCGCGGTCGAGGCGGGGCTGCCGATCACGCTCGGTTACGTGGACCGCGACACGATGACGTCCGGGCTGGGCATGACGTTCGTGCCGACGGGTGACGTGCGGGCGGACATGGACGTGGTGCGTGCGTTCTACGCCGACAAGTCGGGCTTCCGGCCGGAGCTGCGCACGGAGCCGCGGCTGCGCGAGGAAGACCGGGCGGCCGGCGAGGACGCCGCGGACGGCTCTCACCAGGAGTGACGCGCTCAGATTGAGGCGCGCTCCGCCGTCGGGCGAGCGCCCCTTCGGGGCAAGTGACGGCAACCGATTGCCGGAGCGCATGGCGCTGCCGAGACTCGACGACATGGACGCCTGGACACTTCACCCCGACCGGCTGCTCCCCGCCGACCCGACAGCGCGCGACGTCGCACGCCGCCTCTACGGCCAGACCCGCGACCTCCCGATCGTGTCCCCCCACGGCCACGTCCCCGCGGCGATGCTGCTCGACGACGAGCCCTTCACCGACCCGACCTCCCTCCTCGTGACGCCCGACCACTACGTCACGCGCCTCCTGCACGCGTCGGGCGTCCCCCTCTCCGAGCTCGGCGTCGGGCAAGGACCGCTCCTCGAGGAAGACGCACGCCGCGCCTGGCGGCACCTGTGCACGCACTGGTCGAAGTACGCGGGCACGCCGGTGCGCTTCTGGTTCGAGTCCGAGCTCGTCGACGTCTTCGGGGTGACCGTCCGCCCGAGCGCCGAGACCGCCGACGCCGTCTACGACGCGATCGCCGCACGCCTCGCCGAGCCGGGCTTCCGCCCCCGCGCGCTCTTCGACCGCTTCAACATCTCCGTCCTCGCCACGACCGACGACCCGGTCGACGACCTCGCCGCGCATGCCGCGCTCGCGGCCGACCCGTCGTTCACGGGTCGCGTCGTCCCGACCTTCCGCCCCGACCGCTACCTCGAGGTCACGGCCCCCGGCTGGGCCGACGACGTCGCGCGCCTCGGCGAAGCCGCGCGGGTCTCGACCGACACGTTCAGCGGGTGGGTCGCCGCGATGGAGTCGCGACGCGCGCACTTCAAGGCGCACGGCGCGGTCTCCGCGGACCACTCGCACGTCGACCCCGGCACCCTCCACCTCGACCGCGCCGACGCTGAGCGCATCTACGCGGACGCGCTCCGCGGCCACGTCGGAAGCGCGGACGGCACCGCCCTGCGCCGCCACATGCTCCTCGAGCAGGCCCGCATGTCGGCCGACGACGGCCTCACCATGACCATCCACCCGGGCGTCCGGCGCAACCACCACGGGCCCACGTTCGACCGCTACGGCGCCGACGTCGGCGCGGACCTCCCGCTCGCGGTCTCCTACACCGACCACCTGCGGCCGATGCTCGAGCGCTTCGGCACCGCCCCCGGCTTCACGGTCGTCCTGTTCACGCTCGACGAGACCGCGTCCGCGCGCGACATCGCGCCGCTGGCCGGCTTCTACCCGAGCGTCTACGTCGGCGCACCGTGGTGGTTCCTCGACGCCCCGGACGCGATCCGGCGCTGGCGCGCCGCCGTCACCGAGACCGCCGGCTTCTCCCGGACGAGCGGCTTCATCGACGACACGCGAGCCTTCTGCTCGATCCCCGCCCGCCACGACATGTCCCGCCGCCTCGACGCGGGCTTCCTCGCGGGGCTCGTCGCCGAGCATCGCCTCGACGAGGACGAGGCCGCCGAGATCGCCGTCGACCTCGTGGTCGGCCGCCCGGCGGAAGCGTTCGGGCTGTGAGCGCCGCACCGCTCCGCCGCACCCAGCCGGCGCCGCCCGTGCGGCACGTGCACCTCGGCCTCGGCGCGTTCTTCCGCGCGCACCAGGCCTGGTACACCGCGCACGCCGACGACGCCGCCGAGTGGGGCATCGCCGCGTTCACCGGCCGCTCCCGGGCCCTCGCCGACACGCTGACCGCGCAGGACGGGCTGTACACGCTCGCCGAGCTCGCCCCGAGCGCAGACCACGTCGAGACCGTCGAGTCCGTCGTCGCCGCGCACGCCGCCACGGACCACGAGGCCCTGCTCCGCTACGCCGCCGACCCGGCCGTCACCGTCATGACGACGACCGTCACCGAGGCGGGCTACGTCCGCGGGGCCAGCGGGATCGACCACGAGGACTCCCGCGTCGCCGCCGACGTCGCGACCCTGCGCGCCGACCCGCGCGCCCCCGTGCAGACCGCCCCCGCCCGGATCGTCGCGTTCCTCCTTGCGCGCCGTGCCGCCGGCGGGGGCGGGCTGACGATCGTCCCCTGCGACAACCTGCCGTCGAACGGCGACGTGCTGCGCGACGTCGTCGAGGACCTCACGTCCCTCGTGGACCCGAGCCTGCAGGCGTGGGCCGACGAGCACGTCTCCTACGTCACGACGATGGTCGACCGCATCACGCCCGCCTCGACCGACGACGACGTCGCCCGCGCCCGCGCAGCCGGGTTCGACGACGCCGCGCCCGTCGCGACCGAGCCGTTCGCCGAGTGGGTGCTCGCCGGGGAGTTCCGCGGCCCGCGCCCCGCCTGGGAGACGGCGGGGGCCACCTTCACCGACGACGTCGTCCCGTACGAGGAGCGCAAGCTCTTCCTCCTCAACGGTGCGCACTCCCTCCTCGCGTACGCGGGCTCGGCCCGTGGGCACGAGACCGTCGCCGAGGCGTTCGCGGACCCCCTCGTGCGCAGCCGCGTCGAGGCGTGGTGGGACGAGGCGTGCCGTCATCTGACCCTGCCGGCCGGCGACCTCGCCGCGTACCGCGTCGCGCTCGCGACGAGGTTCGCGAACACGTCGATCCGGCACCTCCTCGCCCAGATCGCGAAGGACGGCACGCAAAAGCTGCCGGTGCGCATCCTCCCGACCCTGCGCCGCGAGCGCACGGAAGGCCGCATGCCCGACGGCGCCGTGGCCGCGCTCGCCGCATGGATCGCCTCCGTCCGCGCAGGCGGACCCGCGCTCGACGACCCGCTCGCCGAACGGCTGCGCCCCCTCGTCGGGATGCCCGCGGACGCGGGCAGCCGTGACCTGCTCGCCCTCCTCGACCCCGCACTCGCCCAGGACGCCGAGCTCGTCCGCGCCGTCGTGCACGCGCAGGCCCTCGTCCCGCGGTAGGGCCGCGCGACTCCAGCTCCCGACCGATCGCTCTCGTGCACGCACCACGTGTGGATGTGGGCGATCGGTGAGCGAGGAGCGGGGGCGCGCACGGGGTGGCGGGTCGGTACGCGGTGGCGGGAGAGCGTGTGCAGTGCGACCGTGAGAGGACCACACCTCGACCGGGAGACAACGATGGTCACGTACAAGGTCGGCTACTTCGTCGGCAGCCTCTCGTCCACGTCGATCAACCGCGAGCTGAGCCGCGTGCTCGCAAAGGTCGCACCCGACAACCTCGAGCTCACGGAGATCCCCATCGGGGACCTGCCGCTCTACAGCCCCGACTTCGACGCCGACTACCCGGCCGAGGGACGTGCCCTCAAGGACGCGATCGCGGCGTCGGACGCCGTCCTGTTCGTCACCCCCGAGTACAACCGGTCGATCCCCGGGGCGCTCAAGAACGCCCTCGACTGGGCGTCACGGCCATGGGGCCAGAACTCGTTCGACCACATGCCCGCGGCCGTCATCGGAGCGTCCCCCGGCAAGATCGGCACCGCGGTCGCGCAGCAGTCGCTGCGCGGCGTCCTGAGCTTCTGCAACGCCCGGCAGATGACCTCCCCCGAGGCCTACATCACGGTCACGCCTGACCTGTTCGACGGCGATGGCGGCGTCACCGACGAGTCCGTCGCCACGTTCCTCACGGAGTTCATGGCGGAGTTCGCGGAGCACATCCAGCGCGTCCTCACGGTCCTGCCGCGCAGCTGAGACCAAGCCCGCCAGCGCCGCGCGCCCCCGTCGCGGGCCGTTCGCCGCCCCGCCCCTCTCGCCGCCCCACCCCTCTCCCCCGTTCCCGCGACCGATAGCCCGGTTCCACACACCACGTGTGGATCCGGGATATCGGTGCCCGTCTCCTGGGCAGGCTCGCCGAGGGGTCCCGGCTCAGCTGGGTGGTGTGACGAGGCGGGTGCGGATCTCGTGGGTGGTGAACGGCTCGGAGGTGGTGGTGGTGACGTTCTGGCCGT
>NZ_JBZEMO010000006.1:0-281952 GCF_058313055.1 Flavimobilis sp. BM9 | reverse complement strand
GGTCTTGACAGACATAGGAGATTCAACGGCCGACTCGAACACCTACGCGGCTCAGCCCTCGGCTTCCGCAACCTCACCAACTACATCGCCAGGAGCCTGCTCGAGACCGGCCGCTTCAGACCGCGGCTACACCCTCATCTGCGATGAGCCCGGATGGGTCGGGATTCAGGCGTTGCCGATCGCGCGGAGCCCTGGATCGTCCACGCGAGGTGAACTCTGTCAGTTCAGGGGCGTTGCAGGAACGTCGCGCACGTCGAGATCTTATGTTTTGCGGAATCGGAGGAACCAAATCGGATGATCCGTCTCCGCCCGGCCATAAGCGATCACTCTCCACGATCAGAACAGCCCCGCCCTCGTTGGATTGGATGCACCTCTTAATCGAATCCACCGATGCGCCGGACCGAGGGGCTCCCTCAACTCCCCCAAATGAGGCGGGGTTCCGCCGCGAAGAAGTCTCTAGCACTACTGATCGGGGAGCAACCACGCGCCACTCAGCGTACACAAAATGCGGCTCCTGTTAGGAACGTCGAGCGATATCCACGGCAGCATCGGACGGCAGCGTAGACTCTCTCACGGCCGGGATTTCAGGGCGCCGCATCACATCAAGCACCGCGTCGCGCAGCCAGGCCGATGAAAGGTTGGCAATTTCGGACTGCGGAACAAGGATCGCGCCCACCTGGCGGGAGAGCACAGTGTTGACGACCTGCACGAGGCGACTCATTCGCGCAGCAAACTCGCCCATGTCGAGCCTGCCAGGGCTTGCGGGAGCTTCCACATCTGCTGCGATGAATAGACATATCGATACTGACTTTGCCATGGGCGGGCGTCCGACACGTTGTGTTTGAATTTTGCCTTCAGGAACATCGCGCGCCGCGATTGCCACGGCCAACATCGACTCACGCAGCGACATGATCATTTTGCTGCTAGTCGAGGCGAGCTTAATCTCCATCGCAAAGCTCGACCAACGCGATGGATCGTTTGCCCGTGCCACCAGGTCGATAATCGGAGAGTCCGGACCGCCGATCCTCACACCAGCCTCGACTGTATGTGAGTCGTCGAACGCCACGCGGAGCGCATCGCCCACGCGGTTTTCCGCTTCGGCAATGAACGCACGGCGCGCCCTGAATCTGTCGGCCGTAGAATTGAGGGATGCACCAGTTCGATAGGCGCTTGGCTTAGTGACTTCGGAGCCGTCGGCGACTCGCGAGATGACGCCCTCCGTATCACCATCCTCGCTTTGGGCTTCGCGATCGAGTTTCTGCTCACGATCGCCTTCGGAGGCTCGCGTTGTCTGACCGAGTTCTCTGCGCTGACGGTAGAGCTCATCCTCATCAGCATCCTGCTTTTTCTGGCGGCCATGCCAAGCTATTAACCCGTAGCCCGTAATGAGGCCGCCGACACCGAATAGGGCAAGCGACACCCACGGGTAGTTACGCACTATGAAAGCATATTGGTTCGCTCGCTCATCAAGTGCGACGTCAAACAACTGGGCCGCTCGTGTACCCGCGGGCGCCTCTGGGACAGATGCACGAAGGACAAACCACGGAAGCACCACCGATGCCGCAACTAGGACCAGACCGACGGAAGCTACGAACTTGTAAAAGCTGCTGAAGTCGAGTTTCATCGGCCCCAATGATCCGCTCATCTGCACTCATCTCCTCGGGCGGTGCTGTGAGCGAGAGCTACACGATCGCTCGTACGTATACAACTAGATGGGGACGTCGTCAGCGTGCGTCGCTACAGCACTGTCTCGCCGCGCAGGTTGTTGCCGGGCCAACCCTCGCCAAGACCCGGCACTCTCCCACTCCTACATCTTCGCCTGTCGTTGAACCCGAGCCTAGTACGGCTATACCCAGACGGAGGGCGCGACGGCGTCGAACTACGACTACAGCATCTACCATCCGACCGGGAGTCCCGCTGCAGAAGGACTACGTGCTTCCGATCTCCCGCGGTGGCCGTCGAGCAGCGCGTTGGCACGATAGTCCGCGGCGAGCTCCTGGCGGTGACGAGGGAGGCCAGCCAACGGTAGTAGGGCGCTCTGGCGAGCTTCGTACCCGGCACGTCACCGCGACCGGCACCTCGCACTCGGGCGCCGGTCGTGGCCAGCTCGCGCACGAGCGGGTGCATCATTCTCCCGGACCTGTGGCGCCGCTTTCCGGCCAACTGGCCCGACGGCCACTCCCGCCTGCTGCTGTGGTGAACTGACCCCGCCACCTGTTCACTCCGTTGCGCAGTTCAGCGCACCCAACACCCCTGCGGCGTCGACGTTCGACGAGAGCGCGTGGTGCAAGGGTCGCTGCCACCGCTCTCATCTCCTCGTGCACGCGCGGTCCAACGAACACCCTTCAAGTGAGACTGTGTGATCGACCGGGGACTCGACCGCGTTTCACCCCCCGGCGTCGTCGATGCTGTCATTGCCCTCATCCGCAGTGCATCGGGCAGCAACCGCCGGACTCGGCGCATCAATGTGCTTCGTGTCTGGCTCCTCGGTCCTGCACGAGCAAACTTGAGCCGGGTGCGCCTCTGGCCGATGAACAGGGTGGGATGTCACCACACCCTCGTACGCTCGAAGCCTCACGACAACAACCACTGACCAGGAGATGGACGACATGACCGACGACCCGTGCGCCGAGGGTGGCGACGACGCGTCGGCACCACGCTCCACGCCGGCAGGCACTGCCTCGCGTTCGGTGGATGAGGTCCTCGAACTGTCGACCAAAACGCCAGCAACCTCCGGGCGAGGGTCGCAGCGCGCCCGGAACGGACTGGCCGCCCGATTCGCAGACCCGAAGGTCATCTTCGCGCCCGGGGCACAAGCCGTCGAGAGACTCTTACGCACAGCACCCGCCTTCATCGAAGCGATCCGTGCCGCACGGCCGGTTTCCATCCTGGTCGCCGACGTCCCGGAGCACGTCTCGGAGCTCGTCGACGCAGGCATCTTGCACTTCTCGCGCGACGGCAACGGTGGCCTCCTTGCCACGCTCCGCAACTCCAAGGGGCACTTCGAGCACAGCATCAGGCTCAACGAACTCGATCTCACTCCTGAGCTCGGCAACGCCATCGTCGACCTTCAGCAGCAGCTGACCATGGGACAGATTCTCTCCGAGATGCGGGAAGTTCAGCAGGCGATCGACAGCATCCACGTTGGCCTTGTTGAGGATCGACTTGCGATCGCCGACTCCGCCTGGGACCAAGGCCAGCAGGCGATGCGGCTCAGCGACCCCTCCGTACGCTTGGCGAAGCTCATCGCCGCGCAGAGCCGCGCTACCGATGCCCGCGCGATCCACACGCGACACATCGCAGCGATCAAGACACAGTTCGACACCCGAGGTGGGCAGAACGCGCTGGAGCGCGCCAGAGACTCCTTCATGCACACGCGTTCCGCTGAGCGAAGCGCGGAGCTGTTCGCGCTCCTGAGCGGCGCCATGAAGTCGCTGCAAGTCGAGGTCAACATCTACCTCATGCTTGGTGAGACCGAGGCTGCTCAGACGTGCATCGCCCAGTTCGCCGACTTCCTCGAAGTCAACGGTCTCGACGACGAGGACGCGCTCCTAGAGCTCCACTCCTATGGCGAGACCGGGCAGGAGCAGTTGATCACGGCTCTCCTCACCATGTCCGCCTCGATGGGCGCGATCGCCGCGGCCGCGGATGATGGCCGCACCCACCTGGAGTATGACCCGACGGAGGAACACGATGGCGCCTAGGCACTGCACGAAGTGCGGCAAGCAACTACCCACGACTGAAAGTCACGAGGTCTGTCGTCGCTGCGCACTCAATACGGAGCAGACGTGGAAGAAGATCCTGACGGCGGTCGGGACAGTCGCTCTGGGCACCCTCGTCGCTGTAGCGTCGGCTTCCAAGAACTCTCGTGACCACTAGGCGCGCCGTGCCTCCAGCTCTCCGCAGCCAAGGCGCAGACCTCTGGACTAGGGAGCAAGGACGAGAGTCAGGGAACACACGATGACGGCCATCAAGCACTCCTCCTTTCGCGAGAACCTCGCGCTGCTCTTTCGTGCACGCTTCCCGGTGCTCTACATCGAGTCCTTTGAAGAGTCGCGTGTGCTTGGTGAGATCACCGCCGTCGCCAGCGATCCAGCACTCATGCGCACGGTTCGCCCGCTGTACAGGTGGAGCGCGACACGCGGCTTCGTCGGACCGGACGACTCGTCTCAGCCGGGGATGACCGACCCCCGCGCGGCACTCGAATGGGCACTTCGTCAGACCGGAGCTGGCGTCTTTGTCATGCTCGACCTCCACGCGCACATCGGTGACGCCCAACGCCCGGCCGATCCAAGACTCATTCGGACGCTTCGCGACGTCGCCACGGACTTTCAGACCGGCAATGCGGCACGGGTCCTCGTCATTGTGGCGCCGGTGCTCCGCATCCCGAGCGAGGTCGAAAAGGACATCACGATCGTCGACTTCCCCCTACCTAACGAGGAGGAAATCCGACTTGTTCTTGACAACATGATCGCCGCCAACACGGCGAACGAGCGGCTTCACATCGAGGTCGACCAGGTGGGACGCGAGCGACTCTCGAAGGCCGCCCTCGGCCTCACGCTCAACGAAGCCACGAACGCGTTCGCCCGCGCCATGGTGAACGACGGCAGACTCTCGAACGACGACGTGCACGTGATCATGGAGGAGAAGCGACAAGCCATCCGCAAGGCCGGGATCGTCGAGTTCGTTGATGTCGATCTCAACCTCGATGACGTTGGCGGCCTTCAGAATCTCAAGCGATGGCTCCGCAAGCGCAACAACTCTTGGCTCGCCGAAGCTGCCGCGTACGGAGTCCCCGCACCGAAGGGAGTCCTCATGACCGGGATCCCCGGTTGCGGGAAGTCGCTGACCGCGAAGGCCATCG
This sequence comes from Flavimobilis sp. BM9, assembly GCF_058313055.1. Taxonomy (NCBI): domain Bacteria; kingdom Bacillati; phylum Actinomycetota; class Actinomycetes; order Micrococcales; family Jonesiaceae; genus Flavimobilis; species Flavimobilis sp. BM9. The sequence continues at coordinate 277,088 of NZ_JBZEMO010000006.1, read as the reverse complement.
CCGCCGCCTGGGAGCTCCCCCTCGTCCGCCTCGACATCGGGCGCGTGTTTTCTGGCCTCGTGGGGTCGAGCGAACAGAACATGCGTTCCGCCATCCGCACGGCCGAGGCAGCGGCACCGTGCATCCTTTGGATCGACGAGGTAGAGAAGGGCTTTTCCAGCACAGACGGCGGCGGGGACTCAGGGACCTCGAGCCGTGTCTTCGGCTCCTTCCTCTCGTGGATGCAGGAGAAGTCCGCGCCCGTGTTTGTCATCGCGACGGCCAACAAGGTCGACCGCCTCCCGCCGGAGTTTCTCCGGAAAGGCCGGTTCGATGAGATCTTCTTCGTCGACCTTCCCACCCGGCGCGAACGCCGAGACATCTGGTCACTCCACTTGATGAAGCGTGCGCGCTTGAATCAGGCCAACATATTCGAGGCCACCGAGACACTTCTTGAGCAGCTCGTCGGCATCACCGAAGGATACTCAGGGGCAGAGATCGAGCAGGCGGTCATCGCGGCACACTACGAAGCGTTCGCTGAGCGACGAGCGGTCAACGCCGACGACCTTGTCCAGGCCGTCACCAATATGGTTCCGCTCAGCGTGACGCAGGCTGAGGAGATTGCAGTGGTGCGCCAGTGGGCGTCCACCCGCGCAGTCGCAGCCACAGCTACCGAGGACCGCACCGGCTATGACGCCCCGCCCGCGGCGACTGCCGATCGACCCACGCCTACCGAGGCAGCGCCTCCCACGCCGGGACCGAACGGCATGTCCCGGGGTGGCAGGGTGGTGGACTTCTGATGAGCGTCTCTCTCGTACTCATCCCCCTCGCGATAGCAGCCGTGAGCGCCGTGCAAGCAGCCCGCGCGGAGAACCCGCCGTCCGGCGAGACCATCTGTCATGTCCAGACACGCATGAAGGACCCGACGCTCCTTGCTGCTGCGCTCCACGACACTCATGCGGCCGTCCGCTCGACTCCCGCTGAGCTCCACGCACAGTGGTCCGACATGGAGGCAGTCTTTCGCCGTGACGCGCAGGGCATCTGGCAAGCGCACTTCACCGGCATCACCGATGTGCAGCGTGCGACCGAGATCGTCGGCCACATTGACGTCGCATACGGCCGCCAGGTCCAGCAGGCAGTCATAGCCAAGCTCCGTTCTCGCGCCGGCAACGCAGGAATGTCCATCGAGTCCGAGACGATCGAGCCCGATGCGAGCGTCACTCTCGTTCTCAACGTGGGGCAGTCATGAGCGACGCGCAGATCGTCATCCACATCGGTGTCGACGGAAGCGTCCGCGCCGAGACCGTCGGCATCAAGGGACCGAGATGCCTGGAGTCCATCGAGCTCCTCGAAGCGATGCTCGACGCTGAGACCGCATCGAGCACGTTCACGCACGAGTACGCGGATACCACCACCAGGCACACCCATGAGGCCCGCAATGACCTATCCCAGTAGCCCAACCAACCCTCTCGCCGACAAGCGGTGGCGTAGACGGCACAGCCTTTGGCTGCTCGCGGTCTATCTCGGAGTCGGGATCTTCTCGTGGATCGGGTTCATCTACTGCGCGATCCGCGTCCGCACACGACGGTGGTGGATCCGGGCGGCAGCGACCGCAGCGGCCGGCGTCGTGTCCTTCGCCCTCATGGAGATTTTCACTGACTCCGTCACCAATCCCGATGGGACGACGACGCGCGTCGATGCTCCGGGTCCCGCTGATGACGTGGCCAATCTGTTCCTCGTGGCTTCCTGGATCGCCATGATCGTGTACGGGCACGTCGTCAACCGTGAGTACCTTCGGTGGCGCGCTTCGGTGACCGGGGCCGGCGCCTGGTATAACCAGTCACCCAGCACCCCCGCTTCCGTCGTTCCGCCGCACGCCTTCACGGCGAACCCTCTTGAGGCATCTGCCACTGCGATCGGCGACGAAGCCCGTGCCGAGATGAGCGCGTACTTCGAAGTCCCACCGCCGGTCGCTCAAACGTCACCGTCTCTTGCGCCGGCACCCCGCACCAGCGATTTCCCATCGCAGAGACTCGTCGATATCAATACAGCCGACGCCACGACGATCGCGGCAGCAGCGAGCATCGATGCGGGCTCTGCTGCACGCATCGTTGCCGCCCGCGCTCAGCACGGAGGCTTCCACGGCTTCGACGACGTCACGGTACGCGCGGGCCTTCAGCCGCACGAGCTCGTCAAGCTCCAGAGGATCGCCCGCTTCAGCGCTCCGAGTTCAGGCGAAGGGCCAGCCGCCCCCATCAGTGGCCCTTCGGGACCCACGTCGCTTCCACCGGGTGGGCGGATCCTTGACTACTAGCGGCCCCGCCAGCCTGCGGATCGGCGCCATCGTCCCCGTCACGGAGGCCGAAGGCCCAGGTCGCCGGTTCGCCATCTGGGCGCAGGGCTGCACGATCCGATGCAGCGGCTGTTTTAATCCCCATCTTTGGTCCAGTGCAGGGGGCGAGCGCGTCTCGGTGAGCGACCTTGCGGCCCAGGCGCTCTCTTCCGATGTCGAGGGTGTCACCCTCCTCGGCGGCGAGCCCTTCGACCAGGCGGAGGCGTTTGGCGAGTTCGCGAGCCAAGTCCGGATGGGAGGTCTGAGTGTCATGACCTTCACAGGACATGAACTCGAGACGCTTCAAAGCGCCCAAGCCCCTCCAGGCGCGGAGAAGCTGCTCGCGGAGACGGATCTGCTCGTCGACGGCCGCTATCACGCCGACGACCCCGACAACGTGCGCCCCTGGGTGGGCTCACGGAATCAGCGCTTCCACTTCCTCAGCCCGCGATACTCAACGCTCCAGAACCACCTCGAGTCTCTCGGAGACCGGCTTGAGATCAGAGTCACCTCAAGCGGCGACGTCCGCGTCAATGGCTGGGCCAACGTTGCCGCGCTCGACGAGCTGTTGGACGGCTCAACGCCACCAGTCGGGCGCGGGACGGTGCGGTAGACGGGACGACGGCAACCTCCGTCCTCGCCGAGCACTCCAACCGCACGCACCACCGGTCTCGGGATCTCCCGGCAAACGGCCCCCCACATCCAAAGCGAAAGTCCGAGGCGGACCGGACATCGCGCTGTGGAGGCCACGAGAGGCGCGGATTTGCGCCTCGGTGTCGGCCCCATCCGGCAGGATGCTCCCATGTCCTCTCTCGCCACCGCGCTCACCTACGCGCGCCTCCTCGACGAGAGCGCCGTCCTGCGCCTGCTGCGCTCGGGGAACGCCGCAGTCACGGTCGCACTGCTCTCGGAGCACCTGGCAGCTCCCGGCGCTCGGATCCCGTGCGACGAGCTGCACGAGCTCGTCGACATCGACCTCGAAGCGCTCCGTGACCACCTCGACCTCCCCCAGACGGGCAAGAAGTACTGCGATGACTGGCGCAACGCGGGCTTCCTCGTCCGCCGCCCGGCCGTCGACGCCCGCGGCGAGACGTACGAGCTCTCGGCCGACGCCCTCGTGGGTATCCGGCTGTTCCAGCAGCTCGAGTCGCCCAGGACAACAGTGACCGAGTCGCGGCTCGTGAGTCTGGCTTCTGCGGTCCGCCAGCTCGCCATCGACACCGATCCCGACGTCACGCGGCGACTCGAGGCTCTGGCCGCGGAGCGCGAGCGCATCGACGCGGAGGTCGCTCGCCTCGAGGCGGGCGAGGTTGCTGTCCTCGATGCCCGGCGGGCGGTCGAGCGCATCATCGACATCCTGCTCCAGGCTCAGGATCTCCCCGCCGACTTCGCCGGCGTCCGCGCGCGCTTCGAGTCCCTCAACCATGACCTGCGCACGAGCATCCTCGACACGGACATCTCGCAGAGCACGGTCCTGGACGACATCTTCCGCGGGGTCGACCTCATCGAGTCGTCCGACGAGGGCCGCACCTTCACCGCCTTCTCCGCACTCCTGCGCGACCCCGAACGCTCCTCCGCGCTCGACGCCGACGTCGCCGCCGTCCTGTCCCGCGACTTCACGCACGCGCCGCTGCACTTGTTTCCTGGTGCAGTAGACAAGATGGATCTCGGAAACAACGTACCGGCAGGCTCTGCCGACCGGACGATGCTGCGTCACTGAACCGTCTTCTTCCGTCGATGGGCGGGCTGCCCTTCGTCCGGCGCCCGCCTCACTCCTGTGAACTGGATCAACCTGGCGAGCGAGGAACAGTCACGCAGGTCGACCGCCGCGGGAGCACCGAAGGCGCTGCGAGTGCCATGTGCCAGCCACTGATCGTTGTAGACAAGCCCACGCACCGCATCGGTGCATGGCCATAGCTCAGTCACGCGCCGTCGGCTGGCCTACTGTCTTCCGAGTCTGGATCGCTCGCGGCGGCAATGCCCGGCAGGTCTTCCACCACTTCGTGCTGAGATCGTGCGCGCAGTGCACCGGCCAGTCGCCCCGCTACTCCCGTGGCACTGGACCTGGCGCGCCCGGCTGCCGCGCGTGCGTGTTCTACGGCAACGTCGGTATCCACAGCGCGCACCGTCTCCGCAACGCGATCAGCGGTCCCCCGCGTTGCGCGCTTGGCTGCGGCAGCGCCGCGCTCGCCCGTCGCCCGCGCGCTCTCCACCGCCTCGCCGAACGCATGGCCCCACCGCCGGACGCCTCCGTCGACCTGTACGGACTCAATCCCTAGCCGTTCCTGGAACTCAACGACGCCCTCGACGACGCTGGCGCTCGCCCGGACTGCCGCTGGGGAATCGATCGGGTTGAACAGGACCTTGGAGTTTGCAGTTCGCACCGTCTCTTCCATCTGGGCGAGCAGACGGCTCGTGCTCTCAGCGATGAGGTCGCGGCGGTTGCGCCTCGCGACCGTGAGCCCAGTGCGATGAGTCTCGAGCTCATTTGGCGATGCATCCTGAACACGCTCCAGCTCGAGGACCGCGAGCCCCTCTTGAAGCTGGAACGTGCGAGCGAGAACGGCGAGCCACTCGCGCACCCTCGGTTCGGCCTCGCGCGTCGCCTTCGCGATCGTGCCGACATCGGCCTTCCGTGCCAGCTTCTGCGAGAGTGCGTCCAGCTGCCGAAGGGCGTAACCCTGGGTGCGAGCGATCGGAATTGACGCTGCCTGGACCTTCGACCACGTGACCCCAGACACGCGCCCCACATGCTCCCGGACGGTCAGCGCCTCCTCGATGAGCAGGTCGACACCGATCATGTCCGCAAGGACAGCGTCCTTCTGGGCACGCAGGATGTCGTCGACCTTCTCGTTAATCTCCTTGAGGTAGTCGACAATTTCGTCCATCTGCTGCTGCATGGCGCGTTGCTGCAGCATCGTGGACAGGGACGTCAGCAGAAGCGGACTAGTCAGCAGCGCCGTCGGCCCCTGGACGATCTGAATCCATTGCTGGATGTTCCCCGGGTCGCCGATCATCGCGTGGCTCACACCAGGCGTCTTCGTCGGCATCAACCCGAACTTCCGAACAGACTCCGCGGACTGGGCTGTGAGCTTGACCCACCGCCCGGAGTTTGTGGCGATGTCTGCGCCAACCTGGGCTCCCGCACCCAAAGTCCCCGCGATCGACGAGAGGCGCTGCAGATCGAGCGGCTTGGACGGTGCCGTGTCCAGACCGGACGCCAGGAGGAACCTCTCGACCTCAGCTCTGTCCCCCATGACGGCCAGTCCTTCGCCGTCGCTCACAAGCTCGAGCACGTCACCCATCGTCACTCCCCTGGTCCTCCGTCGGAGCCGCTACCCGCGACAGTGCGAGCGTAGCCAGGAACCTGCAGAACGTTCGCGCCCACGCCGTCGTCCATGACACCGTGGTCCGCGCGCGTCCGGCCCGGGCCGTGTTCGAGGGCGCGCAAGCGTCGCGGAGACCAAGCGCGGCCTTGACTACCCCACCCGCGTGTCCACCACAGCCCGCACCGCCCCCACCTGGTGCGCAACAACCTCGCTGATGGTCTCCTGCGACTCGTTGATCCGGCCGACGGTCGCGCTGATGTCGGCGAGCGCCATCGTGATGCCGGTGACCTCGGTGTTGATGGCGGCGACCTTGCCCTCGACTTCCGCCGTCGCGCGGGCGGTCTGGGCGGCGAGCTCCTTGACCTCGTTCGCGACCACGGCGAAGCCCTTGCCGGCGTCGCCCGCGCGTGCGGCCTCGATGGTCGCGTTGAGGGCGAGGAGGTTGGTCTGCGCGGCGATCTCCTGGATGGTGCGCACCACCTGACCGATCTCCTGGCTGGCGTGGGCGAGCGCCTCGACGCGCTCGTTCGTCGCATCCGACAGGGTGCGGCCTTCGGCGACGACGGCGGTCGCGTCGGCAACGTTCGACTCGACCGAGCGGATGGAGTCGAAGAGGTCCTGCGCGATCGCGTTGACGCGCATCGTCGCCTGGAACCGCTCGAGGCTCTGCCCGATCATGAACGCCGTGTTCCGCAGCGCCGACTGCCGGTTCTCCGACAGCTCGATCGTGCGCGTGACGAAGAAGTCGAGCGTGCCGACGATCTCGCCACCCACCTCGACCGGCAGGCAGACGCCGGACTTCACGCCCGACCGTCTTGCAGCGGGCGCACGCACGCAGTCCGTGACCTCGCCGAGGTCCGGGACGATGAGCATGTCGCCGCGCGCCCACGTGCGGCCCGCCACACCCACACCCTTGACGAACGACGCCGTCCGCGTCACCTCACGGAACTCCGGGCTGACCGTCCCCGACTCCTGCGCGAACACGAGCGCGTCGCGCTCCCCGTCGATCGTCCAGTACGAGCCGTAGTCCCACCCGAACGCCGTGCGGATCGTCTCGAGCGCCGTGCCGAGCGCGTCCTCGATGCTCGTCGCCTTCGCGACCGCATGCACGACAGTCGTCAGCGCCGTGACGTCACGGTCGTGCTCGACTGCGATCTCCCGCTCCGCCGCCCGGTCGCACTGCCCCGACACGAGCATCCCCGCAGCGCGCATGATCGACTGCCGCGACTCCGACGGCGTCCCCACCCCCGCGTTGAGGAACTGCAGCACCGCGACGACCTTGCCGCGGCTACGCACCGGCAGCGCCACACCGCTCAGCAGACCCGAGCTCTCGATCCGCGACACGTCCACACCCGGCCCAGCCGTGCGCAGGTCGTGCAGCACGACCATGTCGTCACGCTGCCAACACGTCCCCGCCAGCCCCTCGCCCGGGCCCAGAGCCAAGCCCTGCGCGTACTCGCGGAACTCGCGAGGAGCAGTGCCGTCGTCGTGCACCAGACGCAGCCGCTGCGACTCCACATCCAACTTCCACACCATCGCGTACGTCCACCCGAACGCCCGACGGATCGCCACGAGCGCCTCCGTCATCACATCGCCCGCGCACGCCGCATCACTCGCGACCGCGAGGACACGGCTCAGCGCGCTCGCATCAGCAACACTCTCCGCACGCTCGCTCTCAAGCTGGGCACGCAGGTTGGCCGAACCGCGGGTAGTGGTGAGCATGGAAGACCTCCTGAAGGAGCCGACAGGTGCAGAGAGAACCTCACGGGCCTATCGGTTCACCAGGGTGAGACGTGAGGCATCGGCGCTGGTCGTGCGCGTCACAGCGCACTCACACGCGCCCCGCCGCCGACGCAAACCCGAGCCACGTGTGCCGGTTTCCCCACCAGCACCAGCCGACCTTCGGCGCGCCCTGGCGCGCGCGCCCGTCGCGACCCGTACCCGACGAGATCCACAACGCCGGCGTCCGCGTGTCCAGGTCGCCGTTCGGGTTGGTCTTGCGCGAGCCGATCGTCATGAAGCACGCGTTCGCCTCGATGATCCCTGGTGTCTGAAGCGCCCAGTGGATGCCCTCGACCAACGTCAGCGGCGTGCGGCCGGCGTCGGTCATGGCGGGGAGCGCCTCAGCAGGTGACCAGTTGCGCATCTCGTCACCGCGCGTCGGGTCGGCGACGACGTACACGTCAGCGTCCGGAAGCACCGCGTGCGCTGTGGGACGGAAGTCGTCGACGTCGGTCATGTCCTCGACGACGAACCCCTCCCGCACCTCCCCCGCAGCGCCCGCGCGGCCCGGCGCCGGGAGCCGCATGAGGTGCGCGAGCTTCGAGGCGGGAAGGACGCGCTCGTGGAGCACGAGAAGGGACCCCTCTGGGGTGGCGGTCGCCAGGCGCGACGCCTCGGCGCGCAGCGCGTCCGGGTCAGCGATGAGGCCCAGGGAGATGAGCCGCTCAGCCTGTGCATCGAGCGGCGGGAGAACAACGGTGGGTGAAGTGGACACGCTCATGAGACCTCCGGGGACGACGGCGGCTCATACCAACGCCGTCCGATGCCCGGATATTCCAGGCCTGGCTCCGGGACGTCTCAGACAGCCCCCCTCACAGCCTCCAGTCGCGGCTCGATCGACTCGGCCAGCAAGCGGATCTCACGCTCTGCGACCTGATTCCCGCGCGCCACGTCTCGCCAGCCCGCCAGAGCCGACGTAACCGCCGCGATCCGCTGACGCGCACCCTCGAGGCTCAAGCTGCAGCTCCCAGCGAACCCCAGCAGGCCGTCCACCTCGTCCGGGGGCGCGTCCGCTCCCATGATCGACGTCGACCGAGCTCGCAGGGGGTCCCCGGTGGGATTGACGTCGAACGCAGGGCTCAATGTCCACGCGCCTCGCCACGCGAGCAAGCCGTGGTTGCGCAGATGGTCGTCCGTGTTGCCGAGCGCGACACTCGCGACGACACGGTCGTAGAGCTCGTGCAGGTCCGCCCGGGGTGTCGCCGACAGGTCCCGCACTGCCTGCGCGACGTCGTCATAGTCACGATGTTCGCCGTCGGTCGACTCGGTCGCCGTCATCGCGCTGATGTAGCCGATACGGTCGCCCGCCGCCGAGCGATCAAAGCGACGAAGGACAAGGACGCTGCGCTCCCCCACCTGTGTGAGCCTGCGTTCCGGGGTCCGGATCCCGGCAGCAGCGAGCAGGTCGAGCGCTGTCGCCTCCCAGGCCATGACATCCCACTCGTCACTGGCATGCGGAAACTTCGCGATCGCGAGGCTGCCGTCATCGAGCCGCACCGACGCCTTGGGGCGCGCTCCAGCCAAACTGGAGAAACGTGGTCGACAACCGTCCGCGCTCCCGGGTGAAGTGCGCCTGCCCGACCAGCCGCGGAACCCCGGCCGAGTCCATCAGAACCTCGACGGTCGTCATCGGGCGCGCTTCTTCGTGAGGTTGCCGGCACGCAGGCGGCCGATGTCGCTGCGCAACGGGTCGACGGCGTCGACAGTCGCCTCAAGAACACCGAGCGCACGGAGCACCTGCGCCACGTTGCGGAACCTCACGCCCGGGTCCCCCTGCTCGATCTTGCGGAGAGTGTCCCGCGTGATGTCCGCACGCTCGGCGACCTGCTGCGCCGTGAGCCCCAGGACCATGCGCCAGCCTCGTACATGCTCGCCAAACTCTGTCATCTGCTTGTCGATCCGGTACCCGGCCATTGCACCTCCTCCTGGTATGACGACGATTCTAGCCACTACGCCCAGCAATGGCGAGATTCCCCGTCAGAACGCACGCCCCTGTTCGAGGGGAGCTCACGCCGCTGCTCTCCGACACTTCCCTGACCTGACTCTCCGGGATTCAGTGGCACGCGACCAGGGTTGCTAGGCGAGAGTGCCCGCCAGGGCGACCAGCTTCAACATGGCTCGCTGCGCCCGGACGAGAGCGGTCACCGACACAGAGGCCGAGGAGTAGGCGGCGTGAGTCTTCAAGCTCAGGAGCACTCGCAGTGACGCCGCAGCGTCGGTATCAGCCTGCTTCAGCAGCGCGACCGCATCATCGTGACTCTCACCTCGCGCATGCACGCCGAGCAGGGCGCAGCAGATGACATCCGCAGCAGCGATTCCGGCCGTGACTGCGAGCGTGACGAAGACGTCCGAGACGGCCGCCTCGTCATCAGCCAGGGCCAGCACATCCACGGCGGACGAGGCGAACTGCCGCGCCTTCGCGAGTCGTCCCGCGCGCGTCGCGCCGTCACACTCGGAAGTCCGCATCGGCCGTCACTCTCAGTCCCGCTCTCTTTGAGCCATCGCCCTGCGGAGCCGGACCGGATCTCCGGCTACGAACAGACCCTCGCGGACGATGTCATCGAGCACCCTCGCATAGCCGGGCTCGGCTAGGCGGTCTTCGTCGACGACGAAGGCACGAGCATCGTTGCCCGTCCATCGTGCGACCGCGCTCTCCAGGGCCTCCACCTGGGGAAACCAGACCTCATCCCGGGACTCTGTGGACCGCACCAAGAAGATGTCGACGTCAGACGACGTCGTCGCGTGCTGCCGCGCCATCGATCCGAACACTGCTGCGTAGACCGCTGGCTCCGCCCATGAACCGAGCCGTCCCTCGATCCGGGCGAACAATCTAGGGACCTGCGTCGCAAGCTCGATGATCGCATCTGCGGCTAGATGCTCGCGGTTGAGCGCATAGGCCCTGGCGGTCACCCCGGCGCTCGACATCGTGACGACCCCCTGCTCCGTCAGGCGTTTGAGGACTCGGCGGACACCCGCGACGGTTGCGTGGGGCATGAGTCGCTGAAGCTGACCGGGCGTGAATGCCGCGTCGGCGAGGGCAAGGTGGGTCAGTACATCGCCGTCAAGTGTCGGCGTCACGACAGCCAGCGGGTGAGCAGCATCCATTCACGAAGAATAGTTCACGTTTGCGAACTTTCCTATGTGGTTCGGGTCGAGGCCCGCGCCAGCGCCCCCAGCACCGGCCGCCCCAGCGCCAGCACCCCCGCGGCCGTCACGACTGCGCGCACCGTGTCGACCGACAGCGTCGACGTCGCGAGCGAGTACGCGAGGAACCGCGGCACGTTCTCCGCGAGGCCCGCGCCCGGCACGTAGGACAGCTGCGTCGCGCCGCCGAGCGCGAACGGCCAGAACCACAGGTTCGTCGCCAGCCCGTACACGTACGCCGCGACCACCGCGTATGCGGCGAGCGCGACGATCGCGCGCCTGCCCGGCCGCCCACGCCCACCAGGAAGCACCATCCGCCCCACGAGCCCGGCGCCAGCGCCGACCCACGCGGCCGCGAACGCCTGGAACGGCAGCCACGGCCCGACTCCTGCCGTGAGCAGCGCCGACACCAGCATCGCGAGCGCGCCGAGGGTGAACCCGAGGCTCGGCCCGAGCGCCGCACCGGCGAGCACGAGCAGCATGAACATCGGCTCGACTCCCCCGATGCCCGTCCCCATCAGCCGCAGCGCCGCCGTCAGCGCGGCCAGCACGCCGAGGAGCGCGAGCGAGCGCGGGTCCGGCCGGTCGCGCGTCACCGCGGCCAGCGCGGCGGCCAGCACGAGGGGCAGGAGCACGACGACGAGCCACGGCGCGCTCTGCCCGTCCGCCCGCGGCAGGGCCGCCCCGACGAGCGGCCAGCCGAGCATCACCGCACCGAGGACGCTCGTCAGCAGCACGAGCCCGCGCGACACCCACCGCGCGCTGTCCCGCGTCACCCGTGAGCCGCCCGCCGCAGGGGGCTCGGCAGCGGCCGGAGCACTCACGGCAGTCCCCCGCCCGCGAGCCCGAACGCACCTTCGCCAGCCGCCGCACCGTCCCGCGCCTCAGCACCGTCCCGCGCCTCAGCACCGTCCCGCGCCTCGGCACCCGCGCCCGCACCAGCCCGCTGCAACTCCCCCACCGTGAGCGCGGGCAGGGGCCGGACGACGCGCGCCACCTGCGGCGCCCCGGCCATCGACCCGGTGAGCACCTCGCGCGCAGGCCCGTCCGCGATGACATCGCCGTCGGCGAGCACCACGACCCGGTCAGCGGCCTCGGCGGCCGTCTCGACGTCGTGCGTCGCGAGCACGACCGTCGCTCCAGCCGCGGCCCGCGACCGCAACGCCGCGACGAGCGCGTGCCGCGCGGGCGTGTCGAGGCCGCGCGTCGGCTCGTCGAGCAGCAGCACGCCCGCGCCGGCGGCGAGCTGGATCGCGACGACGAGCGCGAGGCGCTCCCCCTCCGACAGGTCGCGCGGGTGCGCGTCCGCGGAGATCCCCGGCACGAGCGTGTCCAGGAGGCTCCGCGTCGTCCCGGCAGGCGCCCCGGCGTCAAGGTCCCCGGACGCGCACTCCGCCGCGACGGAGTCCGTGAACAGCAGCGCGCCCACCTCCTGCGGCACGAGCACGACGTGCCGCCGCGCCTCAGCCGCACCGAGCCGCGCGGGGTCCACGCCGTCAACCTCGAGCCGCCCCCGGTGCGGCAGCGCCCCCGCGAACGCGCGCAGCAGCGTCGACTTCCCTGCGCCGTTGCGTCCCATGAGCACGGTCACCTCGCCCGCGCGCAGCTCGAGGTCGAGCCCGCGCACGACGACGGCGCTCCCCCGCCGCACCTCCACGCGCCGCGCGCGCACCGCAGCAGGTCCCGGCGGCACCGGCGCCGCAGGCGTCCGCACCTCGATCCGCCCCGGCTCCGCGAGGAACGCGGCCCGCGCCTCGCGCACGTCGCGCGGCACCGCGCCCCACCCGGCGACGTCAGCGAGCCGTACGAGCGGCGGCGCCTGCGGCGTCCCGTGCAGAGCCTCGCGCCCGCCCGCCGTGAGCGTCCCGTCGCCGGGCAGGTGCCACACGCGGTCCGCGACGCCGAGCAGCCGCTCGAGCCGGTGCTCCGCGACCACCACGGTGAGCCCGACGTCCCGGGCGAGTCGCCGCAGCGCGCCCACCACGTCGTCGGCAGCGACCGGGTCGAGCGCCGACGTCGGCTCGTCAAGCAGCAGCACCGACGGCTCCGACACGAGCACCGCGCCGAGCGCGACGCGCTGCGCCTGCCCGAGCGACAGCGTGTCGAGCCGACGGTCGCGCAGTGCCGCGAGGCCGAGCAGGTCGAGCGTGTCCTCGACGCGGCGTCGCATCGTCGCGGGCGCCACGCCCTGCTGCTCGAGGCCGAAGGCGAGCTCCGTCTCGACGTGCGCCGTCACGAACGACGCGAGCGGGTCCTGCCCCACGTACCCGGTCACGTCCGCTCGGTCGCGCGCGGGCACGTGCAGCACGTCCCGCCCACCGACGCGCACGGCGCCCGCCGCGCGCACGTCCGTCCCGTCGCGCAGCCCCGCCAGGGTGCGCAGCAGCGTCGTCTTGCCGACGCCGGTCGGCCCGGCGAGCAGCACCACGTCGCCCTCGGCGACGTCCGTCGTGACGCCGTCGAGCAGCGTGCGGTCGCCGATCGAGACCGTCAGGTCCTCGAGCTGGATCACCGCGCCACCGCCACGGGACCGCGCAGGGGCGCGGCGCCCGTCGGCGCCTCCGCCTCACGCGCGAGGGGCGCGACGAGATCCGTGCGCGTCGGCCGCGCAGCCGTCCCACCCTCCGGCAGCACGAGTCCCACGAACGCCGGCACTGCCGCGACGACGACCCCGACGAGCAAGCCGCCCGAGAGCGCGAGCCACGCGTCCGGCACCGGCACCCGCACCGCGACCGACGCCGTCGCGACGAGCGCAGCGCCCACCGCCCCGCACGCGACGAGCCCGAGCGACACGGGCGTCCACCGCGGCGGCCGGTACAGCGTCGTGCGCCGCCCCTCGGCACCGCCGCGCAGCGCGAGCCACGTCAGCACGCCCGCGAGCAGCGCGAGCGCAGGCGCGGACCACCGCGGCCACGCCGGATCGAGCACGGCGAGCAGCGCCGCCCCCGCCGCCCCGACAGCCCCGACGGTGAGCGGCGCGGCGCCACGCGTGACAGCATGCGTCGCCCCGAAACCGCGCGCCTCCATCCCGGTCGCGATCGCGAACGACCGCTCGACGGCCCCCGCGAGCACGGGCACGACGACGCGCTCGAGCACGTGCCGGTCGCGCGCCCCGCGCCCGGTGAGCGTCACGCCGCGCAAGCGCAGCGCGTCGCGCGTGTCGAGGACGGACCGCACGAGCGACGGGAACGTCGACACGGCGATGACGGCCGCGGTGGCGATCGGCCCGAGCGCGGCGGGCGCGTGCCGGAGCAGGCCCGCGGCGTCAGCGATCGTGTGCGCCGCGCCGACGGCGAGGATCAGCACCGCGAGCTGCAGCCCACCTGCAGTCCCGGCGAGGAGCGCTTCTCGCGTCACAGGTCCGAGCAGGGTGAGCGGCCCGACGTCGAACGCCGGCAGGTCCACCAGCACGTGCACGCCGGGCGTCGCGAGCACGACGTGCGCGAGCACCCGCACCACGACCACGGCGCCCGCCACCGCGAGGTACACGCCGAAGCCCCGCGCGCCCTCCGGACGGTGCACCGCCACGGTGAGCAGCACGACCGCGCCGAGCAGCGCGAGCAGCAGCACGTTCGTCGTCGCCGTCGCCGCCACCGCCACGCCGGCCGCCCACAACCACCACGCGCCCGGGTGGACGCTCCTCAGGTGCACGGACGTCATCGTCGGCGCCGACGTCGCGCCGCGAGCACCACCGCGGCCCCGACGAGGACGAGCAGCAGCGCGCCACCGGCGTACACAGTCACCGCGGGCCCGTCACCGTCACCGTCCACGTCACCCGCGGGGACGCGCCCCTCCCAGCCGCTCGGCAGCTCGAGCCAACGCGCCTTCTCCGGAGACATGAGCGGCGGCAGCCCCTCGTCCCGTCCGACGGCGTACACGAGCGCGATCGCGTCCCGCGCACCCAGCTGGATGTCGCCAACTCCCGAGGTCGCGTACGTCCACTCGTCGGCCTGCGAGTCCCACGTCGCGACCCACAGCGACCAGTACGCGCTCGCGGGAGGAGTGCGCTGGCACGACTCGGTGCGCGTCGAACCGTCCGGCAGTGCGATGACCTCGTCGGCGGCTGGCCGCCCCTCGACGCGGCACACGAACGCGAGCCCCATCGAGGCGGTGCCTTCGAGCTTGACGCCCGCGGCCTGCAGCACGTCGAGGGCGCGCCCGGTCGTCGGCTCGCACTGGATCACGCCGCCGGGCTGCCCGTCAGCGTCCAGGTCGCCATGGTCGACGACGATCGTCACGCCCAGGCACCCCCCGTAGGTCTGACCGTCCGAGGCCGTGCGAGCGGGACCCGACGCCGTCGCGGCCACCCCAGCCGCGCCCGCGGCGGGCGCGAGCCCGAGCGCAAGCGCGGCCGTGAGCGCCGCGACGGCGAGCCTGCGCATCAGCCCTCAGCCCCCACGAGGTCGAACAGACCCGAGCCGAGCAGCGCGGGCACAGCCTGCGCGGACGCGCGGGCGTCGGGCGCGGTGCCGTCGAACGTGATGGCGAGGCCGTCGCCGGCCGCGACGGTCTGCGACGCGAGCCAGGCGCGCGCCTCGCCGACGACCGGGTCCGTGGACGCGGCGTCCGTGAGCGCGACGAGCGCGACGCCCGCCGAGTTCGTGTTCGCCACAGCCGGCTCACCGGTCACCCAGGCGCGTCCCCCGTCGACCTCGGTCGCCGCAGCGGCGAGCCACTCGGCGGCCTGCGTCGTGACGGCCTCGTCGAGGTCCGTCGCGCCCGAGCGGGTGTAGCCCGTGAGCGCGGAGAGCGCGAACGCCGTCGAATCCACGTCGCCGACGCACTCCTCGGCGTCGAGCACCGCGGGGAACGAGCCGTCGTCGCACTGCTGCGCAGCGAGGTACGACGCGGCCCGCGTCAGTCGCTCGGTGCCGCCGTCGTTCGCGAGGGCGACCGGACGGGCCAGCGCGAGCACGCCCCACGACTGGCTCACGGTCGACGAGTAGTCGTCGGCGCCCAGGTCGGAGATGCGGCCGGACTCCGTGACGTACGTGGCAAGGCGTGCATCCAGAGTGAGGGCCTGCGTGAGTCCGACAGCGCCCAGCACCACAGCGCCCTTCGCGGTCGATCCTGCATAGCCGGTCGTCTCGCCGTCGCCCGCGTACGTGTCGACCACGGGGGTGCTGAACGCGCCAGCGAGTTCATTGGCGAACGTGCGGTCACCCGCGGCGAGAGCGGCGACGAGCACGTCGAGCGTGAGGCCCTGGTCGGGGTAGGCCGTGCCGTCGAACTCGGTGACGAACAGCCCGTCCGTGAGCTCGGTCGCCGCGAGCCACGCGAGCGCGGCCTTCGCGACGTCCTCGGGCGCGTTCGACGCTGGTTGCGTCTCCGTCGCAGAGGGAGCAGGGGTGGCGGAGGTGGCCGACGCCGTCGGCTCCTGGGCGGACGAGTCGCCGCACGCGGCGAGCGGCAGGACGAGAGCGGTGGCGAGCAGGACCGCCGCGGTGCGGGCGGTCGGGCGCGAGGTGCGCATGGGTGGCCTTTCGGTGAGGGGTCGTCGAGGCGCGGGCGTTCGCCCGGCGGTGGCGCAGTCCCCCTCTGGGGCCATCGTCCTGCGTCCGACGCCGACTCTAGCGAGCAGCGCGAGCACGCGGCAGAGGTGTCCGCGTACCGGCCCTCCCCGGCTGCGCGTGCTGCGCGACGGCGTGCGCGAGGAGCACCTGCGCCGCGATGTACGTCGACATGATGAGGAATCCCTCCTGCGGCGGGTCGAACGACGGCGCGAACGCCCGCAGGCCGATCATCGCGTCGGACGCGAGGAACACGACACCGCCGACGCCCGCGACCGGCCCCGCACCCCATGCGAGGACCGACGTCGTCACGAGCGCACCCGCGTACACGAGCAGCGCCGGCAGCAGCGGGCCGGCCTCGCCGGCGCACAGCGCGACGATCATCACGAGCGCGGCCGCGTACGCGAGCAACGACCACGGGGCGCGCACCGCCGCGCTGCCCTGACGCAGCGGCCAGAACGCCGACGCGTACACGACCTGCGCGACGAGGAAGAACCCGACCATCGCGAGGAACCCCGCGTCACCGTCGAGGAACCGCGGCGCGGTGTCGCCGAGCCAGGAGAACCCGAGGCCCAGGAGGAAGCGACGCACGATCCGCGGCCGCGGCGCTCCCGACGTCCGGGCGGCGAGCCAGCCCGCGACGGTGGGCATGAGCATCACCTGCGTGACGTCAGCGAGCCCGTCGCGATCCGTGAGCTGGGCAGCCAGGTGGACGATCGACACGGTCGCGGCGACCGCCGCGGTGGTGCTGACCAGGGTGTTGGCGCGCACGGGTCCTCCTCGTCGTCGAGTGGGCCCACCTTACGTGACGGTCTGTCACCTGCTGAAGAGTGCGAGCGCGCCGGCCCTCACGCGCCGTCCGACGTCAGCGCGAGGTGCACGCGGCGGTGGTACGCCTCGAAGCCCAGCCGTTCGTAGAGCTGGAACGCGCCCGTCGGGTTCGCCGTGTCCACCGAGAGGGTCGCGTACTCGATCCCCTCCGCCGCATACAGCGCCATCGCCCGGGCGAGAAGAAGGCTCGCGACGCCTCGGCCGCGCGCCTCGCGCACCACCCCGAGGATGTCGACGTACGCGCTCGTGAAGCCCTGTGCGGGCCAGTCGTCCGGGAGCTTCTCCGACTTCAGGTAGCCCACGACCGGCGCCCCGGGCGCCTGCGTGTCGCGTGCGACGAGGCTCCACTCCCGCACGAACGCCCACCGCTGCTCGAGCCACCGCTCCGCGCCCTGCGGCTGCGACCCCCAGTGGTCGGCGAACGCGGCGTTGTGCGCGAGCCGCACCTCCTCCTCGACGTCCGCTGTCCACGGCTCGACGACGACGCCGTCTGCCGCCGCGACGTCTGGAAGCGCGACGGACAGGTCGCGGCGCAGCAGCGCGTAGTGCCGCAGCGGCGCGAGCCCGGCGCGCTCGTACAGGCGCCGTGCGGCCGCGTCGTCGACGCTGAGGAAGACGCCGATGCGCCAGGGCACCTGGTCGCCGGCCGGGTGCGCGGCGACGAGCGCCTGCGCGCGCTCGAGCGCCCACGGCACGAGAGCCCGCCCGATGCCGCGTCCCCGCCACTGCGGGTGCACCCCGCCGAAGACGAGCACGCGACGCTCCGACTCGTCGTCGGGCGGTGCGAGCAGCTCGATCCATGCGCGGGCGACGCCGTCGTCGTCGAGCCCGACGATCGTCTCCTCGGCCAGGTTGCGCCACGGCGCACCGAGCTCGTCCTCCATCTCGGCGAGCGACATCCGGTACGGCAGGTCAGCCGCTTCCTCGATCGCGTTCTCGAGCGCGAGCAGGGTCGTGGCGTCCTGGGGCGTGAGCGCGCGCCAGCGCAGCGACGGGTGCAGGTCCATGAAGCCCACCGTGCCCTGCGGACGGCCCGCCCGTCGAGAGATTTCAGGCGTCGATGCGCGTCCGGTCGAGCCCCTGCGCGCCCGCGACGATGAACTCCTTGCGCGGCGCGACGTCGGAGCCCATGAGCAGCTCGAAGACCGTCTCGGCGGCCTGCGCGTGCTCGAGCGTCACGCGGCGCAGCGTCCGGTGGCGCGGGTCCATGGTCGTCTCCGCGAGCTGGTTCGCGTCCATCTCACCGAGGCCCTTGTAGCGCTGGATGTCGTCCTTGTAGCGCTTGCCGGCCTTGTCGAGCTTCTTGAGCGTCGCCCGCAGCTCGGCCTCCGAGTACGTGTAGATGTACTCGTTCTTCTTGGCTCCCGCGCCGATCACCTCGATGCGGTGCAGCGGCGGCACCGCCGCGAACACGCGGCCGGCCTCCACGAGCGGTCGCATGTACCGGTAGAACAGCGTCAGCAGCAGGGTGCGGATGTGCGCGCCGTCGACGTCGGCGTCCGTCATCATGACGATCTTGCCGTAGCGGGCGCTCTCCAGCTCGAACGACCGACCCGAGCCCGCGCCGATGACCTGGATGATCGCCGCGCACTCCGCGTTGCGCAGCATGTCGGTGATCGACGCCTTCTGGACGTTGAGGATCTTCCCGCGGATCGGCAGGAGCGCCTGGAAGTCCGAGGACCGCGCGAGCTTGGCCGTGCCGAGCGCGCTGTCACCCTCGACGATGAACAGCTCAGAGCGTTCGACGTCGTCGCTGCGGCAGTCCGCGAGCTTCGCCGGCAGCGAGGACGTCTCGAGCGCGTTCTTGCGGCGCGAGATCTCCTTCTGCTTGCGCGCCGAGATGCGCGCACGCATCTCCGCGACGACCTTGTCGAGCAGGAGCGACGCCTGCGCCTTGTCGTCCCGCTTGGACGACGTGAGGATCGCGCCGAGCTCCTGCTCGATGACCTTCGCGACGATCTGGCGCACCGGCGCCGTGCCGAGCACCTCCTTCGTCTGGCCCTCGAACTGCGGCTCGGCGAGCCGCACCGTGACGACCGCGGTGAGCCCCGCGAGGATGTCGTCCTTCTCGATGCGCTCGGCCGCGTCCTTCGTCGACACCTTCAGACGGCGCGCGTTCGCCTCGACCTGCTTGCGCACCAGCTTGAGCAGGCCCGCCTCGAACCCGGCGAGGTGAGAGCCGCCCTTGGGCGTCGCGATGATGTTGACGAACGTCTTGACGTTCGTGTCGTACCCGCCGCCCCAGCGCAGCGCGACGTCGACCTCGCACTCGCGCTCGACGTCCTGCGGGTTCATGTGCCCCTTGTCGTCGAGGACCGGGACCGTCTCCGTGAACGTCCCCGAACCTGTCAGGCGCCACGTCTGCGTGACGGGCGCATCAGGCGCCAGGAAGTCGACGAAGTCGACCGTGCCACCGGTGTGCAGGAACGTCTCCGTGTGCGGGCCGTCGGCTCCGGGCGTGCCGGGCAGCCCGCGCTCGTCGCGCAGCGTGACCGAGAGCCCGGGGACGAGGAACGTCGTCTGGCGGATGCGCGCGACCAGGTCCTCGTAGGAGAAGACGGCAGTCTTCGGGAAGACCTGCCGGTCCGCCCAGTAGCGCACGCGCGTGCCGGTGCGGCCGCGCGGGACCTTGCCGGAGACCGTGAGCTCGGACTTCGCGACGAACGGCGTGAACTGCGCGTCCGGCGTCGGGCCCGTGCGAGGGTCGTCGAAGACGCCCGGCTCCCCGCGGTGGAACGTCATGCGGTGCGTCTTGCCGCCGCGGTCCACCTCGACGTCGAGCCGCGACGAGAGCGCGTTGACGACGGACGCGCCGACGCCGTGCAGACCGCCCGACGCCGCGTACGAGCCGCCCCCGAACTTGCCGCCCGCGTGCAGCTTGGTGAAGACGACCTCGACACCGCTCAGCCCCGTCTTGGGCTCGATGTCCACGGGGATGCCACGGCCGTCGTCGGCGACCGTCACCGACGAGTCAGCGTGCAGGGTCACCTCGATGCTCGAGCAGTGCCCTCCGAGTGCCTCGTCGACCGAGTTGTCGATGATCTCCCACAGGCAGTGCATGAGGCCGCGCGAGTCCGTGGAGCCGATGTACATGCCGGGACGCTTGCGCACCGCTTCGAGCCCCTCGAGGACGGAGAGGTGGCGGGCGCTGTATGACTCGATCGTGGCTGTCGACACGGTTCCCTACTGTAGGCGGTGGTGCGCCGTGCTCCGCGTACCCGCGCCGTCCAGACGCCGAGACGTGAGCGCCGTCATGTACGCCGGTGGCGAATATCGGCCCTTTCCGCCGGGCGGTCGCGCTGCGCTCTGGTTGACTGGACACATGAACATGACGACGACCACCCCTCTCACCGTGGCTGACCGTTGTGACCGGTGCGGCGCTCAGGCCTACGTGCGGGTCACCCTGCCCGTCGGCGAGCTCCTCTTCTGCGCGCACCACTCGCGCGAGCACGCCGCTGCGTACACCGAGATCGCCGTGGAGATCCAGGACGAGACGGACCGTCTCCTCGAGGAGCACGGCGCAGGCGCGGGCGCAGCCCAGCACTGACCCGGCACAGCGCGCGGGCGATGGTCCGCGCGCGGCCCCAGACGAGAAGGACCCCCGCACCGCTGGTGCGGGGGTCCTTCTGTCGTCCCCGGGACGACGCCGGGGCCTCTCGTCGTGAGGGCCCGCGGCGGCCACGCGCCGCACACCTGTCGTGGGGACGCTGGCCTGCCCCGGGAGACGCCGACGGCGCCCGCTGTGGTGGCGGGCGCCGTCGGGACGCTGGTCGAGCGGGTGCTCAGTCGAGGTAGTCGCGCAGCACCTGAGAGCGGCTCGGGTGACGCAGCTTCGACATCGTCTTGGACTCGATCTGACGGATGCGCTCACGAGTGACCCCGTAGACCTTGCCGATCTCGTCGAGCGTCTTGGGCTGCCCGTCGGACAGGCCGAAGCGCATGGACACGACGCCGGCCTCACGCTCGGAGAGCGTGTCGAGCACCTGGTGCAGCTGCTCCTGCAGGAGCGTGAAGCTGACCGCGTCCGCGGGGACGACAGCCTCGGAGTCCTCGATGAGGTCACCGAACTCGGAGTCGCCGTCCTCGCCGAGCGGGGTGTGCAGCGAGATGGGCTCGCGACCGTACTTCTGGACCTCGACGACCTTCTCGGGGGTCATGTCGAGCTCCTTGGCCAGCTCCTCCGGCGTGGGCTCGCGGCCCAGGTCCTGGAGCATCTGGCGCTGGACGCGCGCAAGCTTGTTGATGACCTCGACCATGTGCACCGGGATACGGATGGTGCGGGCCTGGTCGGCCATCGCACGCGTGATCGCCTGGCGGATCCACCACGTCGCGTACGTCGAGAACTTGTAGCCCTTGGTGTAGTCGAACTTCTCGACCGCGCGGATCAGGCCGAGGTTGCCTTCCTGGATCAGGTCCAGGAAGAGCATGCCGCGACCCGTGTAACGCTTGGCGAGCGAGACGACGAGACGCAGGTTGGCCTCGAGGAGGTGGTTCTTCGCGCGACGGCCGTCGCCCGCGATCCACTCGAGCTCGCGGCGGTGCTTGGGCTCGATCTCGCCGCCCTCGGCAAGCTTCTCCTCGGCGAACAGGCCCGCCTCGATGCGCTTGGCCAGGTCGACCTCCTGCTCCGCGTTGAGGAGCGCGACCTTACCGATCTGCTTGAGGTAGTCCTTGACCGGGTCGGCGGTAGCGCCGGCGGTCACGACCTGCTGGGCAGGAGCGTCGTCGTCGTCCGCGTCGGAGTAGACGAAGCCGGTCGCGCCGTCCTCGGGGGTCTCCTCCTTGGCGGCAGGCTCCTCAGCCTCGGGCTCCTCGTCGGGGGCTGCGACAGCCTCGTCGACAGGATCGGCCTTCTTGGCACGCGAACGCGTCGTCGTCTTCTTGGCCGCCGCGCGCGGCGCCTTCGCGACAGGCGCCTCCTCGACGTCGGCCTCGAGCACGTCGTCGAGGTCCTCGATCTCGGGCTCGACCTCAGGCTCTGCAGCGACGGTCGCCTTCTTCGCGCGAGTCGTCTTGGCCGCCGTGGTCTTGGCGGCGGTCGTCTTGGTCGCGCGAGCGGTCGTCGACGTCGCGCGCGGCGACGCCGCAGCGGCAACCTTGGCCGGGGCGACCGGCATAGCCACCTCGATGCCGATCATCGCGAGCGCGCGGTAGATCGCCTTGAGCCGCTTCGCGTCCGCGACGCCAGCGGCCTCGCAGGCCTCGCGGAAGCTCTCGGCGTCGATGCTGCCAGCACCGGAGCCACGGCGGACGATGTCCTGCAGAGCAGGGTGCTCGAACTCGCGCGGAAGTGCGGGATTCGAAGGTGTGGACGCCACAGAAGACCTTTCGGCATGGAGCACAGGAGCGGGGCAGGCGCGGTATCCCGCTGTGAATCGTGCGGGCGTCGCTACCTACCATTATAGCCCGAGGCACCTGGATCACGAGCCCCGACGGGGCCCGCGACCCTGGTACGGGGCGCTTTGACGGTCACGTCAACTCCCCCCGCAGCCCCGATATTCCCGCGCCCCCGGTCCTCCGCCGTCCTGCCCGCCCACCCTCGCCCGTCAGATCGGCCTGCTCGCTCGGACCCACCCCGGCGGCATCCCGGCGTCGAGCGCCTGGGAGATCAGCAGCGCGAGACGGTATCCGGGCTCGACCTCGAGCGCACGGTCGATCCAGATGCGCGCCTCCGCGCCGCCTCCTTCCCACCAGGCGATGACACCGAGGAGCGTGAGGGCGCCGGGCGAGCCGTCGCGAGAGTGCGACGCGACGTGCTTGAGGAGCGCGCGCGACGGCTCGCACACCTCGGGTGTCGGGGGGACGCCCACCGTCGGGTCGACGATCGCCGAGATCGCCCACGCGACCCGCTCGTCGTCGAGCGCCGTCCCGTACGAGATGTCAGGGAAGCCGTCAGCCTCCGGGACGAGCGAGATCAGGACGGCGTCCCGGACCGTCACGTCCTCGAGCGCGGCCGCGAGGCGGCCCCACGCCGTCGGGCGCCCCGGCGCGGCTGCAGGTCCGCCGTCGCGCCGCTGCTCGCGACGCCACAGCCGGACCGACTCTTCCTCCCAGGCCGGCTCCTCGCGGCGCGCGCGCCACTCACGGGCCGCACGTTCCGCCGTGCGCCGGGAGGACGCCGGGGCGACGGGCAGCCGCCCGAGCGCGGCCCGGTTCTCCGCGACCGCAGAGCCGAGGTACACCATCTCCGAACCCACCTGCGAGCCAGCGAGATCGTCGATCGGGAACGACTCGACCACGTCGAGGCCCCGCGAGAGCCGGTGGTAGCCCGAGGTGGTCACGGCCCACAGACCGTCCACGGGCGCAGCCTCCGAGGCGGCGTCAGCCAGCCGCCCGACCGCCGTCGCGGCCGTGCCCTCGAGACCGACCGCAAGGTCGTCGACGTAGAGGACGAGCACGACACCCACGGCGCCGTCCGACGCGAGGTGCGCGGCAAGGTTGCGGGAGAGCTGCTCCCCCATGCCGTCGGCCGCAAGGTCGGCGACGTCGGCGCGGGCCATCATGCCGACGCGCCTGCGCGGCGGGCGCAGGCTCACGAGCACGACCGAGTCGGTCGGGTGGAAGCCAAGCTGGAACGGGATGAGGGCGAGGAGCTCACGGGGCTCGGTCGCACGGATCGTCTTCGGGGTGGTCATGACCTCAGGTGACCCCGGTACGCGGTCGCAGCGCGCGGCCCCCAGGCCGAACGTGGACCTGGATCCCCCACCCCCGCCGCTGTGGGCAGGCAAGCGGCCACGTCGGACGCCTGCCGCGTCACGCTCCGCGGCTAGTGTGGGCGCATGAGCACCCTCGCCCTCGTGGACCGCGAAGACGTACGCCCCCGGGTCGACGAGATCGTCGCCGACTACCTGACCTCGGCCCGGTTCGACCACGAGGCCCAGCACGGGCCGGAGACGCTCCCCCTCTACGACGCGATGGGGCGCATGCTCTCCGGGGGCAAGCGCCTGCGCGCCGCGTTCGCCTACTGGGCGTGGCGCGGCCACGGCGGCACGCTCGACTCGTCCGAGCGTGAAGGCGTGCTGCGCATCGGCGCGAGCCTCGAGCTGTTCCAGGCCGCCGCTCTCTTCCACGACGACGTCATGGACAAGTCCGACACCCGCCGCGGCCACCCCACCGCGCACGTCCACTTCGCGCGGGTCCACCGCGCGCAGGGCTGGCCAGGCGACTCGAACCAGTTCGGCCTCTCCGCGGCGGTCCTCCTCGGCGACCTCGCGCTCGTCGCGAGCGACGACCAGCTCGTCGACGCCCTGACGCACCTGCCCGACGACGTCTACCCCGGCGTCCGCGCGATCTACTCCGAGATGCGCACCGAGGTCACGATCGGCCAGTACCTCGACGTCCTCAACCAGGTGAGCCCCTGGACCGAGGACGCCGCCGAGGCCGAGCGCCGCGCCCGCGCCGTCATCCGCTCCAAGTCGGCCCGCTACTCCGTCGAGCACCCGCTCACCCTCGGCGCCGCGGCCGCCGGCGCGGACGACGACCGGCTCGACGCAGTGCGCCGCTTCGGCCTTCCCCTCGGCGAGGCGTTCCAGCTCCGCGACGACGTGCTCGGCGTCTTCGGCGACCCGGCCGTCACCGGGAAACCCGCCGGTGACGACCTGCGCGAGGGCAAGCGCACCGTCATGCTGGCCCGCGCTCTCGCGGATGCGACCCCTGCCGAGGAGACCGAGCTGCGCGGTGCCCTCGGCGCCGACGCACTCAGCGACGCGGACGTCGCCTCGCTGCGCGAGATCTTCGAGCGGACGGGCGCGCTGTCCTACGTCGAGCACCTCGTCGCGGAGCTGAGCGACCAGGCCTTCGCGGCGCTCGACGCGCTCGAGCTCGACGCCGAGCCGGCATCGATGCTGCGCGCGCTGGGCTACGCGGCGGTCGAGCGTCGCGCCTGACCGGCGCGACGCCCGTCCATCACAGGAGGGCCTGGGCGACCCGTCGCACCTCAGACTTGCGTCCCTGACGCAGCGCGTCGATCGGCGCAGCGCCGATCGAGTCCTCGACCGTGAACAGCCAGTCGATGATCCCCTCGTCCGAGAAGCCCAGGTCCGTCAGCACGACAAAAGTGCCGGGCAGCGACGCGAGGACGACGTGCTTGACGTCCTCGGCGTTCTCGGGCGCCGGGCCGACGTCCGCCGGGTTCGCCATGTGCGCCGGCACGAAGAACTTGGCGGGCACCTGGAAGATCGACCGCTCCCCCCGCTTCACGCCGACGATCTTGCGCTCGTGCAGCAGGCCGCGCACCTTGCTGAGGTCCGTGTCGAGAAGCTCGGCGACATCAGGGATCGTGAGCCACTCGCCCACCGGGTCAGTTCCGTTCATGCCCCAACCGTAGACGCACGAGGCCTCGACCGACGTGCCGCGTCGCTTCACGGCTTCATCACACCCGGAGCCCTAGACTCGCAGGCGTGGGAGCCACTCTGACCGATCCGCTCGTCGGCAAGCTTGTCGACGGGCGCTACCGCGTCGTGTCCAGGATCGCCCGCGGCGGGATGGCGACGGTCTACCTCGCCACCGACCGCAGGCTCGACCGTGACGTCGCGCTCAAGGTCATGCACCCGCACCTCGCCGACGGCGCCGACGGCGCCGACTTCATCTCGCGCTTCCGCCGTGAGGCCCGCGCAGCTGCTCGGCTCACGCATCCCGGCCTCGTCGCCGTCTTCGACCAGGGGCTCGACGGCGAGACGAGCTACCTGACGATGGAGTTCATCGACGGGACCAACCTGCGCCACACGCTCGTGACCGAGGGGGCGCTCGAGGTGCGCCACGCGTTCTCGATCGTCGAGTCGGTGCTCGACGCGCTCGCGACCGCGCACCGCAGCAACCTCGTGCACCGCGACATCAAGCCCGAGAACGTGCTCATCGCCGAGGACGGGCGGGTCAAGGTCGCGGACTTCGGCCTCGCCCGCGCCGTCACCGAGGTGACGTCGACCGCGACGGGCACCGTGTTCGGCACGGTGGCCTACCTCGCCCCCGAGATCATCCTCACCGGTACGTGCGACGCCCGCACCGACGTCTACGCCGTCGGCATCCTCCTCTTCGAGATGCTCACGGGCAGCCAGCCACACACCGGCGACACGCCGATCCAGGTCGCGTACAAGCACGTCAACACCGACATCACCGCACCGTCGTCGCTCGTCAGCTGGCTCCCCCAGGAGATCGACGAGCTCGTGTGCGCGCTCGCCGCACGCGCTCCTGAGGACCGCCCGACCGACGCGACGGCCGCCCTCGAGCTCGTGCGCCGCACGCGTGCGAGCCTCGACGCGAGCGACCTCGACCGACGCGCCGTGGTCGCACCGCCGACGACGGCCCCGGCCGTCCCGTCGCCCGCGGAACCTGACGACGAGGACGACGACGCGGCCGAGACCCCCGCGTCGCCGTCCGACAGCTCGGACGAGACGGCGCTCCCGCCCGTGCCCCCGCCGCCCACCACGGGCGAGCAGCCCGCCGTCGCGACGAGCCCGCACGACGCAGTGACGCAGGCTCTCGCGGTCGGAGCCGCGGGTGCGGCGTCAGGCACGACGATCGCGCTACCCATCGGCGTCCCCAGCAACGCCGAGGACGAGGCCGCTGCCCCCGCGAAGGCACGCCAGCGTCGCCGGCACCGCATCCTCGTCGCGCTCCTCACGTTCGTGCTGCTCGCCGCGGTCGCTGGCGGTGTGACCGTCTGGTGGACGGGCTACGGACCTGGCGCCTACACGAACGTCCCGACCGGCCTCGCCGGTCAGGAGCAGCAGGCCGCCATCGACATGCTCACGGGCCTCGATCTCGACCACACCGTCACCGAGCGGTACGACGACGCGATCGCCAAGGGTGCCGTCGTCGAGACGAAGCCTGCCGAGGGCGAGGAGATCAAGCGCGGCGGTGCCGTCGAGCTCGTGGTGTCCCTCGGCGTCGAGACGTTCGTCCTGCCTGACAAGCTCGTGGGCATGTCCCGGGACGAGGCCGCCGCGGCGATCGAGGCGACCGGGCTCACGGTCGGCCCCGACGATCGCGTCTACGACGACAAGATCCCCGCCGGACAGGTCATGAAGGTCTCGCACCAGGGCGGGGAGGCGATCCCGCACTACACGCCCGTCGTGCTCACCGTCTCCGACGGCCCGGCGCCCGTCACCGTCCCTCAGGTCGTCAACTCGACCCGTGAGGACGCGACGACCGTGCTCAAGAACCTCGGCCTCAAGGTCAAGGTCAAGAAGGACTTCTCGGAGACCGTCGCCGAGGGCCGCGTCGTCGCACAGTCGATCGAGCCGTCAGCCCAGGCGAAGCGCACGGACACGATCACGATCACCGTGTCGAAGGGACGCCCCCTCGTCGAGGTACCCGACGTCCGCGGCATGGACACCGACGCCGCGCACGCCGAGCTCGAGAAGTACGACCTCGTCCCCGAGGACCAGTTCGCCTGGGGCGGGTTCCTCGGCAAGGTCCGTTTCCAGAGCGTCGACCCTGGCGTCAAGGTGCCCAAGGGCACGACCGTCTCGCTGACGATCTTCTGAGCCGCCTGACGCTCTCCTGAGTGAGCCACAGCGACGGTCGGGCCCAGCTCTCGTCGGAACATGACGAAGGGGCGCCGAGATTCTCGGCGCCCCTTCGTCGTGCGCTGGCTCAGCCGCGGAGCATCTCCGCGACCTGGAACGCCATCTCGAGGCTCTGCTGGTGGTTGAGCCGCGGGTCGACGAGCGTCTCGTAACGCAGCGCGAGGCCCGCGTCGTCGATCTCCTCGCTGCCGCCGAGCACCTCGGTCACGTCATCACCGGTGAGCTCGACGTGCAGGCCGCCGGGCACCGTCCCGGCGGCGCGGTGGACCTCGAAGAAGCCGCGCACCTCGTCGAGCACGTCGTCGAACCGGCGGGTCTTGTAGCCGCTGTCCGAGGTGATCGTGTTGCCGTGCATCGGGTCGGTCACCCACGTCACGGGCGAGCCGTGGTCGCGGACCGCTGCCACGAGCGGCGGCAGCGCCTCACGGATGCGGCCCGCACCCATGCGTGTGATGAACGTCAGGCGACCTGGCCGCCCGGCCGGGTTGAGCTTCTCGATGAGCGCGATCGCGTCGTCAGCCGACGTCGTCGGGCCGAGCTTCACGCCGATCGGGTTCGACACGCGCGAGAGGAACTCCACGTGAGCCCCGTCGATGTCACGCGTCCGCTCCCCGATCCACAGGAAGTGCCCCGACGTGTCGTACGCCTTGCCGCTGCGCGCGTCCACCCGCGTGAGCGCACGCTCGTAGTCGAGCAGGAGCGCCTCGTGACTCACGAACATCTCGACGGTACGCAGCGCATCGAAGTCGGCGCCGCACGCGTCCATGAAGCGGATCGCACGATCGATCTCGTCGGCCGTGCGCTCGTAGCGCGCGTACGACGGGTTGCGCATGAAGCCGCGGTTCCACTCGTGCACGCGGCGGAGGTCCGCGGATCCGCCGGTCGTGAACGCCCGCAGGACGTTCAGCGTCGCGGCGGAGATCTCGTAGCCCTCGACGAGCTTCTGCGGATCAGGGCGGCGCGCCTCGAGGGTGAAGTCGTGGCCGTTGACCATGTCGCCGCGGTATGCGGGCAGCGTCACGCCGTCCCGCGTCTCCTCGTCGGAGCTGCGCGGCTTCGCGTACTGGCCGGCCATGCGGCCCATCTTCACGACGGGCGTGCTCGCGCCGTGGGTGAGCACGACCGCCATCTGGAGGATCGTGCGGATCTTGTTGCGGATGCGGTCGGCGTGCGCGTCGGCGAACGTCTCCGCGCAGTCCCCGCCCTGCAGGAGGAACGCCTCACCACGACCAGCGGCCGCGAGACGTGTCGTCAGCAGGTCCGCCTCGGCGGGCACCACGAGGGGCGCCGCCGCCGAGAGGCGAGCAACCGCCTGGCCCAACGCTTCCGCGTCGGGCCAGGACGGCTGCTGCTTGGCGACGAGCGTGCGGAAGCGGTCGAGCCCGTCGACCGCAGCATCGTGCGCCACGAGCGTCATGACTTCGCAGGCACCGCGCTCTGGCCGATACCGGCGAGAAGGTCCTGGAACCATGCCTGCGAGACGTCGAACGCCTTGCCGCCGGCGATACGCGGGAACTCGATCGCGCGCAGGCGGTCGCCGTTCTCCTCGTCGTGACCGACAACGCCGGACTCGCCGCGCAGGGCAGCCTCGACCGCGAAGTCCGTCATGGACTTGATCAGGCGCAGGTCCTCGGGGTTCGCAGCCGCGGCACGCGAGTAGTAGCCCGACTTCTGGACCATGGTCTTCTCGGCGCCGAGGAGCTCCGCGAACTGCTTCGCGAACCACTGGCCCGGGTTGATCGTGTCGAGCTTGACGTGACCGAACGGGTCACGCTGGACCTCGGCGCCCGAGGCCTCGAGCTGCGCGACGATCTCGTGCATGCCGGCACCCTCGGACAGGAAGATGTTCACGTTGCCGACCTCGTCCATGACGGTGCGCAGGCGCTTCGCCTCGGCCTCGATGTCGAGCGCGAGCTCCGGCACGAAGACCGCGTGGACATCCCAGCGCTCGCGCGACAGGCCCAGGCTCGGCACCCACTCCTGCTGGTCGAGCCACTTGCGGTACTCCGCAGCCGCGGCGGCGGTCAGCCAGCCGCAGTGACGGCCCATGACCTCGTGCACGATCAGCATGCGCGGGCCCGATCGGTGCTCGCCGATGACGTTGGCCGCGAAGCCCGCAGCCTCCTCGGCAGCGGTCCATGCGCCGAGGGATTGGCGGATCGGCACGACGTCGTTGTCGATCGTCTTGGGCAGGCCCACGACCGTCAGCTCGTAGCCGTTCTCGTGGAGGTAGGCAGCCAGGTCGGCGGCGGTCGTGTTGGTGTCGTCGCCACCGATCGTGTGCAGGACGTCGACGCCGTCGGCCTTGAGCTGCTCGGCAGCGACCTTGAGCGGGTCCTGGCCCTCCTGGACGAGGCCGCGCTTGACGCAGTCGGCCGCGTTGGTGAGCTTCACGCGGCTGTTGCCGATCGGCGAGCCACCGAACTTGTGCAGGATGCCCGCCTTGGCGCGACCCTCGGCGTCGACGACGATCTTCGTCCCCGTCAGCAGGCCGTGGTAGCCGTGCTGGTAGGCGATGATCTCGACGTCGGGGGCGACCTCGGTGTATCGCTCGATCAGGCCGCCCACGGCGGAGGACAGGCAGGGGGCGAACCCGCCCGCGGTCAGCAGGGCAACGCGGCGTACCGCCATCACATCAACCTCTCATCGTGCCCGCGCTCTCAGCGGCGCCGGGGCGGGCGGTGGATCTGCGCGTGCGCCGCGACGTCGTCGCGCACACGCCCATCAGTCTACTGACGTGCCCGGTTCCTCCGACGGAGGTACCGGAACCTGGACGTCCGGGATCGGGCGCCCACCAGGAGCCTGCCCTGAGGTCGGCGCTCCGGCGTCGGTCTTTTGTCCCGCAGCGAGACGCGCCTTCTGGGTCGCGGCATAGACGTCGACGTACTCCTGGCCCGACAGGCGCATCAGCGAGTACATGATCTCGTCGGTCACCGAACGGAGGATGAACCGGTCCTCCTGCATGCCCTGGTACCGCGAGAAGTCGAGCGGCTCGCCGAACACGATGCCGATGCGCACCGGACGGGGCAGGACCTTGCCGAGGGGCTGCGCGACCTCGGTGTTGATCATGGCGACCGGCACGACCGGGACGCCGGACTCGAGGGCGAGGCGGGCCACGCCAGTCTTCCCGCGATACAGACGTCCGTCGGGGCTGCGCGTGCCTTCGGGGTAGATCCCGAAGAGCCCACCCTCACGGAGCCGCTTCAAGCCCGTGTTGAGCGCGGCCTCGCTCGCCTTGCCGCCCGAGCGGTCGACCGGGATGGTGCCGACGCCGCGGAAGAACCCGGCCTGGAGACGCCCCTTGATCCCGGTGCCCGTGAAGTACTCGGACTTGCCGATGAAGACGATCTCCCGGTCGAGCACGAGAGGCAGCACGAACGAGTCGATCACCGCGAGGTGGTTGCTCGCGAGGATCGCGCCGCCCTCGGCGGGCACGTTCTCGACGCCTCGCGTCCACGGCCTGAAGAAGAGCTTCAGCCACGGGCCCGCGAAGACACGCTTCATCAACCAGTAGAACAACCTGCCTCCTCGTGCGCCCTGCGTTCGCGAGGTGCATCACCGACTCTAGAGTGAACAGCATGTCGGAACCGAATGCAGCGCCCCACCCTGATGGCGAGGAACTGCCGCGCGACTCCCACGCGGACGAACCGGACGCACAGGACGTCGAGCCCGACGACGCTCCTGAGCCGCCCGACGAGCCTACGACCAGTGGCGACGCGGACGACACCGACGCGCGGTTCGCGAGCATCGTCGCCCAGCTGAGGTCTGACCCGATCTGGGCCGAGTCCGCGAGCCAGGCTGCCCCGAGGACGGAACCGAGGTTCCCCACGGCTCCCGGCGTCCGCCCCTTGGGACCGCGGGATCACCCTGCGACCGACGACGTCGTCGACCTCGAGGACGACCAGAGCCACTACGAGCCTCCCGAGCCGCCGCCTCTCCTCGGTGGCGACCCGTTCCTCACGCTCGGGTGGATCGCGGTGGTGCTCGCGATGCTCTCGCTCCTCGCGACCGTCTTCGGTCCCAAGCCCACCCCGACGCTGTGGCTCCAGGTGACGGGCGGCGTCCTGCTCCTCGGTGTGACGATCCTGCTCTGGCGCATGCCGCACCGGCGCGACCCGGACCACGTCCCCGACGACCAGGTCTGACGACGCGAGAGGCGCCGACGACTCCCGTCGTCGGCGCCTCTCGCGTCGTCAGGGGACCCTCAGTGGCGCGCGAGGTCGGCCGCGCCGACCATGCCCGCCTCGTTGCCGAGTCGCGCGAGCTCGATGCGAGCGAGCGCCGGGCGGTGGGTGCGCGCCGAGAGGTGCTTCTCGAACGACGCGACGGTCGGGTCGAGGAGGACAGCCCCGGCGTCGCACACGCCACCGCCGATCGCGATGACCTCGGGGTCCATGAACGCCGAGAGCGACGCGGCGCCCGCGCCGAGCCACTGGCCGAGGTTCGCGAAGATCTCGATCGCGAGGGCGTCGCCCTCGTGCGCCGCCGTCGTCACCATCGGGCCCGTGAGGTTCTGCGGGACGCCGCCCGCGAGCTCGAGGAGCCGCTCGGCGCGGTCCGCCTGGGCGACAAGTGCGGCGCGTGCGTCGGCGACGAGCGCGGAGCCCGAGGAGTACTGCTCCCAGCAGCCCGCCTGGCCGCAGCCGCAGAAGCGACCGTCGGGGACGACGCGCATGTGCCCCACCTCGGTGCCCATGCCGTAGCGGCCGCGCACGAGCTCGCCGCCGACGACGGCGGCGCCGCCGAGGCCGGTGCCGACCGTGAGCACGAGGAAGTCCGTCGTGCCACGCCCGGCACCGAAGCGGTACTCGGCCCAGCCGGCAGCGTTCGCGTCGTTCTCGACGACGACGGGGATGTCCGGGTTCGTCAGCTCCGCGACGCGGGCGGCGAGAGGGTAGTCGCGCCATGCGGCGATGTTCGTCCCGAACAGGACCGAGTCGCGCTTCGGGCTGCAGAAGCCGGCGGCAGCGAGGCCGATCGCGCTGATCTCGTACGACGCCGAGAGCTCCTGGTAGGCCTCAGCGATCGAGCGGTCGATGTTCGCGGCGTCGCGCGGGTCGGTCGGCTTGCGCACCTGCGCGAGCAGGGTCCCGTCCTCGTCGACGACGCCCGCCGCGATCTTCGTCCCACCGATGTCGACACCGAGCGCGTGCATATGTCTGTCCTCATGCTTTCCGGAGAGCTGTGCCCCGTGACGGGGTTGCCGCCCAAAGCCTGCCACACGCGAGGGCCCGTGAGACCTACCCGTCCGACCCTTGCGCGACCCGCCTCGCTCGGCATCGCGGCGCGCCCAGACTCCAGGGGGTGGGACCTAGGTCTCAACTCTGCGACGATCGAGACTGATATTGCCGCGAAGCCCCCACAAAGCACCTGATACCGCTAGTCTCACCTACACACGCCCACCTGCCACTGGAGTCAGCATGAGCGAAGCACGTACGCCGTTCCTCGTCGAGGTGGATCGGTCGACCAACATCAACAGCATGCTCGCGACCCGCGTCGCCGAGCGCGGCCAGCACGCGATCATCGAGGTCAAGCAGGGCGACGGCGCCCCGTGGCGTCAGATCACCGCGAACGAGTTCGAGGCGCACGTCGTCGCCGTGGCCAAGGGCCTCGTCGCAGCGGGCATCGAGCCCGGACAGTCCGTCGGCATCATGTCCCGCACCCGCTACGAGTGGACGCTCCTCGACTGGGCGATCTGGGCCGCCGGCGGCGTCACGGTGCCCATGTACGAGACCTCGTCCCCCAAGCAGGTCCAGTGGATCCTCTCCGACGCAGACGTGCGCCTCGCCGTCGTCGAGACCGCTCACCACGCCGAGGCTGTCGCCTCGGTCGCGAAGAAGGCCCCGTCGCTCGGCCGCACCCTCGTCATCGACGACGGAGCGATCGACACGCTCGTCCGCGAGGGCGCGGACGTCCCCGACGAGGAGATCGCACGACGCCGCTCGCTCGCCACCCTCGACGACCTCGCGACGATCATCTACACGTCCGGCACGACCGGCCGCCCCAAGGGCGCCGAGCTCACGCACGGCAACTTCGTCGAGCTGTCGCTCAACACCGTCGCGCGCCTCCAGGCGATCGTCGGCGTGCCCGGTTCCCGGACGCTCCTGTTCATGCCGCTCGCGCACGTGTTCGCGCGGTTCATCGGCGTGCTCACCGTCCCGGCCAACACCGTGCTCGGCCACACCCCCGACACCGCGACGCTGCTGCCGGACCTCGCCGTCTTCAAGCCGACGTTCATCTTGTCCGTCCCGCGCGTGTTCGAGAAGGTCTACAACAGCTCCGAGCAGAAGGCCATCGCCGGCGGCAAGGGCAAGATCTTCCACTGGGCCGCCGCGACCGCGATCGCCTACTCGCGCGGCCTCGACTCGCCGAGCGGCCCCGGGTTCGGCCTCAAGGTGCAGCACGCCGTCGCCGACGCCCTCGTGCTCAAGAAGATCCGCGCCGCGCTCGGCGGCCAGGCCGAGTGGGCCATCTCCGGCGGCGCCGCGCTCGGTGAGCGCCTCGGTCACTTCTACCGCGGCGTCGGGCTCAAGGTCCTCGAGGGCTACGGCCTCACCGAGACGACGGCGCCCGCGTGCGTCAACGTCCCCGACAAGCCGAAGATCGGCACGGTCGGCCCGCCCCTGCCCGGGGCGGCCTTCCGGATCGACGCCGACGGCGAGGTCCTCATCCAGGGCCCGCAGGTATTCCGCGGCTATCACAACAACCCGGAGGCGACCGCCGAGGCGTTCGTCGACGGATGGTTCCGCTCGGGCGACCTGGGCTCGCTCGACGAGGACGGCTACCTGCGCATCACCGGCCGCAAGAAGGAGCTCATCGTCACGGCCGGCGGCAAGAACGTCGCCCCCGCGGTGCTCGAGGACCGCGTGCGCGCGCACGCGCTCGTGAGCCAGTGCGTCGTCGTCGGGGACGCCCGGCCGTTCATCGGCGCGCTCCTGACGATCGACACCGAGGCCCTGCCCGGCTGGCTCTCCGCGCAGGGCAAGCCTGCGATGTCGCTCCAGGAAGCGCTCGCCGACGCGGACGTCCAGAAGTCGCTCGACAAGGCGATCGCCCGCGCCAACAAGGCCGTGTCGCGCGCCGAGTCGATCCGCAAGTACCGCGTGCTCGAGAACGACTTCACGATCGACAACGGCTACCTCACGCCGTCGCTCAAGGTGAAGCGCAGCCTCGTGCTCGAGGACTTCGCGCACGAGGTCGAGGCGCTCTACAGCGAGGTCCAGGCGAACGCCTGACCCTTTCGACGGCCGCCCGTTCGTGCGTCGAGCGGGCGGCCGTCGTCGCGCCAGAGGCGTGACGACGCTCGGTGTCAGGGGGTGCCGATAACGTCGCGCTCGTGCGACAGGACCTGGGCGCCCGGCCCCTCAACCACCCGGGGACGCAGCTGCGCCGACCCGAGGTGGTGCCGGGCGGGACGCCCGTGCAGCTCGGCCTCGACGAGCTCGGGACGCCGCTGCACGAGGTGACGTTCGTCGTCCTCGACCTCGAGACGACCGGCGGCAAGCCGGGCGCCGAGGAGATCACGGAGATCGGCGCCGTCAAGGTCCGCGGCGGCGAGGTGCTCGGCGAGTTCCAGACCCTCGTCAACCCAGGCGTTCCTGTGCCCCCGCGCATCGCCGTGCTCACCGGGATCACGACGGCGATGGTCGTCGACGCGCCACGCGTCCGCGAGGTCCTGCCGACCTTCTGGGAGTTCATCCACGGGGCCGTGCTCGTGGCCCACAACGCGAGCTTCGACATCGGGCACCTCAAGGCGGCAGCGTCCGCGATGGACCTCGCGTGGCCCGGCAACCGCGTCGTCGACACGGTCACGCTCGCGCGCCGCGTCGTCACCCGCGACGAGGCACCCAACCACAAGCTGTCGACCCTCGCGGCCCTCTTCCACGCGACGACGACGCCCGAGCACCGCGCGCTCGCCGACGCCCGAGCGACCGTCGACGTGCTGCACGCGCTCCTCGGCCGCCTCGCACCGTGGGGCATCACGCACCTCGAGGACCTGACGACCGCGACCGACCCGGTCCCGCCGGAGGTCCGGCGCAAGAAGGGACTCGCCGCCGGGCTCCCCTCAGGCCCAGGCGTCTACATGTTCCACGGGCCCGGCGACGAGGTGCTCTACGTCGGCACGTCTGTCGATGTGCGCAAGCGCGTCCAGAGCTACTTCACGGCGTCCGAGAAGCGCCGCCGCATGACCGAGATGCTCCGCATCGCCGAGCGCGTCAGCGCCGTGCCGTGCGCGACCCGGCTCGAGGCACGGGTGCGCGAGCTCCGCCTCATCACCGAGCACTCGCCCAGGTACAACCGGCGCTCGAAGTTCCCGGAGCGCATGCCGTGGGTGCGTCTCACCGACGAGGACCACCCCCGCCTGAGCGTGGTCAACCGCACCGTCCCCGAGCCCGCACCCACGGAGCAGCCCAGCGCCTCGCGCCCCGGCGCTGTACACATCGGCCCGTTCCTCTCCCGCCGCACCGCACAGCTCGCCGTCGAGGCCGTGCACGGTGCTCTCGACCTGCGACAGTGCACGCGCCGCCTCCCCCGGGTCGCGTCCACGACCACGAGCGCCTGCCAGCTCCTCGACCTCGGCCGCTGCAGCGGACCGTGCGTCGCCCTGCACGGCCCCGCGGGCGACCACGCTCGCGAGCAGCACGACGACGCGGCGAGGGCCGTCGTGACAGCTTTCACGACATCACCGGCTTCCGTCGTCGAGCCGATGCTCGCGCGCATCGCCCGCCTCGCGCAGGAAGAGCGCTATGAGCAGGCGGCGACCGAGCGCGACCGCCTCGCCGCGTTCCTGGAGGGCGCCGCACGCCGCGAACGCTTCCAGGAGCTCGCGCTGTGCGCCGAGCTCGTCGCAGCACGTCGCACCGAGCGCACGCAGGGAGCGAGCGCCTGGGAGATCGTCGTCGTCCGGTACGGGCGGCTCGCCGGAACAGCCGTCGCACCGGGCGGTACCGACCCGTACCTGACGATCGACGCCGTGACCGCGACGGCCGAGCACGTCGATCCGCCCGTCGCGCCCGCGACAGCCGCCCACCCCGAGGAGTCGCTCATCCTCCTCGACTGGCTCGCCGACCCGGACGTCCGGCTCGTCCGGACGACGCGTCCGGCGTCGTGCGCCGTCCACGGCGCGCAGTCGTACGCGACGGTGAGCGACCAGGCTCGCCGTGGGCGCGCCACGACAGCCACGATCGGCGACGACGACCGGACCCGCCGTGACCTCGCCCCCGTCCCCGGGGGCGCTCAGCCTGGCAGGATGGTCCTCGAGACAGCCGGCTCGGCACTGGCCGTAACCCACGAGAGGACACCCTGATGATCACCGCGTTCGTCATGATCGACGCCATCCCCGCACAGATCCCCGAGGTCGCGGCGGCCGTCACGGCGATCGACGGCGTCAGCGAGGTCTACTCGGTCACCGGTGACACCGACCTCATCGCGATCGTGCGCGTGCGCAACCACGACGAGCTCGCGGAGGTCATCGCCGACGGCGTCAACAAGATCCCCGGGATCACCCGCACGCTCACCAACCTTGCGTTCCGCACCTACTCGGCCGACGACCTCGACCACGCGTTCGACCTCGGGCTCGGCGACTGATCGCCCGAGGACGCCTCTCGCCAAGCCATCCTCGCGGGGAGCGCGCCTCAGCGCGTGCGGCCTCCGCCGCGAGGAAGCTCGTTCACGCCCCGCGGCGCGTCTCGCTTCAGCGGGCGCTCGCGCTCGACCAGCGATCGAGGACGTCGTTCGCCGCCCCAGAGTCGAGAGCAGCCTCAGCGTGGGCGTACGCCGCCGCCAGCCGCGTCGCGAGCGAGCCCTCGCTGGTACCTGGCAGGCTCCCGTCGGCGACGATCGCAGCTGCCGCGTTCAGCAGGACCGTCTCCCGGACAGGTCCAGCCTCGCCCGCGAGCACCGCGCGTGCCACGCCAGCGTTGTGCACGGCGTCGCCGCCACGCAGATCCTCGACCGTGATCCGCGCGAGGCCCAGGTCGGATGCCGGGTCGAGCTCGCTCTCGACGACGTCGCCGGCGCGCACCTCCCACACCCGCGCCGTCCCCGTCGCTGCGAGCTCGTCGAGACCGTCGTCGCCACGGAACACGAGCGCCGACGTGCCGCGCGCCGCGAAGACGCCCGCCATGAGCGGCGCCATCCGCAGGTCGGCGCAGCCGACCGCGGTCGCGTGGGGGCTCGCAGGGTTCGTCAGCGGTCCCAGGAAGTTGAACGCCGTGCCGATCCCCATCTCGCGCCGCGCGATCGCCGCGTGCCGCATCGCTGGGTGGAAGGTCGGCGCGAAGCAGAACGTGATGCCCGCCTCGGTGAAGATCTCCGCGACCCGCTCGGGAGCATGGTCGAGCCGCACACCGAGCGCCTCCAAGACGTCCGCCGAGCCCGAGGCCGAGCTCGACGCACGGTTGCCGTGCTTGACGACGCGCAGCCCCGTGCCGGCGATCACGATCGACGCCATCGTCGAGATGTTCACCGTGAACGCGCGGTCACCGCCTGTGCCGACGATGTCGACGGCGCGCGACGCGTCGACGTCGAGCGGTACCGCGTGCCCGACCATCGACTCCGCGAGGCCCACGAGCTCCTGCGTGCTCTCGCCCTTCGTCCGCAGCGCGACCAGGAGGCTCGCGAGCCGGACCGGGGACACGTCACCGTCCATCACGCGATCCATGGCCCAGGCGGCCTGCTCGCGGCTCAGGTCCTCGCCCGAGACCACGATGCTCAGAAGGTCGGGCCAGGACATGTCCACGAGCGTTTCCTAACGTCAGGCCGCGGTGGCGCCAAGCTGTTCGGCGACGACACGCTGCACGGTGATCGGGTCGAGAGGTCGCGACACGGTGCCGTCGGCGAGGGACCACGACGCCAACCAGCTGTCCTGGGGCCGACCGAGCAGCACCACGACGGGCGGGCACGCGTAGACCTCGTTCTTGAGCTGGCGGCACAGTCCCATGCCGCCGACCTTGTCGGCCTCGCCGTCGAGGATAACCAGGTCGAACGCGCCCAGGTCCTGGCGGTCCAGGATCGCGTCTGCGGTCGCGACCTCGGTCCACTCGATCGCCGGTGCGCCCGAGCGCAGACGCGGCCCGACCGCGAGACGCACCTGCTCGCGGATCGTCAGGTCGTCGCTGTGCAGGAGGATGCGCGGGGCGCGGTCGCTCGGAACGCTCGTGGACGTCTGGTCCTGGGTCGACATCGTCATCGCCTTTGCAGATCGGTCGGGCACCGCGCCACCCGGACGGGCTCGCGGATCGGTCGCAGGAGGGCTCTCCTGTCAGCATCTTGACACGTCAGGAAGCCCGTTCGGGCCCCGTGACACCCCGATAGAGACAGGCTGACACTATTCGTTGCTTCGTCACCAAAATCGCCGGAATCTCGCGGATTCCGCATGGTTTGGCGGGTTGCTAGACGCCTCCGCGCCCATTGTGGGCCACGTCCGAGCGGATCTCCTAGGTCCAATGGCCCCAACCTGCCTCGTTGTCGGCAATAATGGCTGCCGTGACGACTGCAACCGCTGCCTCCAGCACCCCGACGCCCACGGCTCACGCCGCGGTGAACCGACCGAACCCGGTCTCGGTGGGGACGATCGTGTGGCTCGCGAGCGAGCTCATGTTCTTCGCCGGCCTGTTCGCGATGTACTTCACGCACCGATCGGTCATGCCCGCCCAGGAGTGGGCGGAGAACTCCGCCCACCTGGCGATCCCGTTCGCGATCGCGAACACGACCGTCCTGGTGCTGTCGTCCGTGACGTGCCAGTTCGGCGTCATCGCCGCCGAGCGGTTCCAGCCCGAGCGCAGCGGTCGCCTGTTCCAGATCACCCGCTGGGGCATGAACGAGTGGTTCGTCCTGACCTTCATCCTCGGCTCGATCTTCGTCGCCGGCCAGGTCTTCGAGTACGCCGAGCTCGTCCAGCACGGCGTGACGATCTCCTCGACGGCCTACGGGTCGGTCTTCTTCCTCGCGACCGGGTTCCACGGCCTTCACGTCGTCGGCGGCCTCATCGCGTTCCTCTTCGTGCTCGGCCGCTCCTTCTCCGCGAAGAAGTTCGGTCACCACGAGGCCACGACGGCGATCGTCACCTCGTACTACTGGCACTTCGTCGACGTCGTCTGGATCGGCCTGTTCCTGGTCATCTACGGGCTTCGCTGACGCCTGCTCCTCCCCTTCCCCACCCACTGCGAGACGAGGATCATTCCGTGAAGGCACTCGCCGCCCGCCGCCACCACCGGTTCGCGCCGGTCGTGCTGCTGCTGCTGGCGCTGCTGGCCACCGGTGGCATCTACGCTGCCGTCGCCCCGAGCACCGCGCAGGCAGACAACTCTGCGAGCGTGGCTGACGTCGAGAAGGGCAAGCAGCTCTTCCAGGCCAACTGCGCCACCTGCCACGGTCCCAGCGCCGGAGGCACCGAGGACGGCCCGTCGCTCGTCGGCGTCGGCGCGGCATCGGTCAACTTCCAGGTCAGCACCGGCCGCATGCCGATGCAGATGAGCGGGCCGCAGGCCCCCATCAAGCCCGGCCAGTTCACGGACGAGCAGGTCGACCAGCTCGCGGCCTACGTCGCGACGCTCGGCGCCGGCCCCACGGTTCCGACCGCCGAGATGGTGGATCCGGCCCTCGGCAACTCGGCGAACGGCGCGGCCCTGTTCCGCACCAACTGCGCGATGTGCCACAACGCCGTCGGCGCGGGTGGTGCGCTCTCGGAGGGAAAGTTCGCTCCGGCGCTGTGGGACACCACGCCCACCAACCTCTACCAGGCGATGCTCACGGGCCCGCAGTCGATGCCCGTCTTCAACGACGCGAACCTCTCCCCCGAGGAGAAGCGTGACGTCATCTCGTTCCTCGTGGAGCAGCGTGAGGGTTCTGCCGGCGGCCTGACCCTCGGCTCTCTCGGACCGGTGTCCGAGGGCCTCTGGGTGTTCGTCATCGGCATGGGCCTCCTGATCGGAGCCGCAGTCTGGATCGGAGCGAAGTCCTCGTGAGCACGCACGACAACTCCCGCGACCTCACGGCGCAGAGCGCCTCGAGCGTCCCCGAGACCTTCGAGGACCCGGGGCTGCCCGAGCACAAGTACCGTCAGGCCGACCTCGACCCGAAGGCCGACAAGCGCGCGGAGCGCCAGGTCGTCGTCCTCTTCGCCCTCTCGGTCCTCGGCACCATCGGCAGCCTGGTCGCGTACTTCGTGATCACGCCCGGGGAGACGACGGCGTCCGTCCGGAACGCCAACCTCGCGCTCGGGCTGTGCCTCGCGATCTCCCTGCTCGGCATCGGCCTCGCGGCAGTCCACTGGGCC
This sequence comes from Flavimobilis sp. BM9, assembly GCF_058313055.1. Classification (NCBI taxonomy): domain Bacteria; kingdom Bacillati; phylum Actinomycetota; class Actinomycetes; order Micrococcales; family Jonesiaceae; genus Flavimobilis; species Flavimobilis sp. BM9. The sequence goes on along the minus strand of NZ_JBZEMO010000006.1, from coordinate 236,376 downwards.
AAGACCCTCATGTCTGACCACGAGGTCGCCGAGAAGCGCAAGCCCATCGCGAGCGACAGCGAGACCCGTCGTGACGCGATCCAGGCGCTGGCGGACGGCGCCAAGGACTCCGGCATCGGCCGCCGCGGCGTGCTCAAGGGCGCCGTCCTCTCGGCCGTCGCGCTCTTCCCGCTGACGATCGCGGTGCCGCTCATCGGCTCCGTCGGCGGCGACTGGAAGATCTCCAAGTTCAAGCACACGATCTGGCGCAAGGGCACCCGTCTCGCCAAGGACCCGTCGGGCGACCCGATCAAGGCGTCCGACGTGACGATCGGCTCCGTCTTCCACGTCATCCCTGACGGACTGCGCGACCACGAGCACTGGATGGAGGAGAAGGCGAAGGCCGTCGTCCTCCTGGTCCGTCTCGACGAGCGCGACCTCAAGCACGTCCCGGGCCGCGAGAGCTGGGCCTACAACGGCATCGTCGCGTATTCGAAGATCTGCACCCACGTGGGCTGCCCGGTGGCGCTCTACGAGCAGCAGACGCACCACCTGCTCTGCCCCTGCCACCAGTCGACGTTCGACGTCGCCGACGGCGCCAAGGTCGTGTTCGGCCCGGCGAACCGGCCGCTCCCCCAGCTGCCGATCACCGTCGACGACGAGGGCTACCTGATCGCCCAGGACGACTTCGCCGAGCCCATCGGCCCGAGCTACTGGGAGCGTCTGCGATGACCACCACTGCACCCGAGACCAAGCTCGGCGGTGCCGTCGACTACCTCGACCAGCGCACCGGCGTCGGCAAGGCCGTCAAGGAGTTTGCCCGCAAGGTCTTCCCTGACCACTGGTCGTTCCTGCTCGGCGAGATCGCGCTCTACTCGTTCGTCGTGCTCCTCATCAGCGGCGGCTTCCTCACGATGTTCTTCGTGCCGTCCATGGGGCTCATCACGTACCCCGAGGACTCGCTGCCCGTCGCCATGCAGGGCGTCGAGATGTCCGAGGCCTTCGCGTCGACGCTGCACCTCTCGTTCGAGGTGCGCGGCGGCCTGCTGATGCGCCAGATCCACCACTGGGCCGCGCTGCTCTTCATGGCGTCGATCGTCACCCACATGATGCGCGTCTTCTTCACCGGCGCGTTCCGCAAGCCCCGCGAGCTCAACTGGGTCGTCGGCTTCACGCTCATGATCCTCGGCCTGCTCGCTGGCTTCTCCGGCTACTCGCTCCCCGACGACGTGCTCTCCGGCAACGGTCTGCGCATCGCCGACGGCGTGGCGAAGTCGATCCCGATCATCGGCGCCTATGCCTCGTACATCCTCTTCGGTGGGGAGTTCCCGGGCGAGCACATCATCCCGCGGCTCTTCACGGTGCACATCCTGCTGATCCCCGCGCTGATCCTCGCGTTCGTCGGTCTGCACCTGCTCATGGTCGTCGTGCACAAGCACACGCAGTACCCGGGCGGCGGCCGCAGCGACAAGAACGTGGTCGGCTTCCCGCTGTTCCCCGTGTACGTAGCCAAGGCTGGTGGCTTCTTCTTCGTCGTGTTCGGCGTGCTCGCTCTCATGGGTTCGACGCTCGCGATCAACAACGTGTGGAACTACGGTCCGTACGACCCCTCGCCCGTGTCCGCCGGCGCCCAGCCTGACTGGTACATGCTCTTCCTCGAGGGCGCGCTGCGCCTCATGCCGGGCTGGGAGTGGGTCGTGGGTGGGTTCACGATCCCGATCAACATCCTCGTTCCGGGTGTCGTGATCCCCGGCATCCTGTTCACGGCTCTTGCGCTGTACCCGTTCATCGAGGCGCGCGTCTCGGGCGACAAGGGCGAGCACCACGTGCTCGACCGTCCGCGCAACGTCCCGGTCCGTACCGGCCTCGGGGTGGCGCTGCTGACCGCGTTCGTGATCCTCGTGCTCGCAGGGTCGAACGACCTGATCGCGACGCACTTCCACATGTCGATCAACACGATCACCTGGACGTTCCGCGTCCTGTTCTTCGCCGGCCCCGTGCTCGGCTTCTGGATCACGAAGCGCATCTGCCTGAGCCTGCAGCGCAAGGACCGCGAGCTCGTGCTCCACGGTCACGAGTCCGGTCGCATCGTCCGTTTCGACAACGGCGAGTACGTCGAGGTGCACACCCCGCTCGACGAGCAGGAGCGCTGGCTGCGCGTCGGCCACCACGTCTACCGCCCGCTCGAGATCGAGCCGGCCGAGGACTCTCGTGGTGTCCGCCGCAAGGGCTACGCGGCCGACAAGCGGTGGCAGCGACTCTCCCGGTTCTTCTACGAGGACCGCGTCGAGCCGGTCACCCCGGCCGAGCTGGCCGCGGCCCACTCGCACGGCCAGCACGACGCGCTGCCCGGCTCCGACGAGCGTCCGCTGATCGAGAACGGTCCTGAGACGGACGTGCGGAATCACTGATCACGCGGTTGTGTTGAACCTATGACCCCGGGCCCTGCCCTCCGGTTCGCCGGCAGGCAGGGCCCGATGTCTTACCCTCGTGCGGCCCGTGTGCCGACGAGCAGCCATCCACAGCTCCGGCGCGACAGCCCGGGGCCCAGCACCACGGAGGAGACGACCATGGCGGACTACACCCTTCCCGACCTCGGCTACGACTACGGAGCTCTCGACCCGCACATCTCCGGCCGGATCATGGAGCTGCACCACTCGAAGCACCACGCGGCCTACGTCGCTGGCGCCAACACGGCCCTCGAGCAGCTCGCCGAGGCCCGCGCGAACGAGTCCTTCGGCACCGTGAACCTGCTCGAGAAGAACCTCGCGTTCAACCTCGGCGGGCACGTCAACCACTCGATCTTCTGGCAGAACCTCTCCCCCGAGGGCGGTGGCGAGCCTGACGGTGAGCTCGGCGCAGCGATCACCGAGTTCTTCGGCTCGTTCGACGCGTTCAAGAAGCACTTCGCCGCGAACGCCGTCGGGATCCAGGGCTCCGGCTGGTCCATCCTGGCCTGGGACACGCTCGGCAAGAAGCTGATCATCGTCCAGCTCTACGACCAGCAGGGCAACCTGCCGATCGGCATCGTGCCGCTGCTCCTCCTCGACATGTGGGAGCACGCCTTCTACCTCGACTACGTCAACGTCAAGGCTGACTACGTCAAGGCGTTCTGGAACATCGTGAGCTGGTCCGACGTCGCGGCCCGCTTCGCACGCGCACGGACGCAGGGCGAGGGGCTCCTCGTCCCCTGACGAACCCAGCACCGTGAGGGGACGCCGCCTGCCGCGGCGTCCCCTCACGTGCATCTGCTGCAAGGACCCCGGGCGCTCCCCAGCGCCACCGACCTGGTCGGGCGCCGGTGCGCGCGACTGAAGGAGGAGAGACGATGCACGACGCCGAGAAGGTGACCCGCGGCCGAGCGATCACCAACAAGCTCGCCAAGATCCTCGGGCCCGCACAGGTGGGCAACTACGTCGAGCCGCGACGGCCCGTCACAGACGCTCAGCAGACGAGCGCCGAGCAGATCCGGTCCGGGTACCGCCGCGTCGTAGCACCGGACGGCACCGTGCGCCTGGAGCGCGCGTAGAGGCACCCTCGTCCCAAACATGGCGAGAGGGCCGGTACCGACCATGTGGTCGGTACCGGCCCTCTTGCCGTGTCGTGGTGCGTGGCGTCAGTGGGCGTGCTGCCCGCGGGAGAACTCGAAGACCCAGCCGACGAGCGCGATCACGCTGACCGCGGCACCGATGTAGAAGACCCACCAGCCGACTGCGAGGCCCAGGAAGCAGATGCTCGCCGCGAAGGCGAGGACGAGCGGCCACCAGCTCCACGGGGCGAAGATGCCCTGGTCGCCGGCACCCTGCTCGATCTCACCGTGCGGGTCGTCCTCCGGACGGGCATCCATCTGACGTGCGGTCACCCGGAGATAGGCCGCGATCATGCCGGAGAGCCCCACGAGCAGCAGGAGGCAGACCGAGCCGACCGGCTCGAAGTCGCTCATGAGCGCGTAGACGGCCGTGACGACCAGGAAGAAGGGCGCGAGCCAGAAGAAGAGGTTGGTCTCGATCTTCACTTCGTGTCTCCTTCGTGGGGGCGCTCGGCGTCGATGACCTTGATCGACGACTGCTCCGGCTCCTGCTCACCGGAGGCCATCTTGTTGGCGAGGTCACCGTTCTCGCCGCGGCGGTCCGCGTCGGCATAGATCTGGTCGAGCACGTTCGAGCTGCCTTCCACGTGGTCCATCGCCGCGACCTCAGGGTGGTGGAGGTCGAAGGCGGGGCGCTCCGAACGGATGCGCGGCAGGGACGTGAAGTTGTGGCGCGGCGGCGGGCAGGACGTCGCCCACTCGAGGGAGGAGCCGAAGCCCCACGGGTCGTCGATCGCCACCTTGGGCGCCTTGCGCCAGGTGACGTACACGTTCCAGAGGAACGGGAGCGTCGAAGCCGCAAGAAGGAACGAGCCGATCGTCGAGACCTGGTTCATCCAGGTGAAGCCCTCCTCCGGCATGTAGTCCGGGTAACGACGCGGCATGCCCGCCACACCCAGCCAGTGCTGGACGAGGAACGTCATGTGGAAGCCGATGAACAGCGACCAGAAGTGGATCTTGCCGAGCTTCTCGTTGAGCATGCGACCGGTGAACTTGGGCCACCAGAAGTAGAAGCCGGAGAACATCGCGAACACGACGGTGCCGAAGACCACGTAGTGGAAGTGGGCGACGACGAAGTACGTGTCAGAGATGTGGAAGTCGAGGGCCGGGCTCGAGAGGATGACGCCGGTCAGACCACCGAAGAGGAACGTCACGAGGAAGCCCATCGCCCAGAGCATGGGCGTCTCGAACGTGATCTTCCCGCGCCACATCGTGCCGATCCAGTTGAAGAACTTCACCCCGGTCGGCACGGCGATGAGCATCGTCATGAGCGAGAAGAACGGCAGGAGCACGGCGCCGGTGACGTACATGTGGTGGGCCCACACGGTCACGGACAGCGCGGCGATCGCGATGATCGCGAAGACCATGCCCTTGTAGCCGAACAGCGGCTTGCGGCTGAAGACCGGGATCACCTCGGTGATGATGCCGAAGAAGGGCAGCGCGATGATGTAGACCTCAGGGTGCCCGAAGAACCAGAAGAGGTGCTGCCACAGGATGGCGCCGCCCGTCTCCGGGTTGAAGATCTGCGCGCCGAGGCGGCGGTCGGCCCCCAGGCCGAACAGCGCGGCCGCGAGCGGCGGGAACGCCATGAGCACGAGGATGCTCGTGACGAGCGTCGCCCACGAGAAGATCGGCATGCGGAACATGGTCATGCCCGGTGCGCGCATCGTGATGGCGGTGGTGATGAAGTTGACCGCGCCGAGGATGGTGCCGAAACCCGTCATGGCGAGGCCGAACACCCACAGGTCTCCACCGAGCCCCGGGCTGAAGGTCGCGTTGGACAGCGGCGCGTACGCGAACCAGCCGAACGAGGCGGCACCCTGGCGCGTGAAGAAGCCGGAGACGGCGATGATGCCGCCGAAGAGGTAGATCCAGTACGCGAACATGTTGAGTCGCGGGAACGCGACGTCAGGCGCGCCGATCTGGAGCGGCATGATGAAGTTCGCGAAACCGGCGAAGAGCGGCGTGGCGAACAGCAGCAGCATGATCGTGCCGTGCATCGTGAAGAGCTGGTTGTACTGCTCCTTGCTCTGCACGACCGAGATTCCGGGCTCGAAGAGCTCGGCACGGATCACGAGGGCCATGAGGCCCCCGATGCAGAAGAAGATGAACGACGTGATCAGGTACATGTACCCGATGGTCTTGTGGTCGGTCGACGTGACCCACTTGACGACCGTCCGACCCAGGGTCTGACGGGTCGGCTGGAGCCCGGGGACGTTCTGCTGGGCTTCCATCAGTGCTGCTCCTCCGTCTGGGTCAGGTCGGCGGCGTCCTGCTGCCGGTTCAGGTCGAGACCGAGAGCGCCCGTCTTGCCTGCGGCGCGCAGCTCGTCCATGTGGGCGTCGTAGTCGGCACGCGACACGACCGCGACGTTGAAGAGCATCCCGGAGTGGTGCTCACCGCAGAGCTCGGCGCACTTGCCGGCGTAGTAGCCGATGCGCTCAGGGATGATCTGCATGCGGTTCGTACGGCCGGGGATCATGTCGAGCTTGTCGAGGAACGCCGGCACCCAGAACGAGTGGATGACGTCGCGTGAGTCGAGGACCAGCTCGACCTGCTCGCCGACCGGGAGGTACAGCGTCGGGAGGGACACGTCGGTGCCCGGCTGCCCGTCGAGGCTCGTGTCGCCGCCGAGCACCGAGACGTCCTTCGCGTGCTGACCGTCGAAGTAGACGTCGTCGTCGAGGTAGTTGATGTCCCAGCTCCACTGCTTGCCGACGACCTGGATGGTCACGTCCGGCTCGGCGTCGAGCGAACGGATCTCGGTCATGTCGCGCTGCGTGTAGAAGAAGAACACGCCGATCATCACGAGCGGGATGACGGTGTACATCATCTCGAGAGGCACGTGGTAGCGCGTCTGGATCGGCAGCGTGTGGTCGTTCTTGCGCTTCCGGTAGGCGATCGCGCACCAGAGCATGAGGCCCCAGGTGATGAGACCGACGACGAGGAGCGCGATCCACGAGCCGACCCACAGCGACGTGATGCGGTCGGTGTGGTTCGTCACGGGGCCGTCGGAGTACCCGGGCATGAAGCCGCGCTGGGTCGCCTCGGAGCAGCCGGAGACGAGCAGCACGAGCGTGGCGGCGAGCGCAGGTGCGCTCAGCCGCCGGAGGATGCCGCGCTGCTGACGACTGGGAGAAGTGTGCGAGTGCAAGGGAGGCCTTTCACGTCACGTCCCAGGTCCGCGCCATCCGGCCGGACGGCACAGCACTGGGACCTTGGTCCTCGACAGTCCGAGCCTAGCGCCTCGGGAGGGACCTTCATCCCAGGAAGATGCCCGAGGTCATGGCGGTTGCCCGGTATTTGTCACCAAGGGACGTTCAGGCCCGGGTTAGCGTTGCGATGTGACCCGACCGACCACCCCTGACGCCTCTGCGAGCGCGCGACCCGCCGGGCGCTCCTACCTCGACGCCGGGGGTGCCGCCCCCCTCCACCCGCTGGCCCTCGAGGCCTTGCGGCAGGCGTCCGCCGAGGGGTGGTCGAACCCGGAGCGCCTGCACTCCGAGGCGAGGACCGCGGCGACGCTCCTCGGCGCGGCACGCGAGACGTTCGCGGCGCTCGTCGGCGCCCGCACGCAAGAGGTGCACCTGACGCCGTCGCACGTCGCGTCCCTGCACGCGGCCGTCACGGCGGTCGCACCCGCCAGACGCCGCGTCGGGCGGCGAGTCGTGGCGTCGGCGGTCGAGCGCGCCGCGGTCCTCGCGGCCGCGCGCCACGTCGCGGGCGACGACGGCGTGACGCTCGTCCCCACCGACCGCCTCGGTCGTGTCGACGCCCTCGCGATGGCCGACGCCGTCGCGCAGCCGGGCGTGGGCCTCGCGTGCCTGCAGCACGCGAACGGAGAGGTCGGGACGGTACAGCTGCTCTCCGTCGTGCACGAGGCCGCTCGCGCCGCGCGTGTGCCGCTCCTCGTCGATGCCGGCGCGTCGCTGGGTCACACGCACGTGCCGTCGTCGTGGGACGTGCTCGCAGCCGACCCTGCCGACTGGGGCGCGCCGCGCGGTGTCGGGCTGCTCGTGGTCCGGCAGGGCGTGCGAGTCGCGCAGACCGGGCCTGAGGACGCCGACCCGTGGGCACCGGGCGGCGTCAACGTCGCGAACGCCTTCGCGGCGGCCGTCGTGCTCAAGGCCGTCATGGCCGAGCGCCAGGAGACCGCCGCCCGGCTCTCCGTGCTCGTCGACAGGCTGCGGGACGAGGTGCCGAGGCTCGTGCCTGACGTCGAGGTCGTCGGCGACCCGGACGAACGGCTCCCCCACGTGCTCACGTTCTCGTGCCTCTACGTCGACGGCGAGGCGCTCCTGACGGAGCTCGACCGGCACGGGTTCGCGGTCGGCTCCGGCAGCGCGTGCACGTCGCTCACTCTCGAGCCGAGCCACGTGCTGCGCGCGATGGGAGTCCTCACGCACGGCAACGTGCGCCTCACGCTGCACCCCGGCGTCACGTCCGACGACGTCGACCGCTTCCTCGCGGTGCTCCCCGGGTGCGTCGCCCGTGTCCGGGACCAGCTGGGGGTGCGGGGCCTGTGAGCACCACACCCGACGTCGACGCCCGCGGGCTGCGCTGCCCGCTGCCGGTCATCCGGCTGGCGGCCGCAGCCGCCGAGCTCCCCGCGGGCACGAACGTCGCCGTCCTCACGACCGACCCCGCCGCGTCGACCGACGTACCCGCGTGGGCGCGCATGCGCGGCCACACCCTCGTCGTCGACGAGGACCACGGCGACTACCGCCGCATCGTCGTCGAGCTGGGCTGATCGTCGCGCCCGGGCCCGGGAACCCTCCCGGGACGCGAACGAGGCCGGACCCTGCGGGTCCGGCCTCGTCGACGTGCAGGGCTCAGCGACTCAGCTGAACGAGTCCCCGCAGGCGCACGAGCTGCCCGCGTTGGGGTTGTCGATCGTGAAGCCCTGCTTCTCGATCGTGTCCGCGAAGTCGATGGTGGCGCCCTCGAGGTACGGGACGCTCATCTTGTCCACGACGACCTCGACGCCGTCGAAGTCGCGCGTCGCGTCGCCGTCGAGCAGGCGCTCGTCGAAGTAGAGCTGGTAGATCAGCCCCGAGCAGCCGCCAGGCTGCACGGCGACCCGGAGGCGCAGGTCGTCGCGGCCCTCCTGCTCAAGAAGGCTGCGCACCTTCGAGGCGGCGACGTCGGTCAGCTCGACGCCGTGCGTGGTGGTCTCAGTGGTCTCGCTCATCAGGTCTCCGGCATTCACTGGGGCAAGGGCGGGCACATGGTCAACACAGCCCCCCTTCCGGTTTGTTCCCACCAGCGTACGCGGGACCGCCGTGTGCCGGGCGGATGGGTGAGCAATGCCACCGCTCTGCGGTACGGGGCAGGTCAGAGCACCCAGGTGCGGGCCACCCGCGCGACCCGCTCGGCGACCTCGTCGCCGCTGGTCCACCACGCGGCGTCGGCGTGACCGGTCTCGTGGACGCCCGCGACGCCGATCGCGGACCACTCGCGGCGGCCCGCCTCGCTCCCCCCGACGAGGGCGGCGACGGGCACAGCATGGTCGAGCGCGACCTCGGCGACGGCGGGAAGGACGCCGTCGTGCACCTCGGCCGCGTCGATCGCGGGCGCGACGACGACGACGAGGTCGCTCGCGGCGATCCTCTCGCGGAGGTGCGCGAGGTCGGCGACGACGTCGATCGCGCGCCGGACGCGCGCGCCGAGCGCGGCGAGCATGAACCCGACCCCACCGCCCGCGGCGGCTCCGGGGGTCGCGGCCAGCGCGCGGGCGAGGTGATCGGGCGAGGAGGTCGCGACGTCGACGGGCGCGCCCAGGAGGTCCCGGCCGACGAGCGAGCCGGAACGCGCACGCCCCACCGCGAGGGAGAGGTCGCCGAGGTTGCGCTCGAGCCGCTGTGTCGACGCAGCACACACCGCGTGCTGGGAGAGCCCGGCGGCGAGGCCGCCGAGCCCGAGGAGGGTCCGGTCCCCGCGCTGCGCCACGACGACGTCGCGTCCTGCGAGCGCGTCCCGCAGGGCGAGGAGGTCAGGCAGGTCGTGCGCGTCGACCCCCGCGAGGGCACCGGCGCCCTGGCGCAGCCGGTCCGAGGCACCGGGGACGCCGAGGCGCTCCGCGAGGGCCGCGAGCATCCCGGCGCCACCGTCGGCCCATGCCGTGTCGGCCCCGAGACCGTCGCCAGCGCCGACGACGATCGTGCGTGCGTGAGTCTCGAGCGCGGCTGCGAGGAGCTCGCCGACCGGCGCGGACGAGCCGTGCTCGGCGAGGACGTCGGCCGCCCCCTCCCCGGTGCGGTCGCGGACGGCCGCGGCCTCGGCGGCTGCGACCGAGGCGGTCTCGAGGAAGAGCGCGGCGCCGTCGGCGGCAGGGTCTGCGAGGTGGCCGCGTGCGGTCTCGGCGAAGCCGGCGGAGCCGTCGCTCAGCAGGACGGTCTGCACGTCGGCGTGCGGGACCGCCCGGGCCCACGCCGTAGCGACCTGCCGGGCGACAGCGTCGGCGACGTGGGCGCCCGGGGCCCCCGCCGTGGAAGGCCAGGCGGTCGAGGGGATGACAAGAACCTGCATGCCCACATGGTGCCACCGCGAGACCCTGGCCCTGCCCGGCGCCGACGGGTTGTGGGACAATTCGAGGCGTGAGCACGCCGACGATCCCCGCCTCCCCCGCGTTCAACGAGCCTGCCCCGAGCGGAGCGCTGCTCCTGCTCGGGCAAGGCGTCGACCTCGACTCCGAGCGTGGTGTCGAGTGCACGGGCGCGCTCCCCGCCGCGAGCGATCCGAACCTCGTCGAGCGGGCGCGCGCCGCCCGTGCGGCGCTCGGTGACCGCGTGTTCGTCCTGGGGCACCACTACCAGCGCGACGAGGTCATCGACTTCGCTGACGTCACCGGCGACTCCTTCAAGCTCGCCCGCGAGGCCGCCGCACGCCCGGACGCGGAGTTCGTCGTCTTCTGCGGCGTGCACTTCATGGCCGAGAGCGCGGACATCCTGACCTCCGACGCGCAGCAGGTCGTGCTGCCCGACCTCGCCGCGGGCTGCTCGATGGCTGACATGGCGACGATCGACCAGGTCGAGGACGCCTGGGACGTGCTCGAGGAGTTCGGCATCGCGGACCGGACGGTCCCCGTGACGTACATGAACTCGACCGCGGCGATCAAGGCGTTCACCGGTCGCCGTGCCGGGACGGTCTGCACCTCGTCGAACGCGCACGTCGCGCTCCGCTGGGCCTTCGACAAGGTCGGTGGCGTCGAGGGCGACGGCAAGGTCCTCTTCATGCCGGACCAGCACCTCGGCCGGAACACGGCGCTCCGCTACCTCGGGATGAAGCCTGAGGACTGCGTCGTCTTCGACCCGCGCAAGCCGGGCGGCGGCCTGACCCGCGAGCAGCTCGTCGCGGCGCGCATGATCCTGTGGCGCGGTCACTGCTCGGTGCACGGTCGGTTCTCCCCCCAGAACGTCCACGACATCCGGGCGGCGGTCCCGGGCGTCAACGTCCTCGTGCACCCCGAGTGCAAGAACGAGGTCGTCGAGCTCGCAGACATGGTCGGGTCGACGGAGTACATCATCAAGGCGCTCGACGCAGCCGAGCCGGGCTCGTCGTGGGCGATCGGCACGGAGCTCAACCTCGTGCGCAGGCTCGCGGCCGCCCACCCGGACAAGAACGTGCACTACCTGGACTCCACGGTGTGCTTCTGCTCGACGATGAACCGGATCGACCTCCCGCACCTCGTGTGGGCGCTCGAGTCGCTCGTCGCGGGAACCGTGGTCAACCGGATCGTCGTGGACAGCGACGACGCGTACTGGGCGCGTGTGGCGCTCGACCAGATGCTTGCGCTCCCCGGCCACTGAGCCGCGGCAGCCCTCTTGTCGAGCGCGGGCGATACCCGATACCGACGGTCCGGGTTATCCTGCGTCCCATGACCCGGACGATCCAGCTCGCGTACGCCACCCGATTCCCCCGCCGCGCGGTCCCCGGGATGGCTCCCCTCGACGAGTCGGTCACCCGGATGCGCGTGCACCCCGGCGACCTCGACCTGTACCGGCACGTCAACAACGGCGTGTACCTCCAGATGATGGACGTCGCGCGGATCAACCTCATCGCCGACATGGGGATCGCGCGCGAGCTCATCCAGCGCGGCTGGTACCCGGTCGTCGCTGCGTCCACGATGAGCTACAAGCGCTCCCTCACGCTCGGGCAGCGCTTCGAGGTGCGCAGCCGCGTCCTCGGCTGGGACGCACGGTGCGCCTACCTCGAGCAGCGTTTCGTGCGCGACGGCGACCAGATCGCCCGCGGCATCGTCGCCGGGCGCTTCCTCACCACGTCCGGCGAGCGCCTCGACCCGATGCAGATCCTCGAGCTCACCGGCCATCCCGTCGAGAGCCCCGAGCTGCCCGACGACGTGGCCGCGTGGGCCCAGGCGTTCGACGTCGCGTTCCGCGCACGCTGACGCGCGCGGCACCACCTCGCTGTTCGACTACCCTGGGACCGTGTTCTCGAAGAAGACCCGTCAGGAGCCGCAGGCAGCCGAGCCCGCGCCCGAGCTCGACCACTCGGCCCCGGTGAACGACAAGACCAAGTCCGGTCCGACGCCCAAGCGGCGTGAGCGCGAGGCCGCGAACCGCGTCCCGCTCGTCCCCGGCGACCGCAAGGCTGCCGCCCGCGCCGAGCGCGCCGCGATGCGCGTGCAGCGCGACCTCGAGTACAAGGCGCTGCAGACCGGCGACGAGCGCAACCTCCCGCCGCGTGACAAGGGCCCCGAGCGTCGCTTCGTGCGCGACTTCGTGGACGCACGCTGGAACCTCGGTGAGCTGTTCCTCTTCGTCGCGCTCGCGATGATGGTGATCATCATGGTCGTCGGCAACACCGGCAACCCTGTGCTGATCGGCTACACGACGCTCGCGCTGTACGCGGTCGTCCTCGTGACGATCCTCGACGGCTTCCTCATGTGGCGCCGGCTCAAGAAGGCGCTCCTCGCGAAGTTCGGTACGAGCCTGACGATCAAGCCGCTGCGCTGGTACGCCGTCGCTCGTGCGTTCCAGATCCGCCGTGCTCGCCTTCCCAAGCCGATGGTCCGGCACGGGCAGTACCCGTCCTGACGGACCGCACCCGGCTCATCGACAGGCATCACCCCACCGGGTGGTGCCTGTCGTCGTCTCGGGACGCGCCCAGCCAGCGCGCGGCCCGCAGTCCCTACGACGCGGCCGGCAGCTCGACGTCTGCCGCCGGGACGCGAGCGCCGTCGCCGCGCTCGAGCCGCGCGGTCGCGACACCGTCGGCAGCGCGCTCGCGCCATACCTGACCGAGCCACACCTCGGCGTCGAACCGCGAGGTGAACGCAGGGCTCAGCGGACCCTCGGCAGCCGCACCGCGGCGGTCTAGCCAGGTCCAGGTCCACGACGGGACGCTCACTGGGCGCTCAGGACCTTGTTGACGCGAGACGCCCAGAACGGGCCCTCGTAGATGAGCGCGGTGTACGCCTGCAGGAGGTTCGCGCCAGCCGCGAGATAGCGCTGCGCGTCCTGCGGGTTCGAGATCCCGCCCACGCCGATGATCGTCGGACCTTCGCCGAGCCGCACCCGCAGCCGCGCGACGACGTCGACACCACGCTCGAGCTCGGGAGGGCCGGAGAGACCACCCGGGCCCAGGTCGTGCGCGATCGTCGTGTTGACCGCGACGACACCGTCGAGCCCGAGCTCGGTCACGAGGTCCGCGACGGCGTCGACGTCCTCGTCGGCGAGGTCGGGCGCGATCTTCACGAGGAGCGGCACGCGACGCTCCGGGACGGCCTCGTCGGCAGCCTCGCGGACGGCGACGAGGATAGGGCGCAGCGCGTCGACCGACTGCAGGTCGCGCAGGCCCGGCGTGTTGGGCGAGGACACGTTGACGACGAGGTAGTCGGCGTAGCGTGCGAGCTGCGACGCGCTGAGCGCGTAGTCCGCTGCCGCGTCCTCGGGCGGCGTCACCTTCGTCTTGCCGATGTTCACGCCGACGACGGCGCGGCGCCCCCACGAGCGTGAGCGCAGCCTGCGCAGCTCCTCCGCTGCGACAGTCGCGCCACCGTTGTTGAAGCCCATGCGGTTGCGCAGGGCGCGCTGGTCCAGGTGCCGCCACAGGCGCGGCTGCTCGTTGCCCGGCTGCGGGTAGGCGGTGATCGTGCCGACCTCGACGAACGAGAAGCCGAGCATCGTCAGCCCCTCGACCGCGCGAGCGTCCTTGTCGAACCCGCCCGCGAGCCCGAGCGGCCCCGGGAGCGTCCGCCCGAACGCACGCACCTGGCCGGGCGCACGCAGCACCGAGCCGACGACGTCACGGACCACAGGAGTCCGGCCGGCGGCGCGGATCCACCCGTAGGCGAGGTGGTGCGCGGTCTCAGGGTCCAGCCGGGTGAAGAACTTCTCGAACAGCAGGTGGTACACGACTCTCCTCGTTCTCGGGCGTGGGACGGCTAGCGGACGGGCCTGGTCCGGGCGAGCCACCACAGCCCGACGAGCGGCAGGACGAACGGGACGTACCCGTAGCCCTGGCCGAGGTGGGACCACACGGACGGCTCGGGGAACAGGTCAGGTCGCGCGAAGGAGACGATGCCGACGCCGACCACACCGACGAGCTCGATCGTCACGGATATCCACGCGACGCGACGCGACAGTGCGCTCGAGCGGGCGAGGGACACGGTCGCGACGATGTAGAGCACCGCAGCGACCCCGGAGAGCGCGAACGAGAGCGGGGCGTCGTCGAAGCGCGCGAGGATCTGGTACGTCGCCCGGGCGGTCGCGGACACGGCGAAGATCGCGTAGACCATGACCATCACACGGCCGAAGCCGCTCGAGGTCGAGGCTGGCGCCGCCTGCGTCTGCGGGAGTGCGTCGTCGGCCGTCATGTCAGGCACCCCAGATCTGCAGCAGCCGGTACTCGAGGAACATCACGGTCAGGGCGGCGATCGCCAGCACGACCGAGCTCCAGCGCGTGCGCTCCGCGAACGCCCACAAAGCGGCGAACGGCAGGATCAGCAGCACCGTCACGAGGTAGCCCCACAGGGACACCGGGTCCGCGACGTCGGCGCCGCGCGCCACGAGCACGCCGGCGACGACGATCTGGACGACGAGCACGGCCTCGACGACCGATGCTCCCCAGAGCTGCTTGAGGATCACGGCACGGTCCTTGACGACGAACCACACCGCCCAGAGCAGGAGGAGCGCTGCGAGCGCGACGACCAGGAGCGCGAGCGGGAGGAGCACAGGCCGAGACTACCGGTCCGCCAGGAGCTGGCGGTGCGGTGCCCAGGTCCCGGCCCCCCGGACCAGGCGCGGGATAGCATCGTCGGGTGGCTGAACTGACTCTCACCGGCAAGGATCCCCTCTCCCTCCAGGCTGACGCGCTCGTCGTCGCCGTCGCGAGCTCCGACGACGGACCTCAGGTCCTCGAGGTCGACCTCCCCGAGGCGCTGCTCGCGAGCCTGACGTCGTCCGCGAAGGTGCTGGGCCTGACTGGCGCTGCCGACGAGGTCGTGCGCGTCCCGTCGCTCGGCGCGGTCGGCGCGCCGGTCCTCGTGCTCACGGGCGTCGGCAAGGCGAGCACCGACGACGCTGAGGCGCTGCGCCGCGCCGCGGGCGCGGCACTGCGCTCCCTCGCTGGCGCCGAGCACGTCGTCGTCGCGCTCCCCGCCGCGACGCCCGCCCAGGCCGCGGCCGTCGCGGAGGGCGCCCTCCTCGGCGCCTACACCTTCACGACCTATCAGACCTCCGACCCGAAGACGTCGACCGCCAAGATCGAGCTCGCGTCGACCGCCGCGCGCAGCAAGACGACGAAAGAGGCCGTCGAGCGCGCCGTCGTCGTCGCGGACGCCGTCAACGCGACGCGCGACCTCGTGAACGCCGCACCGAACGACCTGTTCCCCGCCGCCTTCGCGGACGCAGCCAAGGCTGCGGCGAAGGGCACGGGCGCCAAGGTCACGGTCCTCGACGAGAAGGCCCTCGAGGCCGGCGGCTACGGCGGGCTCGTCAACGTGGGCAAGGGTTCCGCCCGCGGCCCTCGCCTCGTCAAGGTCGCCTACTCCCCCGCCCGCCCGGCCGCGCGCGTCGCGCTCGTCGGCAAGGGCATCACGTTCGACTCGGGCGGCATCTCGATCAAGCCCGCCGCGGGCATGGAGGAGATGAAGTCCGACATGGCCGGCGCTGCCGCCGTCCTGCACACAGTCCTTGCGGCCGCGCGCCTCGGAGGCCCCGTCGCCGTGACCGGTTGGCTCTGCCTCGCCGAGAACATGCCGTCCGGGACCGCCCAGCGACCCTCCGACGTCATCACGATCCGCGGCGGCAAGACCGTCGAGGTGCTCAACACCGACGCGGAGGGGCGGCTCGTGCTCGCGGACGGCCTCGTCGCTGCGACGGAGGAGAAGCCCGACGTCGTGCTCGACATCGCGACCCTCACCGGAGCGCAGATCGTCGCGCTCGGCAACCGCGTCTCCGCGGTCATGGGCTCCGAGGACGTGCGCGACGAGGTGCTCGCCGGTGCCCGCACCGCGGGCGAGTCGTTCTGGGCGATGCCGCTGCCCGAGGACCTGCGCCCCGGCCTCGACTCCAAGGTCGCCGACCTCGCCAACATCGGCGGGCGTCCGGGCGGCATGCTGAGCGCCGGCCTGTTCCTCAAGGAGTTCGTCGGGGACACGCCGTGGGCGCACCTCGACATCGCCGGGCCTGCGTTCAACGCGTCGTCGGCGCACGGCTACACGCCGGTCGGCGGGACCGGCCACGGTGTGCGCACGCTGCTCGCGGTCGTCGAGGGACGTGCCTGAGAGCTGAGCGGCTAGGCGACGATCTGCGCGACGGCGCGGTGCTGACCCAGGTCGGCACCGCGCCGTCGTCGTTCGTCTCCGGCGCGGGTGTCAGTCGTCCGTCGTCAGGCGACGGCCGCGTGCGCGCGAGTTCCAGTCGCGGTAGCGCTGCGGGTAACCCGTGAACTGGACGTTGTACACCGGGACGCCGAGACTCTCGGCGACCTTCCACGCGGACCGCTCGTCCGGGGCCGCCCGGCGCGTCCACTCGCCCGTCGTGGCGACGAGGAGGATCGAGGGCGGCGTGTCCGTCACGGGCGGCTCGACGTAGGCCTCCACGCCGACCTTCTCGCGGACGAACGAGGTCAGGTGGGCGACGGTCGCACGCCGACTCCCGGTGCCGTCGGAGGCGCGGGCAGGCTCGTCCGTGGTCGTGCGTCGCCTCAGGCGAGAGAACAGGCCCATGCGCGACATCCTAGGTGGGCGATGTTCTGAGAGTCACATCCCGTCGGGCGGCCTGGTGTTGGGACCTTTGTCATGCAGGTGCCAAGATGGGATGGATACGTCCTGGACCCCCTCCGCGCACCTAAGGAGCTGCACGTGGCCGACACCAACGGCACTGAATTCGACATCGTGGTCCTCGGAGGTGGCAGCGGCGGTTACGCCACCGCGCTCCGCGGCGCTCAGCTCGGCCTGTCGGTCGCGCTGATCGAGTCGGGCAAGCTCGGCGGCACCTGCCTCCACAACGGCTGCATCCCCACCAAGGCGCTGCTGCACGCGGCCGAGGTCGCGGACACGGCGCGCGAGGGTGCCCAGTTCGGCGTCCACACGCAGCTCAACGGCATCGACATGGCCGGGGTCAACGCGTACAAGGAAGGCGTCATCTCGCGCCTGTACAAGGGCCTCCAGGGCCTCGTGAAGTCCCGGAAGGTCACGCTGATCGAGGGCCACGGCCGTCTCGTCGGCCAGGACACCATCGAGGTCGGCGGCCAGCTCGTCAAGGGCAAGAACATCGTGCTCGCGACCGGCTCGTACGCCCGTTCGCTGCCCGGTCTGGAGATCGGCGGCCGCGTGGTCACGTCTGACCAGGCGCTGCACCTCGACTACGTCCCGAAGTCCGTCGTCGTCCTCGGCGGCGGCGTCATCGGTGTCGAGTTCGCCTCCGTCTGGAAGTCGTTCGGTGCGGACGTCACGGTCGTCGAGGGTCTCCCCCACCTCGTGCCCGCAGAGGACGAGGCGCTGTCGAAGGCGCTCGAGCGCTCGTTCCGCAAGCGCGGCATCGCGTTCTCCGTCGGCGACCGCTTCGCCGGTGTCACGCAGGACGACCACGGCGTGCACGTCAGCCTCGAGTCCGGCAAGACGTTCGACGCCGAGCTCCTGCTCGTGGCCGTGGGTCGCGGCCCGCGCACCGCCGACCTCGGTTACGAGCAGCAGGGCATCACGCTCGACCGTGGCTTCGTGATCGTCGACGAAAAGCTGCACACCGGTGTCGGGAACATCTACGCCGCCGGCGACATCGTCCCGGGCCTGCAGCTCGCGCACCGCGGCTTCGCCCAGGGCATCTTCGTCGCCGAGCAGATCGCGGGCCTCGACCCGGCCCCGATCGTCGAGTCGGGCATCCCGCGCGTCACCTACTGCGAGCCTGAGGTCGCGTCCGTCGGTGTGACCGAGGCGAAGGCCAAGGAGCTGTACGGCGCCGACTCGGTCGAGACCCTCGAGTACAACCTCGGCGGCAACGGCAAGAGCCAGATCCTCGGCACGACCGGCTTCGTCAAGCTCGTGCGCCAGAAGGACGGCCCCGTCGTCGGCGTGCACATGATCGGTGCGCGCGTCGGCGAACTCATCGGCGAGGGCCAGCTGATCGTCAACTGGGAGGCCTACCCGGAGGACGTCGCGGCCCTCGTGCACGCGCACCCGACGCAGAACGAGGCGCTCGGCGAGGCCCACCTGGCCCTCGCGGGCAAGCCCCTGCACGCGCACAACTGACCCCAGCCGGAAACCAAGGAGAACGCAGAGATGTCTGAATCCGTGAAGATGCCCGCGCTGGGCGAGTCTGTCACCGAAGGAACCGTCACCCGCTGGCTCAAGGCCGTCGGCGAGCGCGTCGAGGTCGACGAGCCGTTGCTCGAGGTCTCGACCGACAAGGTCGACACCGAGATCCCGTCGCCCGTCGCTGGCATCCTCGAGAAGATCCTCGTCGAGGAGGACGAGACGGTCGAGGTCGGCACGGACCTCGCGGTCGTCGGCGACGGATCCGGCTCGAGCGCCGAGCCGGCCGCACCTGCTGCCGAGCCTGCGCCTGCCGAGGCAGCCCCGGCTCCCGCCGCTGAGGCCCCTGCCGCTGAGGCCCCCGCCGCAGAGGCGCCCGTCGCCGAGGCCCCGGCCGCGCCTGCCGACGCCCCTGCGGGCGAGGGCGAGCAGGTCGTCATGCCTGCGCTCGGCGAGTCCGTCACCGAGGGCACCGTCACCCGTTGGCTGAAGTCGGTCGGCGACACCATCGAGGTCGACGAGCCGCTGCTCGAGGTCTCCACCGACAAGGTCGACACCGAGATCCCGTCGCCCGTCGCGGGCACGCTGCAGCAGATCCTCGTCCAGGAGGACGAGACCGTCGAGGTCGGCACGGCGCTCGCCGTCGTCGGCTCCGGCTCTGCCCCGGCGGCAGCTCCCGCTGCCCCGGCCGCCGCACCCGCCCCGGCGCCGGCTCCGGCCCCCGCTGCCGCAGCTCCCGCCGCTCCGGCCCCGACCGCGCCGGCCCCCGCCGCAGCCCCGGCTGCGCCGGTTCAGCCCAAGGCCGACGCTCCGTCGGTGGCCGCCCAGGCGAGCGGCTCGTCCTACCTCACCCCCCTCGTCCGCAAGCTCGCGGCCGAGAAGGGTGTCGACGTCGCGACGCTCGTCGGGACGGGCGTCGGCGGTCGGATCCGCAAGGAAGACGTCATCGAGGCTGCCGAGAAGGCTGCGGCCGCCGCTGCAGCAGCGGCCACGCCTGCCGCGGCTCCGGCCGCGCCGGCGGCCGCCCCGGCGAAAAAGACCGCACCGCTCGAGGTCTCGCCGCTGCGCGGCACCACCGAGAAGGCGAGCCGCCTGCGCAAGATCATCGCTGAGCGCATGGTCGAGGCCTTGCACACGCAGGCCCAGCTCACGACGGTCGTCGAGGTCGATGTCACCAAGGTCGCACGCCTGCGCGCCAAGGCGAAGTCCGGCTTCCAGGCTCGTGAGGGTGCCAACCTCACGTTCCTTCCGTTCTTCGCACTCGCCGCAGTCGAGGCGCTCAAGGCGTTCCCGAAGATCAACGGTGTGCTCGAGGGCGACACGATCACGTACCACGGCCAGGAGAACGTCGGCATCGCGGTCGACACGCCGCGAGGGCTCCTCGTGCCCGTGATCCACGGCGCCGGCGACCTCAACCTGGGTGGCATCGCACGCAAGATCGCCGACCTGGCGACGCGCACGCGCGACAACAAGGTCACCCCGGACGAGCTCGGTGGCGCCACGTTCACGATCACGAACACCGGCTCCGGCGGCGCGCTCATCGACACGCCGATCGTCCCCGGCGGCACGTCGGCGATCCTCGGCACGGGCACGATCGTCAAGCGTCCCGCGGTCATCCAGGACGAGGACGGCCAGGACGTCATCGCGATCCGGTCGATCTGCTACCTGTCGCTGTCGTACGACCACCGTCTGGTGGACGGCGCCGATGCCTCGCGCTACCTCATGGCGATCAAGCGTCGCATCGAGGAGGGCGCGTTCGAGTCCGAGGTCGGCCTCTGACGCACGCGTGAGGCGGTCGGCTCCGCCAGCACGGACAGGGTCCGTCGCCTCCGGGCGACGGGCCCTGTCGCATCTGCGGCCTCGTCAGGCTAGCGTCAGGATCGTGCCGAACTCACAGACCGTCCTCGTGTCCGGAGCCAGCGGGCTCATCGGGTCAGCGTTGGTCGCGCACCTGCGGTCGCGCGGAGACACCGTCCTGCAGCTCGTCCGCGGCACCGGCGCTCCGGCGCCAGGGACGCTCCGGTGGAACCCGCAGACCGGGGACATGCCCGGGGCCGGCCTCGACGGCGTCGACGTCGTCGTGAACCTCTCAGGAGCACCGATCGGTACCCGACGGTGGACGAGCAGCTACCGCACGACGATCGTCGAGTCCAGGACCCGCACCAGCCACGTCCTGTCGACCTGGATCGCCGCCCAGCCGGAGCCCCCGGCACTCGTCCAGGCGTCCGCGATCGGTCGTTACCCGGACAGCGGTGCGGTACCGCTCGACGAGTCGGCCCCCGTCGACGATTCCTTCCTCGGCCACGTCGTGGAGACGTGGGAGTCGGCCGCGACGCCGGCCAGGCGGGCAGGCGCGCGCGTCGCGTTCGCCCGCACCGGGATCGTGCTCACACCCGACGGTGGCGCCGCGCCGCCCCTGCTCCGGCTGCTGAGGCTGGGCCTGGGCGGGCCGATGGGACCTGGTCACCAGCTGTGGAGCTGGATCACGATGGTCGACGAGATCCGGGCCCTGACACATCTGATCGACTCCGACGTCGACGGGCCCGCGAACCTCGTCGCCCCCGCCCCCGTGTCGAACGCCGAGCTCACGCGCGCCCTGGCGCGCGCCCTGGGTCGACCGGCAGCCGTCCGGGCCCCGGCGTGGGGCCTGCGGCTCGCGCTCGACGGTTTCGCGTCGGAGCTGCTGTCGTCGCGCAACGTCGTTCCCGCGGCCCTCCTCGGCTCAGGCTTCACGTTCGAGCACCCGGATCTCGCGAGCGCGATCCGCTGGCTCATCCCGCCGCGCTGACGGTCTCGACCAGCCAGGCGTCGTTCTCCCAGACGAGCGTCAGGCGCACGCTCCGCTCCTGAGCCGTGCCCCACGGGTCGACGATCCGGTAGTCGACGGCGACCGTGGCCGCGTCCGAGGTCGTGTCGACGACGGTGGTCCCGACGACCTCGGTCGTCACCTCGGGCACGGTGCTCTGCCCGTCCAGGAGTCGGTCGACCAGCGCGAGGTCCGCCGCGAGCGAGGGTCCGTCGGTGTGGACCGCCCGGAGCGCGGTCACCAGCTCCGACCGCCGCACGTCGGCGCTCTCGGCACCGGTCGGGCGTACGGCTGCGAGCAGCTCAGCCCTGTGTGTCGTGAGCGCAGCGGCCGCCGTGCTGGGATCGGGGCGGTCCGCGGACGGGACGTCCGCTGCGGTTGTGGCGCCCTCGCCGGTGGCGCCCCGGCCCCCGTTCGTGCCGGGACCGGGCGTCGGGAGGGCCACGGGCGTCCCGGACGAGGCTGGCGCTTCCGCCACCTGGGTGCCGCTGGTCCCGTCCGCGGGGGCGGAGCCGCGGAGCTGGAGCGCCCCGACGGCGGAACCGAAGGCGAGCACGGCGGCCGCGCCGAAGAGGAGCCTGCGCCGCGACCGCCCTCGGTTCCTCGGCGCCGGGAGCATCGTGCGCAGCGAGCCGACGGCACCTGCGGCAGACCTGTCCGAGTGGGGTTCCGCGCGACGCGTCCGTGAGGGCGCGGGTGCGACGGCGCGTCGGCGACCCTGGGCAGGCGCGGGCTGCTGCTCGATGTGCTCGCGCCACGTGCGCGCGGACACGTCGACCTGGTCGAGCGTCAGCGCGGCCTCGGCAGGCGGTGCGACGAGCGGAGCAGGCGGCTCGGGCTCCGGCTGCGGCGCGACCAGCCGAGCCCAGTCTGCTGCGAGCGCGGGGAGGTGGATCTCGAGGCACATGGCCGCGAGCGTGCCGGGAGCCGGCGGCTCGGTCTGCGGGTCGAGACCCGTCGCCGCGAGGAGGTGGGCGAGGTCTCGCGCCGCGCCGTCGGGCGTGACCGCGCGTGCAAGGAGGCCGTGCCCGGCGCGGGCGAGCGCTCGCACGGTCTCGCCTCGCGACTGCGGGTCCTCGGAGACCGGCCGCGAGGTGAGTCCTCCGTCGGGAAGGTGCCGGACGTTGCCGTCCTCCCCCACGCGCAACGCGGCGAGGAGGTCGCCAGGCCCGGCCGCGAGGTCGTGCGCGTGCAGCGCAGCGATCGCGCGGCCTGCGGCGACGAGCGCACCCACCACGTGCCCGAGCGCCAAGCCGGAGCGCTCGACGAGCTCGTCGAGGCGCAGCCCGGGACGTTCCCAGACGAGCGCGGCGCCGCGGGGATGCTCGGTGTCCACGCCCGGGACCGGTGCTGCGGCGAGGAGCGGCGCGAGGTGCTCGTGCTCGACAGACATGAGCCGCGTGACCCGGTCTCGCAGGACGTCCCACGGGACGTCCTGCGTCGCGGGGGCGTACGTCACGAGGAAGCGGTCGCCGTCGGCCTCGGCCTCGGCCTCCCATCCTGTCGGCGTGCTTCCGACGACGCGCAGCCCGAGCGGCGCGATCGCACCCGCGAGGTCGTCCGGAGAGAGGTCGGGTTCGTCGGCGGAGCGCCGGGTCTGCTGGTCCACCCGTCCATCGAAGCCGAGGCGGGCGCCCTGCGGACGTTGTCCACAGGCTCGAGACGGCGAGGTGGGGTCAGACGTGGATGCGCGCCCTCGTCGAGGCGCTCTCCCGTGCGGCGTCGAGCACCCGCGCGGTCCGCACAGCGTCCCACGGGTCGACGGGCACGGGGCCGTCCTCCGTGAGCCATCGCGCGACCGCCCGGTAGAAGTCTGCGTGCCCGCCTGGGGCCTGCAGCACCGGCTCGAGCTCGCGACCGGTCGCGATCCATCCGAGGTGCCCCTCGGGAGCGGCGGCGTCGAGCCGTTCGAACGGCGAGGCGTCCGACTCGAACGACGTCACGAGGAACGCCCCTCGGTCACCGAGCACGCGCGTCCGCGGTCCCGGCGCCCCGACGAGCGAACCAGCCCACAGGTGCGAGACGACGCCGTCGGTCCCCTCGCCCGTCCCCGAGGGCTCGTGGCGCAGCGAGAGGAAGACGTCGTCCTCTGTCGGCGTCGTCAGCGCCCGCAGCTCCGCGTACACCGAGACGACGGGGCCGAAGAGCTGCGTCGCGCTGTCGACGAGGTGCGGCCCGAGGTCCAGGAGCAGGCCGCCGCCGTCGAGGTCGTTCTCCTTCCACCGCTCCTGCGGTACGGGCCGCCACCGCTCCCACCGGCGCTCGAAGCGGTGCACGCGCCCCAGACGCGGGAGCACGGACGCGAGCGTGAGCTGCTCGGGGTCCCACCGGCGGTTCTGGAACACGGTGAGCGGGACGGCTGCGGCCTCGGCGATCTCGACGACCGACTGTGCGGCGTCGGCCGTCCGCGCGATCGGCTTGTCGAGCACGAGGGGCACGCCCGCCGCGACGATCGTCGCGGCGTGCTGCTCGTGCAGACCGCTCGGGCTCGCGACGACGACGAGATCGAGGGTGGCGGCGTCGAGCATCTGCTCGAGCGAGTCGTGGAGGCCCGCACCGGGCCAGTCCGCGGCCGCCGCCGCGCGTCGTGCAGGATCACGCACGACGACGTCGTGCACCGCCATCCCTGCCTCCCGCAGGAGGCGCGCGTGGATCCCACGCCCCGCGCCGCCGTAACCGACAAGTCCGATGCGCAGGCCGTCGCGCGACCCGTGGGCTTCCGTCATGCGTCCAACCTAGCCGGGGTTAGCCTGAGGCCCATGGAGCTGCTTCCTCTCGACCTGGGCCGCGCCCTCCTCGACTACGAGGAGACGTGGGAGCTGCAGCGCCGCGTGCACGCCGAGGTGCTCGACGGCGGCCCGGACCGGGTGCTGCTGCTCGAGCACGCGGACGTCTACACGGCGGGGCGCCGGACCAACCGTGCCGACCGGCCGACCGACGGCACGCGCGTCGTCGACGTGGACCGCGGTGGCAAGATCACGTGGCACGGCCCCGGGCAGCTCGTCGCCTACCCGATCGTGCGGCTCGCGGACCCGGTCGACGTCGTCGCGTTCGTCCGCGCGATCGAGACTGCCGTGATCGAGCTGTGCGCCGACCTGGGCCTGGCGACCGAGCGCGTCGAGGGACGCTCTGGCGTCTGGGTGCCCGCGTCCGAGGGGCGGCGGGCGGCGAAGGTCGCGGCGATCGGCTGCCGCGTCGCGAAGGGCGTGACGATGCACGGCGTCGCCGTCAACGCGTGCCCGGACCTCACGGCGTTCGACCGGATCGTGCCGTGCGGTATCAGTGACGCCGACGTCACGTCGTTGTCGGCCGAGCTGGGCCGGACGATCACGCCCGTCGAGATCGCCGAGCCGCTGGGACGCCTGCTCCAGGTGCACGTCGGCCCGATGACGGCGGCGGCGCGGCCGGAGCCTGCGACGGTCTCCCCGTGACTGCAGCATCATGACCGACGTCACGTCCGGTGGGCGGGCTCCGGGCATGACCCGGGTTGCTTCCGGCATAGGCTGGGGACAAACCGTCCACGAGGGAGCAGGCACGTGACGATCGCACCAGAAGGCCGCCGCATGCTGCGGATCGAAGCACGCAACGCAGCCGTGCCGATCGAGAAGAAGCCCGAGTGGATCAAGACTCGCGCGACGATGGGCCCCGAGTACACCGAGCTCAAGAGCCTCGTGCGTTCCGGCGGCCTGCACACCGTGTGCGAGGAGGCGGGCTGCCCCAACATCTTCGAGTGCTGGGAAGACCGTGAGGCGACGTTCCTCATCGGCGGTGACCAGTGCACGCGCCGCTGCGACTTCTGCCAGATCGACACGGGCAAGCCTGCCGACTTCGACGCGGACGAGCCGCGCCGGGTCGCGGAGTCCGTGCAGCAGATGGGGCTGAAGTACTCGACCATCACGGGAGTCGCCCGTGACGACCTGCCCGACGGCGGTGCGTGGCTCTACGCCGAGACCGTCCGGCAGATCCACGCGACCACGCCGGGTACCGGCGTCGAGCTGCTGATCCCCGACTTCAACGCTGATCCCGACCAGCTCGCGGAGGTCTTCTCGTCGCGCCCCGAGGTGCTCGCGCACAACCTCGAGACGGTCCCTCGCGTCTTCAAGGCGATCCGCCCCGGCTTCCGGTACGACCGCTCGCTCTCCGTCATCACGTCGGCGCGCGACGCCGGCCTCGTGACGAAGTCGAACATCATCCTCGGCATGGGCGAGACGACGCAGGAGGCCGAGGACGCGCTGCGCGACCTGCACGACGCCGGCTGCGACCTCGTGACGATCACCCAGTACCTGCGTCCCTCGCCGCGGCACCACCCCGTCGACCGGTGGGCTCGCCCCGAGGAGTTCGTGCACCTGTCGGAGTTCGCGGAGAACCTCGGGTTCCTCGGGGTCATGTCGGGCCCGCTCGTGCGGTCGTCGTACCGTGCCGGTCGGCTGTGGGGCCAGGCGATGACGCGCCGAGGCCAGGAGATCCCTGCCGCGCTCGCGCACCTCGCCGAGCCGACGACGTCACGTCAGGAGGCTGCGAGCCTTCTGGTGCGCTGACGGGCACTAGACTCATCCCCATGGCCCGCAAGAACGATGACGCCGCTGTGCCCGCAGGCGCTGTGACGGCGAAGACGAAGAAGACCCGGAAGCCGAAGAAGCGCCGTTGGTATCACCAGGTCTGGGACGCGTACACGATGACGCGTCAGCAGGACCCGGCGGTCGTCTGGTGGATCCTCGGCACGTTCCTGGTGATCCTCGGGATCGCCCTCGGCGTCGGGTTCGTCTGGGGCCACCCGATCTACATGACCGTCCTCGGCCTGCCGACGGCGGTGCTGGGCGCGATGTTCGTGCTCGCCCGCCGTGCTGAGAAGGCGGCGTACGCGCGCATCGAGGGCGAGAAGGGCGCGACGCTCGCTGCGGTCGGCACGATCCGCCGCGGGTGGACGTTCGACGAGTCCCCGGTCGCTGTCGAGCCACGCTCGCAGGACATGGTGTTCCGCGGCGTCGGCCGTGCGGGCGTCGTCCTGATGACCGAGGGCCCGATGAGCCGGGTCCGCAAGCTCGCTGAGCTCGAGCGGAAGCGCACCCAGCGCGTCGTCCAGGGCGTGCCGGTCACGGTCATCCACGTGGGCCGCGAGAACGGCCAGGTCCCCCTGCCCGAGCTGACGAAGAAGATCCAGAAGCTCAAGCCGGTCCTCAAGAAGCACGAGATCGCTGTCGTCAACAAGCGGCTCACCGCGCTCGGCGGCGCGAAGCTCCCCATCCCCAAGGGCGTGGACCCGATGCGCGCGCGTCCCGACCGCAAGGGCATGCGCGGACGCTGACAAGCACCCTGCTCAGGTATACGACGAGGGCGCGACCTGCTGGTCGCGCCCTCGTCGTATACCTGAGCGCTGGCGCGCCCCGGGCGGTCAGCGCCGGACGAGGACCGTCCGCGCCGCCTTGTCGTGGAGCCCGCGACCGTCGCGGTCCCAGATCACGGCGGGGATCACGAGACACAGGAGCGCCGCGCGCAGGGCCGCAGGTCCGAGTCCGACGAACGGGCGGTCGCCGCCGAGCCGGCGGACGACGAGGCCGAGAAGCCGGTGACCGAGCGTCGAGCCGACGGTCGCGACCAGCAGCAGGTTCTCGACCGCGAAGACGCCGAGCGTCGCCCAGGAGCTCCCGTCGAAGAAGAGGTAGGACACGCCCATCGAGGCGAACCAGTCGAGGAACAGGGCGGGGATGCGGCGGCCGAGCGTCGCACGCGACCCGCTCCCCTCGGCGGGGAGGCCGAGCGTGGAGCCGTCGCCGTCGGGCCGGACCCCGCCGTCGAGCCAGGA
The DNA here is from genome assembly GCF_058313055.1 of Flavimobilis sp. BM9. Lineage (NCBI taxonomy): Bacteria > Bacillati > Actinomycetota > Actinomycetes > Micrococcales > Jonesiaceae > Flavimobilis > Flavimobilis sp. BM9. Next base: position 209,483 of record NZ_JBZEMO010000006.1, on the reverse strand, counting down.
GCTGATGTCTTTTCTGTCAACCACGGCACCAGCCTAGAGGCCGTGGACGACGACGCCGCTCACCCGCTTCCAGGTTCGCGACTCGCAGTCGTCACGCACGAGCCCCAGACGTAACACGACCGAAACAATGGGTACATGGTCGGGAAATCGCCCTCCCCTAGCCTGGAGGCAGTCCGATCGAAGGACCCACCCGACCAAGGAGCAACGGATGTTCAAGACCGCCGAGGAAGCAATCGCCTTCACTCGCGACGAGGGCGTCGAGTTCGTCGACGTGCGATTCTGCGACCTGCCTGGAGTGATGCAGCACTTCAACATCCCCATCTCGCAGTTCGAGGAGTCCGCCTTCACGGACGGCATGATGTTCGACGGCTCGTCGATCCGCGGCTTCCAGGCGATCCACGAGTCCGACATGAAGCTCGTCCCGGACGTCACCACGGCCTACATCGACCCGTTCCGCAAGCGCAAGACGCTCGTCGTGAACTTCTCGATCGTCGACCCGTTCACCGACGAGTCCTACTCGCGCGACCCGCGCAACATCGCCTTCAAGGCTGAGGCCTACCTGCGCAGCACGGGCATCGCCGACACCGCCTTCTTCGCCCCCGAGGCGGAGTTCTACATCTTCGACGACGTTCGCTTCGAGACGACGCAGCACTCGGCGTTCTACTCGCTCGACTCCAAGGAGGCTGCGTGGAACACCGGCCGCGAGGAGGAGGGTGGCAACCTCGGCTACAAGACCCGCTACAAGGGCGGCTACTTCCCGGTGTCGCCCAACGACCAGATGGCCGACCTGCGTGACGAGATGTGCGCGGTCCTCGGTCAGGTCGGTCTCGATGTCGAGCGTGCGCACCACGAGGTCGGCACCGCGGGTCAGCAGGAGATCAACTACCGGTTCAGCACGCTGACCGCCGCCGCCGACGACCTGATGAAGTTCAAGTACGTCATCAAGAACGTGGCATGGGAAGCCGGCAAGACGGTCACCTTCATGCCGAAGCCGCTGTTCGGCGACAACGGCTCGGGCATGCACTCGCACCAGTCGCTGTGGAAGGACGGCAAGCCCCTCTTCTACGACGAGGCAGGCTACGGCGGCCTCTCCGACCTGGCCCGCTGGTACATCGGCGGCCTGCTCAAGCACGCTCCCGCGCTGCTCGCGTTCACCAACCCGTCCGTGAACTCGTACCGCCGCCTCGTGCCCGGCTACGAGGCCCCGGTCAACCTGGTCTACTCGGCTCGTAACCGCTCGGCCTGCATCCGCATCCCGATCACGGGCTCGAACCCGAAGGCCAAGCGTGTCGAGTTCCGCGTGCCGGACCCGTCGGCGAACCCGTACCTCGCCTTCGCGGCTCAGCTCCTCGCGGGCATCGACGGCATCAAGAACCGCATCGAGCCGCCGGAGCCCATCGACAAGGACCTCTACGAGCTGCCGCCGGAGGAGCACGCGCTCATCCAGCAGGTTCCGGGGTCCCTCAACGAGGCTCTCGCGGCACTCGAGGAGGACCACGACTTCCTGACCGTCGGCGGTGTCTTCACCCCCGACCTCATCGAGACGTGGATCGACTACAAGCGCTCCAAGGAGATCGAGCCGGTGCAGCTGCGCCCGACTCCCCACGAGTTCGACCTGTACTTCGACTGCTGAGCGCCTGACGCTCGACCGGAGGCCCGTGCGCTCAGCGCACGGGCCTCCGTCCGTCTGCGGCGGGTCCGTGGTCGGGCCACGGACGTATGAGATAGGTTTCACCATGCTCGACCCCGGACCGCAGGAGGCACAGTGACCACGCAGGACCTCAACCACGTCCCGCCGGTCCTACCGGACCCTGCCACGCAGCCGCCGCGCTGGCTGCCGAAGGCCTTCGTCATGGCCGTCGTCACGGTCTTCGTGGGGATCTTCGTCTGGCGCTCTCTCGGGATGCTCACGGGCCTGATCATCAACCTCGTGATCGCGCTGTTCATCTCGCTCACGCTCGAGCCGCTGATCGTGGCGCTCGTGCGCCGCGGCTGGAAGCGTGGGCTCGCGACCGGCGCGGTCATGGGCGGCGCGTTCCTGACGATCGTCGGGATGATCGCGATGTTCGGGACGATGTTCGTCCAGCAGGTCATCGAGTTCGGCAAGAACCTCCCCGCGCTGTACGAAGACATCCGTGGCTGGGTCGAGAAGACCTTCGACACGCAGCTGCCCGACCAGAAGAAGCTCGTCGGCCAGGCGCTCGACGGCTGGGGCGACGACGTCGCCCAGGGCGTCGTCGGCGTCGGGACGTCGCTGCTCGGCGGCGTGTTCGCGGTCATGACGATCGGCCTGGTCGTCTACTACCTGTGCGCGGCCGGCCCACGCTTCCGGGCCGCGATCTGCCGCTGGCTCGCACCGAAGAACCAGGCGACGGTCCTGTCGCTGTGGGACATCACGCAGTCCAAGGTGTCCGCGTTCATCAACTCGCGGCTGGCGCTCGCGTTCCTGTCGACCGCGTTCACGCTGATCTTCCTGCTGATCCTGAAGATCCCGTACTCGTTGCCGCTCGCGCTGTTCACGGGCATCGTCTCGCAGTTCGTCCCGACGATCGGCACCTACATCGGTGGCGCGCTGCCGATCCTGCTCGCGCTCGCGGAGAGCCCTGTCAAGGCCCTCGCGGTGCTCATCTTCATCGTCGTGTACCAGCAGATCGAGAACTATCTCTTCGCGCCGAAGATCTCCGAGAAGGCGCTCGAGATGAACCCGGCGGTCGCGTTCGTCGTCGTCATCGCGTTCGGCGCGGTGTTCGGGGCCCTCGGCGCGTTCCTCGCGCTGCCCGTCGCCGCGACCATCCAGGCGGTCATGTCGACGTACCTGCAGCGGCACGAGCTGATCGACGAGACGCTCCTCGACGAGTCTCAGCCTTCCGCGGCTGCGGCGGAGACGACCACTCCCACGACCGACGCCTCGGCTCAGGACTCGTAGAACACCCGCTCGACGACCTGACGGCAGCGGCGCGACGCCCGGAGGTAGTCCTCCTCGAGGGCTGACGCCTCCCCGGCCGGGTAGTCGAGTATGCGCGACACGCCTGCGAGGTCGAGACGATCGCTCGGCAGCATGTCGCCGTGCGCCCCGCCGACCCGCCCGGACCACAGCACGACGGCGTTGCGGATGCCCGACGCGAGGACCCAGGCCTCGCGGAGCACGACGGCGTCCGCCTCCGTGACGAGGCCCGCCTCGGCGAGGGCGTCGAGCGCCTCGAGCGTCGACGTCGTGCGCAGGGCCGGGATCTCGTGGGCGTGCTGCAGCTGGAGGAGCTGCACGGTCCACTCGACGTCGCTGATCCCGCCGCGGCCGAGCTTGACGTGGCGAGCAGGGTCGACGCCGCGCGGCATGCGCTCCGACTCGACGCGCGCCTTGATCCGTCGCACCTCGCGCACCTGCACGGTCGTGAGCTCTGCCGGGTATCGCACCGTGTCGATCAGCGCGGTCATGTCGGCGCACAGCGCCTCGTCGCCAGCGACGGTGCGCGCACGCAGGAGCGCCTGCGCCTCCCACACCTCGGACCATCGCTGGTAGTACTCGGCGTACGAGTCGAGGGACCGCACGAGCGGGCCCTGACGGCCCTCGGGGCGCAGGTCGGCGTCGACCTGGAGGCCCGGCTCCGGTCCCATGTCTCCCAGCAGGGAGCGAAGCCGCGAGGCCACCGCGAGCGAGTATGCGCCTGCGTCGGCGTCCGTCGCCCCCGGGGCGGCGCGATGCACGAACATCACGTCGGCGTCGGACCCGTAGCCGGGCTCGCGGCCGCCGAGGCGGCCCATCGCGACGATCGCGAGACGGGCGGGTGCCTCGGCGATGCCACGCTCGCGCCGGACAGCGGCCTCCGCGATCCGGAGCGCCCCCTCGAGGGTCGCGTCCGTGACAGCGCTGATCGCCTCAGCAGCGCGCACAGGGTCACTGATGCTCAGCACCTCGCCCACGGCGGTGCGCGCGAGCTCACGGCGCCGCAGCGCCCGCAGCAGCTGGGTCGCCTGCTCGACGTCGTCGGAGCGCGTGAGCATCGCGTCGACCTCACGGCGCAGACGCTCAGCGCCCAACGGGACGAGCTCTGCGTCGTCCGCGAGCCACGACACCGACTCGGGCGACAGCGCGAGCGCGTCCGCAGCGAACCGCGACGACGACAGCAGGCGGGCGAGTCGCTGCGCTGCCGAGCCGGAGTCGCGCAGCATCTTCAGGTACCAGTGAGTCGTCCCGAGCGTCTCCGAGAGCCTGCGGAACGCGAGGAGCGCCGAGTCCGGGTCCGCGCCCTCACCGAACCAGCCGAGCAGGACAGGAAGCAGCTGCCGCTGGATCGCTGCCCGTCGCGAGACGCCCTCCGTGAGGGCCGCGATGTGCCGGACCGCGCCGCGAGGGTCGCGGTAGCCGATCGCGGCGAGCCGCGCCTGCTGGTTCTCCGGGCTCAGGCTCGCCTCGGCACGGGAGAGCTGTGCGACGGCAGGCAGCAACGGCCGGTAGTAGAGCGCCTCGTGCATGCTGCGGACGTCGCGCCGCGTCTCCTTCCACCGGTCGAGGAGACCCGCCGCCCCCTCCTCGCGCATCCCTGCGGTGCGGGCGAGCCGGCGCAGGTCGGCCTCGTCCGTCGGCAGGAGGTGGGTGCGCTCGAGCCGGAACATCTGGATGCGGTGCTCGAGCACCCGCAGGAACCGGTAGGCGACGGACATGCGGGCGGCGTCGTCACGCGCGACGTATCCGCCGGCCGTGAGAGCGGCGAGGGCCGTGAGCGTGTGCGCGCTGCGGATCGTCTCGTCGGTACGGCCGTGCACGAGCTGCAAGAGCTGCACCGTGAACTCGACGTCCCGCAGACCACCCTTGCCGAGCTTGAGCTGACGGTCCGCCTCGGGGGCCGGGACGTGGTCCTCGACACGGCGTCGCATCGCCTGCGAGTCAGAGACGAAGTTCTCGCGGGTGACCGCCTGCCACACCATCGGACCGACCGCATCGAGGTATGCGCGGCCGAGCTCGCGGTCCCCCGCGACCGTGCGCGCCTTGAGGAGCGCCTGGAACTCCCACGTCTTGGCCCAGCGCTCGTAGTACGCACGATGGCTCGTGAGGGTCCGGACGATCGGCCCGTCCTTGCCCTCGGGCCGCAGCGCAGCGTCGACAGGCCACAACGGCGGCTCGTTCGACGGCGCTGAGCACGCCCGCGTCAGGCCCGTCACGAGCCGGGCTCCGACACGCATCGCGACCGACTCCTCGACGCCGTCGGCAGGCTCCGCGACGTAGATGACGTCGACGTCGCTCACGTAGTTGAGCTCGCGCCCGCCACACTTGCCCATGCCGAGGACCGCCAGGCGCACCTCGAGCCCGTTTCCCTCGATCCCCGTGCGCGCGATCGCGAGGCCCGCCTCGAGCGAGGCTGCCGCGAGGTCGGCGAGAGCAGCGCCGACCGCCGGCAGGATCGACAAGGGCTCGGGCGACGTCAGGTCGGACGCCGCGATCCGCAGGAGCCGCGAGCGATACGCGCGGCGCATCGCACCGGTCGCCTCGTCGACAGGCATGCCCGCGATGGGCACGGCCGCTTCCGGGTCGGCCCCGACCGCGCGGAGCAGCTCGGCACGCACCTCGCCCGCGTCGACCCCGATGCCCGGCGTCAGGTCGGCGAGGACGTCGACGAGTTCGGGGTGACGGATGATCTCGTCGCCGAGCGCCGCGGACGCGCCGAGCACCGCAGCGGCCCGGGTGAGACCGGGACCGGGCTCCCCGACGAGCGCCGCGAGACGCTCCGACCACGACGTGCCACGGACGGTCGAGCACAGCCGCACGAGCGCGAGCAGCGCGAGGTCCGGATCGGCAGCCCCGCCCACGGCGCCGACGAGAGGAGACGTCGGACCGACCGAACCCAGCACCTCGACGAGGTCCTTGTCCTCGAGAAGGTTCTGGGCGCGCGTCGTGTCGACGAAGCCCAGACGGCGCAGCCGGCTGCTCGCCGACTCTCGGCGCGTTCCGCGCGGGCCGGGCTCTGCCACGTCCTGCACCGAGCTCATCGCGAGGAGGCCCGCGTCACAGGACCGGCAGGAACCGGTCCAGCTCGAACTGCGTCACCTGCGAGCGGTAGACGTCCCACTCCTGGCGCTTGTTGCGCAGCACGTAGTCGAACACGTGCTCGCCGAGCGTCTCGGCGACAAGCTCGGACTGCTCCATGAGCTCGATCGCCTTGTCGAGCGACTGCGGGAGCGGCTTGATGCCCGCCGCCTTGCGCTCCGCGTCCGTCAGCTCCCAGACGTCCTCCTCCGACCCCTCGGGGAGCTCGTAGCCCTCCTCGATGCCCTTGAGGCCCGCGGCGAGCAGGAGTGCGAACGACAGGTACGGGTTGGTCGCGGCGTCGAGCGCGCGGTACTCGACGCGCGACGAGTTCGTCTTGCCCGGCTTGTACATCGGCACGCGCACGAGCGAGGAACGGTTGTTGTGGCCCCAGCAGATGTAGCTGGGCGCCTCGGCGCCGCCCCACAGGCGCTTGTACGAGTTCACGTACTGGTTGGTGACGGCGGTGATCTCGGCAGCGTGCGTGAGCAGGCCCGCGATGAACGACCGGCCCGTGCGGGAGAGCTCGTACTGCGCGCCCGGCTCGTGGAACGCGTTACGGTCCCCCTCGAAGAGCGACAGGTGCGTGTGCATCCCCGAGCCAGGGTGCTCGGCCATCGGCTTCGGCATGAACGACGCGAACACGCCCTGCTCGAGCGCGACCTCCTTGATGACCGTGCGGAACGTCATGAGGTTGTCTGCGGTCGTCAGCGCGTCCGCGTAGCGCAGGTCGATCTCGTTCTGCCCGGGCCCGGCCTCGTGGTGCGAGAACTCGACGGAGATGCCCATGGACTCGAGCATCTGGATCGCCGCGCGGCGGAAGTCGTGCGCGTTGCCGCGCGCGACGTGGTCGAAGTAGCCCGCCTGGTCGACCGGGACGAGCGGGTCCTTCGGCGACGCCTGCGGCCGGAACAGGTAGAACTCGACCTCGGGGTGCGTGTAGAAGGTGAAACCCTTGTCAGCCGCACGGTCCATCGCGCGCTTCAGCACGAAGCGCGAGTCGGCGAGCGAGTGCGTGCCGTCCGGGTTGAGCAGGTCGCAGAACATGCGCGCCGTGCCGTTGCGCTCACCGCGCCACGGGAGCACCTGGAACGTCGACGGGTCAGGCCGGGCGATCATGTCCGCCTCGTAGACCCGCGTCAGCCCTTCGATCGCGCTGCCGTCGAAGCCGATGCCCTCCGCGAACGCCTGCTCGAGCTCCGCCGGCGCGATCGCGACCGACTTGAGCATCCCGAGCACGTCCGTGAACCAGAGACGGATGAACCGGATGTCTCGCTCCTCGACGGTGCGGAGCACGAAGTCCTGCTGCTTGTCCATGGACCTATCCTGCCTGAACTCTTGTTTCATCCGGATGACCTGCTCGGGTGTCGCTGCGGGCTCGCGCCCACGCCGAACACTCTAGGCTGAACTTATGGCTGAACTGCGTATCGCCCTCGCACAGATCGACACGTGCGTCGGCGACCTGACCGGCAACGCTGCGGCGGTCGCCGACTGGACCCGGAAGGCGGCGGACGCGGGCGCCCGGCTCGTCGCGTTCCCGGAGATGACACTGACGGGCTACCCGATCGAGGACCTCGCGCTGCGGGCGTCGTTCCAGCGTGCCGCTGACAGCGCCGTGCGCGCCCTCGCGACCGAGCTCGCCGAGACGGGTCTCGGCGACGTCACCGTCGTCGTCGGCTCGGTCGGCACGGGTGGCGGGAGCCGCCCGACGAACCGCGCCGTCGTGCTGCGCGGCGGAGAGGTCGTCGCGCACTACGACAAGCACCACCTGCCTAACTACGGAGTGTTCGACGAGGCACGCATCTTCGTGCCGGGTGAGGAACCCGCGGTCGTCGACGTCGACGGTGTGCGCGTCGGGCTCGCGATCTGCGAGGACATCTGGCGCGAGGGCGGGACCGTCGAGCAGCTCGCCGAGCACGGCGTCGACCTGCTTCTCGTCATCAACGGCTCGCCGTACGAGGAGGGCAAGACGCACCTTCGCCTCGAGAGCGCGGCCGCGCGCGCCGCGCAGGTCGGTGCGCCCCTCGCGTACGTCAACATGGTCGGCGGTCAGGACGACCTCGTGTTCGACGGCGGCTCGTTCGTCCTCGACAGCGACGGCACGGTCCTGGCGAGCGCCCCGCAGTTCGTCGAGCACCTGCTCGTGTGGGACGCGACGACGACCGGCGCTCAACAGCCTGGTCCGCAGGTCCAGGCGCTCGACGCCGACGAGGAGGTCTACCGGGCTCTCGTCACCGGGCTGACGGGCTACGTCCGCAAGAACGGCTTCCGGTCGGTCGTGCTCGGACTGTCGGGCGGCATCGACTCGGCGCTCGTCGCCGCGATCGCTGCCGACGCGATCGGTGGCGAGAACGTCGTCGGCGTCGGCATGCCGTCGCGCTACTCCTCAGACCACTCGAAGGACGACGCCACGGACACGGCGAAGCGCATCGGCGCGGACTACCGGGTCGTGCCGATCGGACCGATGGTCGACGCGTTCGAGAGCAACCTCGATCTCGAGGGGGTCGCCGCCGAGAACCTCCAGGCGCGCATGCGCGGCGTCACCCTCATGGCGCTGTCCAACATGGAGGGCCACCTCGTCCTCGCGACCGGCAACAAGTCTGAGCTGGCCGTCGGCTACTCGACGATCTACGGCGACGCCGTGGGCGGGTTCGCGCCGATCAAGGATGTCGACAAGTCCCGCGTGTGGGCCCTCTCCCGGTGGCGCAACAACCACGCGATCGACCGCGGCGAGATCCCCCCGATCCCCGAGAGCTCGATCACGAAGCCGCCGTCTGCAGAGCTTCGCCCTGGCCAGGTCGACCAGGACAGCCTGCCCCCGTACCACCTGCTGGACGAGGTCATCGACGCGTACGTCGAGCGCAGCGAGGGGCGCGCCGAGCTGCTCGCTCGCGGCTTCGACGCGGACGTCGTCGAGCGCGTCGTGTCGCTCGTCGACCGCGCCGAGTGGAAGCGTCGGCAGTACCCGCCGGGCCCCAAGGTGACGGGAGTGGCTTTCGGCCGTGACCGCCGCCTGCCGGTCACGAACCGGTGGCGCGAACCCGCCGAGTGACGCCCCCGGACCCCCGAACCCAGCACGCCTGCCGAAAGACCCAGGAGCCATCAGGATGACCACCCACACCCCTGCCGAGCAGCCCCAGCACGCGGCCGCACCCCGTCGCGTCCGCGTGCACCACCTTCGCGAGGCCAAGTCGACCGGCCGCCAGCTGACGATGCTCACCGCCTACGACGGCCCGACCGCCCGCATCTTCGACGCTGCCGGCGTCGACATGCTGCTCGTCGGCGACTCGATCGGCGACAACATGCTCGGCCACGACACGACCATCCCGGTGACGGTCGACGAGATGGTCGTCGCGACCCGCTCGGTCGCCCGTGCGACGGCGCGGGCGATGGTCGTCGCGGACCTTCCGTTCGGCTCCTACGAGGCCTCCCCCGCACAGGCTCACGCGACGGCGGTGCGGATGCTCAAGGAGGCTGGTGCGCACGCCGTGAAGTTCGAGGGTGGCCGTCGCGTCGCCGCGCAGGTCGAGCTGTTGTCCGGCGCCGGCATCCCGGTCGTGGGCCACCTCGGCTTCACGCCGCAGTCCGAGAACATGCTCGGCGGCAAGCGCATCCAGGGCCGCGGGCACGAGGCCGCTGAGCGGCTCAAGGAAGACGCCCTCGCCCTGCAGGAGGCTGGCGCGATCGCGATCGTCCTCGAGATGGTCCCCGCCCCGGTCGCTGCCGCGATCACCGAGATCCTCACGATCCCGACGATCGGGATCGGCGCGGGCTCGGAGTGCGACGGCCAGGTGCTCGTGTGGACGGACATGGCGGGCATGGGTGACTGGTCGCCGCGCTTCGCCCGCCGCTTCGGCGAGGTGGGCCAGGCGCTGCACGACGCCGCCGCGAGCTTCGTCTCCGAGGTGCAGTCCGGGGCGTTCCCGACCGCGGAGCACTCGTACGACAGCTGAGCGACCGCTGACACGCCGACGGCGCGGTACCCGCGAGGGTCCCGCGCCGTCAGCGTCTGCACCTCAGAAGAGGAGGTACGCCTCCGAGCGGAGCCAGAAGCCGTGTCCCGTCGCGTCCTCACGGCAGGCGACGCCCTGGGGAGACGCCGCGCACGAGAAGCCTCCGGCCCGTGTGCTCTCGCCGTACCCGAGCACGGCCGGCATCTGGGGCAGCTCACGCTCACCCGCGCACACGGCCTGCGCGCCCCCTGCGGTGACCTGCATCGCGAGGGCCCAGCCGGCGTCGCACCCTTCGGGCGCGTCGCTGCGGTCGTACACGGCCGCCGAGATGTCGCAACGCGCCTGGCCGCCCGCGATCGTGCACACCACGTTGCCGGACGGCAACGCGAACGCGGCCACGTCCGACGTCGCAGCCTCGCCCACGAGCAGCTCGGGCGGTACGGCGGCGGCGAGCTCGTCGCGCTCCTGTGCGGCGTCGACGGCGGACCGCAGGCCGCCGTTGCGCACGTGCGCTTCAAGGACCCCCTGCACCGCAGCCGGGACGTTCGTCGCGGTGACGGCCTCGGTCGCGTAGACCGAGCCGCAGCGCACGGCGAGCTCCTCGAACGGGACGCCGACGAGCGGCTCGACCGCGCCGTCGGCGATCCACCTGTCGGGCGTGAGGGCTGAGGTCGCGAGAGTGACGATCGCCTGGCCGTCGCCGGCCGAATCGTTGCACGCGCTCGCCGTCGCATGGCCCTGTGCGGCGACGACCGCGGCGCCGAGGTCACCGGACGCGGCCGCGAGCGACGTCGCCGCGTCGGCCACCTCGCCGACGCCCTCGGCTGCGGCCTCGGCCCCGGGGGCCTGAGCATCCGCGGCGGCGTCGTTCCCGTCGCGCGGCGCACGCCAGAGGAGCACCGCTGCGACGACGACGCAGACCACGACGACGAGCGACGTGAGGAACACCGCCGTCGCGACGATCGGGCTCGGACCTCGCGGCACGACGGCGCGCTGCTGGCCCGTGCGGGGGCCACGAGTCATGGTGTCAGGCATCGCCGTCCCGTTCCGCCGCTTCACGGCGATCCTCTGCGTCCCACGCGTCGGAAGCCGCGCGCGCCTTGTCGAGCGCGTGCTCCGCCTCCTCGCGGGTCTTGTACGGTCCCATCCGCGTCGACCAGGCGCCCTGCTTGCCCTGCGTCACCTGTCCGGTCGCGGTGTCGAAGTAGTACTCGCCGTCGTCGGCCACCACATCTCCTTCGGCTTCCCGGCACGAACTCGGTCGCGACAAAAGTACACTTCAACCATGCCCACGACGACGCGCCACACCCGAGACCCGCTGCAGCCGGGGGTGGTCGGCGCCCCGCGGGCGGTCCCGGCGGGCATCGCTCGACCGGAGTACGTGGGCCGTCCGGGGCCCGCACCGTTCTCGGGCTCCGAGATCAAGACGCCGGAGACGATCGAGCGCATCCGTGTCGCCGCGCGGCTCGCTGCCCAGGCGCTGCAGACCGTCGGCGAGGGCGTCGCACCCGGCGTGACCACCGACGAGCTCGACCGGATCGGCCACGAGTTCCTCCTCGACCACGGCGCGTACCCGTCGACGCTCGGTTACCGGGGCTTCCCCAAGTCCCTGTGCACGTCGCTCAACGAGGTCATCTGCCACGGGATCCCCGACTCCACGGTGCTCGCCGAGGGCGACATCGTGAACATCGACGTCACCGCGTTCATCGGTGGTGTCCACGGGGACAACAACGCGACGTTCGCCGTCGGGGAGATCGCACAGGAGGACGCCGACCTGATCGAGCGCACCCGTGAGGCGCTCGCCCGCGGCATCGCCGCCGTCAAGCCGGGCCGCGAGGTCAACATCATCGGCCGGGTGATCGAGAAGTACGCCGCTCGATTCGGCTACGGCGTGGTCCGGGACTTCACGGGGCACGGCGTCGGGGAGTCGTTCCACTCCGGGCTGATCATCCCGCACTACGACTCGGCCCCGGAGTACTCGACCGTGATCGAGCCAGGCATGGTCTTCACGATCGAGCCTATGCTCACTCTCGGGACGCACGAATGGGTCATGTGGGACGACGGCTGGACCGTCCTCACGAAGGACGGGTCCCGTACGGCGCAGTTCGAGCACACCCTCCTCGTCACCGAGACCGGAACGGAGATCCTGACTCTCCCATGAGCACAGACCTCGAGCACGAGATCGCGTTCGGCATCGACATCGGTGGCAGCGGCATCAAGGGCGCCCCGGTCGACCTGCGCACCGGTGAGTTCACGGCGGAGCGGCTGCGCATCCCGACGCCGGGCGTCTCGACGCCAGCAGCCGTCACCGCGGTGGTCCGCGAGCTCGTCGACCACTTCGACCTTCCGGCAGCTACTCCCGTGGGTGTCGCGTTCCCGGGGCCGATCCATCACGGCCGCATCCGGTTCATCGCGAACCTCGACGAGTCCTGGGCGGGGATCGACCTGGACAACCTGCTGGCCGCGGAGCTCGGCCGTCCGATCCGTGCGGTCAACGACGCGGACGCGGCAGGCTTCGGCGAAGCGCTCTACGGCGCCGCCGCTGGCGCGAAGGGCACGATCCTCGTGACGACGCTCGGCACGGGCATCGGCTCGGCGATCATCGTGGACGGTCACCTGCTGCCGAACACCGAGCTGGGTCACATCGAGATCGACGGCTTCGACGCCGAGTCCCGTGCGGCCGACTCGGCTCGCACACGCGAGGACCTGTCGTTCCCGCAGTGGGCGGAGCGCCTGCAGCGTTACTACGAGGCGGTCGAGATGCTCTTCTCCCCCGACCTGATCGTCGTGGGCGGTGGCGTGTCGAAGCACCACGAGAAGTTCCTGCCGCTGCTCGAGCTGAGCGCACCGATCGTCCCGGCGCAGCTGCGCAACCGGGCAGGGATCGTGGGTGCCGCGGCGCTCGCGGCGGGACGCGACCTCTAGGCTCGAACGACGAAGCGCGCCCGCCGGGTAACCCGGCGGGCGCGCTTCTGTCGTCTGTGTCAGCTCGCGAGGGTGGTGCGGCCCTCGGGAGCCGGGTCGCCGGTCAGGCCGAGCAGCTCGGCGATGCCGAGCATCTCGATGACGTCGCGGACGAGCTGAGGAGGCTTGCGGACGACGACGTCGATGCCCTCGTCCGCGCCGATCGTGCAGAACTGCACGAGGAACGCGATGCCGGTCGAGTCCATGAACGTCACGGACTCGAGGTCGATGACGACGGGGAGCTCACGCTCGAGCGCGCTCGCGAGAACCCCGCTCGCCTCGCTCCGCAGCGCCCCATCGATCTCACCCCACAGGACGACGCGGCTCTTGACCTCGGAGACCTCCATGTTGATGCCGCCGACGGGATCCCCGTTCCGGCCACCATGTTCGTCGCTCATCACGAGCCCCTCTTCCTCTGATTGCGCACCGCAAAGCTGCGGCCACGGCCGAGTCCTACTCTGGCACAGCCACCTAGCACCCGCACGACAAGGCCTTTGCGTTGACCAGAACCGTTGGTTACCTGGTTTCTGCGGTCTCGGACGCTCCCGTGGGCACGTCGACGAGAGCGCTCGCACGCCAGGTCGCGTCGACCTGGACCGCCATCGCACGGACACCGCACAGCGCGACCACGAGCGCCGCGATGCTAGAAACACCCGACGCGGAGAGGAGCACAGGGCTGTCGATCGCCGAGGCGACGAGGCCGAGCACGAGGCTCCCGACGAGGAGGCCGATCGCCCACGTGAAGAACGGCACGCCGCTCAACGTCCCGGGACGACGCCGGCTCGCAGCCCAGCGCGTGCCGTCGCTGTACCGCTCCCGGTCCGGGTTGGACGGGTCGTCGTGCCAGCCGCGCGCGGCAAAGCTCTCGCTCATGTGGATCTCCCCTGGTCATCGCGCCCTGGCGCGCCCTGTACTGCCGTCACGCTAGCGGGGCCTGGCAGGCGCGTCCACGGGGACGGCGAGCACGGAGTGCGGATGAGTCGGTCTGTACGCCGGGTTCTGTCCACGGGCGAGTTGCCTCGCTCCGATGGGCGGCCATCCATCTACGACGTACGTTGCCGCACGCCTCCAGCGACCTACCCGGGTGCTCGGGCGAGCAGCCCTCGAACGCACCCTGTCTGGTCTTGCTCCAGGTGGGGTTTACCTAGCCGCGACAGTCGCCCGCCGCGCTGGTGGTCTCTTACACCACCGTTTCACCCTTACCCGTCCGAGGACGGGCGGTCTGCTCTCTGTGGCACTTTCCCGCGGGTCACCCCGGGTGGGCGTTACCCACCACCTTGCTCTACGGAGCCCGGACGTTCCTCGGTGCACCAGGTGCAACGCGGCCGCCCGACCGACTCATCCGCCCGGCAATCGTACCGTCGCACGGGGCTGCGTCCGACACGGGTGCGACGTCGGTCACGGCGGGCGTCCAGCGCCCGGGCCGGCGCGAAGGCGGCGGCTAGGGTGGGCGCGTGCTGATCCTGCTTCCCCCGTCCGAGGGCAAGACCGCCCCGTCTTCCGGCAGGCCCGTCGACCTGCACGGCCTCGTCCACGCGGAGCTTGCTCCGGCACGGCGCAAGGTGCTCGACGCGCTCGCGGCGACGTCGGCTCAGGTCGACGCTCTCGAGGTGCTCGGCGTCGGGGCCAGCCTCGCGGACGAGGTCGCGCGCAACACGGCGCTGACGACGGCTCCGGCAGCACCGGGGGCGCGGGTCTACACGGGCGTCCTGTATGCGGCGGCGGACCTCGCCGCCGTGCTCGACGGTGATGACGACGTGGCGCGCGCCCGTCTCGACGACGTTCTGACGTTCTCAGCGTTGTGGGGTCTCGTCCGGCCGACGGACCACGTGCCGGCCTACCGGCTGTCGATGTCGGTGGACCTTCCGGGCATCGGCCCGCTCGCACGGTTCTGGCGTCCCGAGCTCGCGGTGCTCGACGCGCGCGCCGAGGGCGATGTCGTCGTCGACTGCCGGTCGTCGAGCTATGCCGCTGCGTGGCGCGTGCCCGCGGGCGCGGAGCACGTGCAGGTCAAGGTGCTGCGCGAGCTGGCGGGCAAGCGGACGGTCGTCTCGCACCACGCGAAGCACACGCGTGGCCTGCTCACCGGGCACCTGCTGCGCCGCCCCGCCGACCCTCCGCGTACGGCGGCCGAGCTGCTCGACGCCGCAGGCGAGATGGTCGGTACCCGGCTCCACGACGTCTCGCTCGTGCCGGGCACGAAGCACAGCACGCTCGAGCTCGTCGTCACTGACTAGCTCGGCGAGACCTCAGAACGCGTCGTTGCCGCGCACGAGGATGCGGCCCGTGTCCTCGCAGTAGACGATCTCGTCCTCGCTGAGCGCCTTGATCCGCGAGAGCTCGGCAGGGCTGATCGGCATGCCCGACGCCTCGGACCGTCCGTGGCGGAGCGCCGCGACGGCGACGCCGCCGAGGCGTCCGCGCAGCCGCTCGTAGATCGTGACGAGGCCGTCGTCGATCCCGACGACGGTCTTGGCACGCTCGTCCGCGACCGCGTCGCGGAGCCGGTCGAGCTCGACGAACGCGGCGTCGCGCTCCGCCTCGACCTCGGTCTTCGCGGCGACGAGCTTCGCGTGCGCGGCCTCGATCTCGGCGAGGGCCGTCTCGTGCGCCTCGAGGCGCTCCATGACGTCGAGCTCGACCTCTTCGAGGTCACCCTGTCGCTTCGCGAGGGACTCGAGCTCGGAGACGAGCGCCTGCGCATCCTTCGCACCGACGGCACCCGAGTCGAGGCGCGCCTGGTCGCGCTCGGCACGGGCGCGCACCTGCTCGACGTCTGTCTCGGCCTTGGCGAGCTCGCGGCGCAGGTCGCTCGCGGCGGTGCGGGACGCGACGAGGGTCGTCGTCAGGTCGGCGAGCTGGCTGTCGAGCTCGACGAGGCGCGCGAGGGTGGGGTGCTTCGCACGCTGGTGCGCGATCTGGTCGAGGCGGGTGTCCAGCGCCTGCAGGTCGAGCAGACGTCGCTGGTCGTGAGCCGGTGCAGTCGCCATGGGGGGTGCCTCTCGATCGTGTGCTGTTGTCGGCGGCCCGGGAGCGCGCCCGGGTACCACGGTATCCGGTCCGCGCTGCATCGCGGCTCCGCGACCCGGCGCCGTGCGGGTGCGGTCAGTCGCGTGCCGGGCTCGCGAAGCGCGCGGTCCACGGGTCGGTGCGCACCGTGCTGACCCACGCCTCGATCGCGCCTCCTGCGCCGGCGACGTCGGCGACGAGGTCGCCGGCTGCGTACCGCAGCCACGGCCACTCGCTCGCGAAGTGCGCCGTGTCGATCAGGAACGGACGGCCGTCGCCGCGCAGCGCGTCGAGCTCGCGTGCGTCCGAGACGGGATGGTGCTTGAGGTCGCTCGTCACGTACACGTCGGCGCCCGCAGCGCGGGCCGACCCGATCTCCGAGTCACCGGACCCGCCGAGGACCGCGACCGTCTCGACCTGGGCGTCGAGGTCGCCCGCGACTCGGACGCCCTGCGCTGTCGCCGGCAGGACCCGGGCGACGTGCTCCGCGAAGTCGCGCAGCGAAGTCGGGGCGGAGAGGCGACCGACCCGGCCGAGGCCTGTGCCCGTCGCGGACGCAGGTGCCGGGACGAGCGGGCGTGTGTCGACGACGCCGAGGACGTCGGCGAGGGCGTCCGCGACCCCGCGCTTCGCGGCGTCGGCGTTCGTGTGCGCCGCGTAGAGCGCGCAGCCGGCGCGCACGAGCCTGTGCAGCAGGGCGCCCTTGGGCTCGTCTGCGGCGATCGAGTGCACACCGCGCAGCAGGAGCGGGTGGTGCACGACGACGAGGTCGGCGCCCCGTGCGATCGCCTCGTCGGCGACCGCCGCGACCGGGTCGACCGCGAACAGGACCGTGCGCACCGGCTGTGCGGGGTCGCCTGCGACGAGGCCGACGGCGTCCCACGGCTCGGCGGTCGTCGGCGGGTACCGACGCTCGAGGTGCGCGACGACGTCGGACAGCGTGGGCGTCTGGGGGCTCATGCGAGCAGGCTACCGACCTCTCGGGTGCCGGGCTGCGGCGCGGGCGTCCGTGACAAGATGCCGGGGTGAACACGCTGCCTCCGGCCGACCCCGATGCCCCGGGCTGGGCGCGGACCCCGGTCACCGACACGGACGTGCGCCGCGACGCGATCGCCGCCGTCGCCCTCTTTGCGGGGTCGCTGCTGTCGATGGTCCTCTGGACGATCGCGGGCCTGTACGACGACCCGCTGACAGGCCCGGGCGCCGCCGCCCTGCTCGCGGCGACCACCCTCCCCCTCGCGCTGCGTCGCCGCTACCCGGTCCCCGTGCTCGTGGCCGTGTCCGTCGCCTTCATCGCGACGGTCAGCCTCGAGGTGTCCGAGACGCTCATCCTCAACATCGCACTGTTCACGGCGTTCTACTCGGTCGGCGCGTGGGAGCCGCACCGCAAGCGGGCGACATGGGCGAGAGGCACGGTCGTCGTCGCCATGCTCGTGTGGCTCGCGATCGGCCTGGTGCAGGCTGCGACCGACCCGGAGACGATCAAGAAGTTCGAGGAGGACGGCGGTGTCGCGGGCGGCATGTTCTCGCCGCTCGTCGCCTACCTGCTCATCCAGATCCTCACGAACGTCCTGTACTTCGGTGCTGCGTGGAGCTTCGGCGAGCGCGCGTGGACCTCGGCGCGCGACCGCGCGCGCAACCGGTGGCGCGACCATCAGCTTCAGGTCGAGCGGATCCGTTCGGAGGCGCAGGCGATGACCATCGCGCGGCTCCAGCTCGCCCGTGAGCTGCACGACGCCGTTGCGCACCACGTGTCCGTCATGGGCCTGCAGACGTCGGCCGCCCGGGCGCTGCTCGAGGCCGACGCGGAGCAGGGCAAGGTGACGGCCGCGCTCGAGCACGTCGAGGACTCGGCGCGGCAGGCGATCGACGAGCTCCACACGCTCATCGGCACGCTCCGCGACGAAGCGACGAGCCCGGTCTCCACGGACGGTCCCGGCGACCGCACCGAGGCACTCGCGTCGCTCGGAGTCGAGAGCATCCCGCAGCTCGTCGACGACACCCGCGGCACCGGGACCGGGGTCGACTTCCAGGTGATCGGCGAGCCGTTCCCGCTCACGCCGGTCACGTCGCTCAACGTCTACCGGATCGTGCAGGAGGCGTTGACGAACGTGCGCCGTCACGCGGGTGCGGGCGCCCGCGCGGACGTGCGGTTGCGCTACCTCGACGACGCGCTCGAGATCGAGGTGTCCGACGACGGTGCGGGCGCGTCCTCGGCGCGTCGCTCCGGCCCGGGTGGGCTCGGCATCGTCGGCATGCGCGAACGCGTCGCGGCCGAGGGCGGCACGCTCCACGTCGGCGCCGCGCTGCCGCGCGGCTTCGTCGTCCGCGCGCACCTGCCGCGCAAGTGCACGGGCGTCGACGGGACGCGCACGGCGGTGCGCGTCGGAGGTTCCGATGAGTGACGTCCGTGTCCTGATCGTCGACGACCAGGCGCTCGTCCGTGAGGGGATCGCGACGATCCTCGACGCGCAGCCCGGCATCACGGTCGTCGGGCAGGCGGCCGACGGCGCGGCGGGGCTCGCGGAAGCGCGCCGCCTCGATCCTGACGTCGTCTGCATGGACGTGCAGATGCCCGACATGGACGGCCTCGAGGCGACACGGCTCGTCGTCGCCGACCCGACCATCCGTGCGGGCGTGCTCATCCTCACGACCTTCCAGCGTGAGGACTACCTCGTGGCGGCGCTCCGGGCGGGCGCAGCGGGCTTTCTCCTCAAGAACGCCCGCCCCGCGCAGCTTGCCGAGGCGGTCAGGTCCGTCGCCGAGGGCGATGCGCTCCTCGCGCCCGAGATGACCCGCGCCGTCCTCGAGAGAGCGGTGCTGGGCGCTCCGGTGCCGCAGGTCGAGGCACCCGAACCGTCCCTCCCCCGTGAGGTCGAGTCGCTCACCGAGCGCGAGCTCGAGGTCCTCGACCTCATGGCGCAGGGCCTGTCCAACGACGAGATCGCGGCGCGCCTCTTCCTCGGGCGCGCGACGATCAAGACCCACGTGTCCAACCTCCTCGCGAAGCTGGGCCTGCGCGACCGCGTGCAGGCCGTGGTGTTCGCGCACGAGCACGGCCTCGTCCGGCGCTGAGCCGTTCGCGCGGCCCGCTGACCTGCGCTGCGACGCCCAGGACCACGTCGTTCATCCTCGCGGACTAGCCCGTTCCACCTCGCGGCGGAAGCGTCGGGGACAGCGCCGTCCCTAGGCTCGAGCCAGGCGACACCGCCACCGACGAGGGAGTGAACGTGCTGAGGCTCGACCACATCAACAGGTCCTTCGGGGACCTGCGCGCGCTGGACGACGTGTCGTTCGGCGTCGCGCCCGGCCGACTGACCGGGTTCATCGGCGCGAACGGCGCCGGCAAGACGACGACCATGCGCATCATCCTCGGCGTGCTCGCCGCGGACTCGGGAAGCGTCACGTTCGACGGCGCCCCGCTGAGCCACGCCCAGCGCCAGACGATCGGATACATGCCCGAGGAGCGCGGGCTGTACCCGAAGATGAAGGTCATCGACCAGCTCGTGCACCTCGCGAGGCTGCACGGCTACGACCGTGCGGCCGCGCGACGGAACGCGAGCACGCTCATCGAGAGCCTTGGGCTCGCGGAGCGCGCCGACGAGCCGCTCGAGAAGCTGTCGCTCGGCAACCAGCAGCGCGTCCAGATCGCGGCCGCGCTCGTGCACGAGCCGACCGTCCTCATCCTCGACGAGCCGTTCTCCGGGCTCGACCCGATCGCGGTCGACGTGGTCGTGCGCGCGCTCGCGGAGCGCGCCGCCCAGGGCGTACCCGTCCTCTTCTCGTCGCACCAGCTCGACGTCGTCGAGCGCCTGTGCGACGACGTCGTCATCATCTCGGGCGGCAAGATCCAGGCCGTGGGCACGCGTGACGGCCTGCGCGACGAGTTCGGGGGCAGCCGCTTCGAGATCGCGACGGGTGGGGACATCGGCTGGCTCCGGGGCGTCCCGGGCGTCGAGGTCGTCGAGTTCACCGGAGGCGACGCGGTGTTCGACGCGTCCCCCGAGACGGCTCAGGCCGTCCTGGCCGACGCCGTCGCCCGTTCGTCGGTCGCCCGGTTCGGCAGGCTGCGCCCCACGCTCGGCGAGATCTTCCGCGAGATCACGAGCGAGGCCGCCAGCGTCGAGCAGTCGTCCACCCAGAGCATCGAGGAGACCGTCCGATGAGCACCGAGCACCCCACCCCGCCCAGCTCCACGAGCGCCGCGCTGATCGTCGCGGAGCGGGAGATCATCAGCCAGGTCACGACGAAGTCGTTCATCGTCTCGACGATCATCACGCTCGTCCTGGTGCTCGGCAGCATCATCGCGTCGAGCTTCTTCGCCGACGACGCCTCCGACGTCCTCGGCGGTGGTGACCCCTCCGAGCGGACGCAGGTCGCGGTCGTCGCGGCGACCTCGCAGACGGTCGGCGCGGTCCCCTCGCTCAGTCCGGTCGTCGCCGCGTCCGAGGAGGAGGCTCGCGCTCTCGTCGCCGACGAGACCGTCAAGGCGGCCGTCCTGCCGGGGCCGGAGCCGTCCGGGCTCCTCGTCGTGACCCTCACCGGGGTCGACCACGAGATCATGGACGCCCTCGCCGTCACGCCGACGACCGAGGAGCTCGAGCCGGCCACGACGTCGGAGGGCGTGCGGTACATCGTCGCCCTTGCGTTCGGGCTCGTGTTCATGATGATCGGGGCAGGCTCCGGCGGCATGATCGCGCAGTCGACGGTCTCCGAGAAGCAGACGCGTGTCGTCGAGATCCTGCTCGCGACCGTGTCGGCCCGGGCCTTGCTCGCGGGCAAGATCCTCGGCAACACGGTGCTCGCGCTGGGCCAGGCGGCGGCGATCGCCGCCACAGCGGTGCTCGGGCTCGTGCTCACGGGGCAGGACGAGCTCCTCGGCATGCTCGGCACGCCGATCCTGTGGTTCGTCGCCTTCCTCGTCGTCGGCTTCCTGCTCCTGGCTGCGGTCTATGCGGCAGGTGCGTCGCTCGTCTCCCGCGTGGAGGACACCGGGTCCGTGATCATGCCGGCCATGATGCTCACGATGATCCCGTACTTCCTCGTGGTGTTCCTCAACGAGAACGAGGTCGTCATGACCGTGCTCTCGTACGTCCCGTTCTCGGCGCCGGTCGGCATGCCGGTGCGCCTGTTCTTCGGCGAGGCGCAGTGGTGGGAGCCGCTCGTCGCGATCGTGATCCTGCTCGCGTCGGCGTACGCGGTCATGGCGGTCGCGGCCCGGATCTACTCGGGTTCGCTCCTGCGGACCGGTCCGCGGGTCAGCGTGCGCGACGCGCTCGCGTCGAGCTCGCGTGAGGCCGTCTGACGGCGACGCGCAGCACCGGTCCGTGAGAGCCGGGGGTGGTCAGGCGTGCGGGCTCGTGCCCGTCCCGGACCGCCCCCGGAACTCGTCCATGGTGTTGTAGACGTGGAAGCCCTTGTCGGCGACGACGTCCCACACGCGCGGTGGGAGCACTCCGCGGAGTGCGCGCCCGAGCGGGACCGTCCACGGAGTGGATCGCACGGGACGGCCCGCGAGCATGGCTCGCCAGGCGCGGTCGGTCGCGGTCTGCGGCGTGAGGATCGGGGTCAGCAGCGGGCCGCGCACCCCGTCGAACATCCCGGTCGAGACGTAGCTCGGGCAGAACGTCGTGACGCGCACGTGGCTGTTGCCTGTGCGCTCTAGCTCGAGGCGCAGCGAGTCTGACCACCCGATCAGCGCCCACTTCGAGGCTGCGTAGACGCTCATCCTCGGGTTGGCGATCGTTCCGGCCGCGGACGCGATGTTGAGGATCCGGGACGGCCGGCGGCCCGCGATCATCGCAGGCAAGAGCTCGCGGGTGAGGACCATGGGTGCGACCGTGTTGACCTGCATCGTGCTCTCGATGTCGCGGACCTCGTGATCCCAGAAGAGCGCACCGCGCACGACGCCAGCGTTGTTGACGAGCACCTGCGGCGCCCCGCCGTCCGCGAGGTGCTCCTGCGCGCGGTCAACGATCGACTGCGTGTCCCCCAGGTCGACCTCGGTCCCGACGACGGTGGCGCGCGGGTGACGGGACGCAAGCTCCGCGACGGTCCCGGCGAGAGCCGCGCCGTCGCGGTCCCACACGGCGACGTGCGCCGCCCCCTCGCGCAGGGCTCGTTCGGCGTAGAGGCGGCCCATGCCGCCGGCCCCGCCCGTGATCAGCACCCGGGCGCCGTGCATACGGAAGCTCATGCGCACATCCTCCTCCTCGCCATGCTGGTCAGGGGATCCAGGCCATCGTGTCGGGGTGCGACCCCGTGCGCTCTCCCCGGTCGAGCGCGGTGATGGCCGCCATGTCGTCGTCTGTCAGCCGCAGGTCGAGCGCGCGGAAGTTCTCCTCGATCCTCGCGCGGCTCGAGGCCTTGGGGAACACGACGTCGTCGCGCTGCACGTGCCACCTGATGATGACCTGCGCGGGTGACGCGTCGTGGCGGCGCGCGATCTCCGCGATCGTGGGGTCGCCGAGGACGGTTCCGCGGCCGAGCGGCGACCACGCTTGCGTGACGATCCCGTGCTTCGCGTCGAACGCACGCAGCTCGTCCTGCACCAGGTAGGGGTGGATCTCGATCTGGTTGACGGCGGGCACGATCTCCGTCTCCTCCATGAGCCGGACGAGGTGGTGCTCCTGGAAGTTGGAGACGCCGATCGCTCGCGCGCGGCCGGAACGGTAGATCTCCTCGAGCGCCTTCCAGCGGGGGACGAAGTCGCTGACCGTCGCGAGAGGCCAGTGGATGAGGAACAGGTCGACGTGGTCAAGACCCAGCTCGTCGAGCGACCGGTCGAACGACGCCATCGCGGCGTCGTACGTCAGCTGGTTGTTGTTGAGCTTCGTCGTGACGAACACGTTCTCGCGGGGCAGCCCGCTCTCCCGCACGGCTTGCCCGACCTCGCGCTCGTTGCCGTACATCTGCGCGGTGTCGACGTGCCGGTAGCCGATTTCGAGAGCCTCCCGCACGACCGCGACCGCGTCCCCAGGCTCGACCTTGTAGGTGCCGAAGCCGAGCTGGGGGATCGCTACGCCGTTGTTCAAGACGAGGTGCGGGGTCTGCTGGTCCACGTTGTGTCTCCTTGCTGGCCGGTCCTGGTGCTTACCCTGCCACGCGCGTACGGCGGGTGCCGAGAGCAGCGCCGTCTTCGTCACACGGGCCCTCTGGGCGGCGAGGGGCGTCGTGCGCGCCGACTACCCTGGCGGGGTGGCTACCTTCTCCTCCGTGACCCGTCAGCACATCCTCCAGGCGATCGCCGAGCACGACTCCCGTGGGAGCGAGAACTTCCTCGGCGTCTACGGTTTCGAGGCCTCAGGAGGGCCGACGATCGTCCACGAGGGCGCGAGCTACGACTGCGCCGCGGTCATCGGCGTCGCGCACCGCTATGCGACCGGCCGAACGGCTCTCGCCGAGGAGTTCGACGACGGAGCGATCAAGGTCGTCCGCAACCGCGGCTTCGACGTCGTCGAGCCCGGCGCCGCACGGGCGCCGCGTCGCGCGCCCGCACCCAAGCGCACCCCCGCCGCGAAGCCTGCCGCGACGCGTCGTCCCGTCCAGCCCGAGCGTCCCACGGTCATGTGCCCCACGTGCTTCATGACGCTCCCGGCGACGGGGATCTGCGACAACTGCGCCTGATGCGCCGAGAGGCGCCCCGGCGCGTGACCGCACGTGTGACGAACGAGGGCCTCGCGACTGAGTCGCGAGGCCCTCGTTCGTGTGCGGACGATCGTCAGCGCGACGTGCGCACCTTGATGACGTTGTCGGTCCCGGTGACCTTCACGGTCTTCGCCTTGCCGGTCGCCGCCTTGACGTAGTTGTTCGCCCCGACGACGCGGAGGCTGCGCAGGCTGGTCACCTTCACGTGGTTGCCGCTGCCGCGCACGACCAGCGTCGTGGTCTTCCCTGCACGGAGCTTGGTGTTCGCACCTTCGATGCGGGCCGTCTTGAGCTTCTTCTTCACGGTGATGCTCGCGTTGCTCGCGTCAGTCTTCAGCGTCCCGAGCGAACCCCCGACCTTGAGGTTCACGCCGGTACCGGTGATCGACGCCTTGCCGACGTTCTTCGCGACACGAACCTTCGCGTTGCTGCCCTTCACGCTGAGCGCCGTGGCCGAGGGCAGCGACACCGTCACGCCCGTTCCCGTGATCGTGACCTTGCCGCACGCGCCCTTCAGCCGGTACGTGCCGAACGACCGAGAGATCTTCACGGTGCCGCGGCTGCAGTCGATCGTCGTCGCGCTCGCGACGACGGGCGAGGCTGGCGCAGAGACAGCTGTCGCGCTCGACCCGAGCGCGAGAGAGCCGGGAACGCCGAGCGAGGCGGCGATGGCGAGGGTGGACAGGCGGTGAGAGAGACGGCTCATGGATGCTCCTGAGGCAGGTCGGGGAATCTCGGCTCGAGGTCATGTCGACCGTAACCGCGCGCTTCGAGGCTGTCCTGTCGAACGTCCGTCTCCGGTCCCTGCACGACCAGTCGCCGTCGCACGTGTGCGCGGTCGACCTCCCGAGGAGACGAAAGGCGCCCCGTGTGCTCGGGGCGCCTTGGTGGGGCTCCTAAGGATTCACTGCAATCGAAACGAGACAACCCGTCAAATCGATGGTCTGGTCGCAGAAGCCAGGGGGCAGATCGGGGGTACGGCACCGCTACGTGCGCCCGGGCCTCCGCGGCCAGCCCGAGCAGGGAAACAGCTGCCTTCCGAGACGGAACGGGCCATCGTGGCCGAGTACCAGGCAGGGCACACGATGAAGCAGATCGCTGCAGGGCATGGCGTCCACAGAGTCACGGTCAGCGAGGTGCTTGACCGCACAGGCACAGCCAAGCGACCACGAGGCATGAACGCCACCCAGGTGTCGCTCGCCGCCAAGCTGTATGAATCCGGAGAGTCACTGGCAACTGTCGGGGCCCAGCTCGGCTTCAACGCTACGACGGTCCGTATCGCGCTCATGGGTGTCGGTGTTCGGATGCGCGACCCGCATGGCCGCCTCCGCTGAGGCGCTTCGCTACTCAGCCGCCTCGGCGATGATCCGCGCCGCTTCAAGTGTCACCTACTCGCCCAGCAGACCCCGAGCCTGACCTGGGATCACTGTCGTTCGGCAGCCGAAATCGCATCATCGACACCGTAGACACCGATCTCAAGCATGCTGTCCAGAACGTCTAGCAATGCACCACGATGCTCCTTGTCGCGAGACTGTGCAAGGCCACGGACTACGAGCTGACTGATGTAACGCGCATCTCCAGCCGCGCCAGTCCGGAGATCGCTTGCTTCAGCTCCAAAAAAAGATAGGAACCGTCGGGCGACCCGCAAAACAAGCTCGTCGACTTTGTCTGGTGCGTGCTGCAACGTAATCAACAGCTGCGGTGTCGCGTGTTCATACGCAGGCGAGTCGGTAAGCGCCTCGAGCAGATCGGAGAACGGACGAAGCGGCTGGTCACGTAGGTGCGCTGCTAGTTCCGCTACGGCTTCTCGTACCTCGAGCTCTTCGTCAAGCATCAGGCGCTTCAGGGTGGAGCTTGCGAGCTGGACGTTCGACGTTCGGTCGATGCGATTCGCGCAGACCTCGGCAGCGCCCTTCCGGGTGCCTGTGTCGCCTGCTAGTGCGCACGTCATCAGTTCGTTGCGGCCCCATTCAAGGGCGGCGAACGCAGCGAGTCTTCCGCCCTCCTCGCGAGCTTCCGCGTCTGACGAACTGAGCATTCGCTCAATGATTGGAACGATGATCGCGGAGTCGACGTTGCCTATGTAGAGCATCAGTTGCTGGACAAGGTTAGTCGCCAGGATCCGATCATCGGCGTCGATCAGTCGATGGAAGGCCGCGACGGCTTCCGGTCGTGCGTGCCGAAGGGAGGCCGCCACGGTGTGCGCAACCGACGTTCGGACGAAGATGACGGGATCGCTTGCCAATGAACCAAGATGAGGTCCAACGAGCGCAGTCCGATCACCATCTGCGTCGTAGACGAGCAGGTCGCCCAGAGCTTCAGCCAAGCTCCCCCTCGCAGTATTGATGGAGTTCTGCCGCATATCCGCAGCACCTCTGCCATCGTCTCCGTCGCGCGTGAAGATTGGAGTGTCATCTTTTGGATCGGAAGAGTGCAGGGCGCGATCGAGGATCAACTCGACCAGGTCGAGCGGAACCTCACGGTAATACCGACGAAGTGCACCGCCGAGCCACCGGTCGACGTCCTCATGACCAAGCGCAGCGATGTGCCGAACCGCGTCGTACACGAGCGGTGCCGCCTCTACTGAATGTTCCGCGTCCGCAAGGCCCATCAGCACGGCGTCAGCGTAGGCCGCGTTGAGCTCCGAGGTCAGCCGCAGCGCAAACCGCGCGAATCGAACTGGATTTGTGGCAACCTGAGCGCGAAGGACATGCGACAATTCGCGCGCGCCTCCTGTGAAACTATCCCAGTCAGTTTCGTCGGAGGCATATCGACTCATGGCTCGTAGCCATTGATCGTCACTCATCTTGCTTGCCGCATCCGAGGCGATCGGAGAACCTATTATCCCGCCGACAATTCCACGTGGTTTGGACGGCACCGTTTCGTTGAACTTCCGACGATATTCCGCGAGCTTGCGAACGCCTGTAGGGCTCAGCCGCGCTTCTTCCATCGCCGAGAGGAACGTGAATGCTGAGCGGCCCAAGCTACGTTGCGTCTCGTAAGGATTACGCAAGTCCCGAACCAGGATCTCCAACTCTTCATGGACCTTGTCACTTACAAGCGGCGCGACTGCGTGAAGAAGCTCACGCGCAACCCAGCGCGGGTCCGACATGTAGCCGCAATCAAGGCGCGCACCTCCGACCAGTAGAAGACTCGCTGCCCAGTCCGCAAAATTGGCGCTTCCCGAAGTGAGCGCACGGTAAAGCAAGAATTGCGCTGCATCGTGCGGGTCTCCCGCAAGCGCGTCGAGCAACGGGCGGATTTCGTCTGGCTTGGTGACCGCTACGACTTCGAGCGCACTGAGTGATCCAGCGAACAGCGCATCGTCCAAGTCGCGATCGTGCAGGTTGTCCGGTTCCATGCGGGGGCAGAAGTGTCGGTCAGGAATCGGGTTATCTGGGCGCGGTTCGTAAGCCGTCGCGGCCATGACCCGCAGGAGATAGGGCACGACAGTCTGGGCAAACGCGAGGGGTTCGGCAGTGGCAGCTTCGCGAACCAATTCAGATGCACTGTAGTCGTGGAGCTTAAGGAGGCCAACGCTGCCATCATCGGTGAGCTGAAGACCCTCGGGATGATCGGCAATGCGCGCCTGAATCAGCTCGATCGCCCAGAGAGGCTCGTGTTTCGCGAGGTCATGAACGGTCAGCCACAGTTCAGTCCCAGCATCATCGAAACCCCCAGCTCGGACTGCTTCGAGCAACTCATCAAACAACTCGCGGCTGCGGTGTGCGTCAGCCCGCCCAACTGTCCATCGCACCCAATCGAGGTACTGCGGCGTTGACCGACGCGCGTGCAAGAGTCGGGCAACCCTGGCTGGCTCATCCTTGGTGCCGCTGAGCATCAGATTGAGAGCGTGCGCTTGTAGCGCCGG
Source organism: Flavimobilis sp. BM9 (assembly GCF_058313055.1). Classification (NCBI taxonomy): domain Bacteria; kingdom Bacillati; phylum Actinomycetota; class Actinomycetes; order Micrococcales; family Jonesiaceae; genus Flavimobilis; species Flavimobilis sp. BM9. The sequence goes on along the minus strand of NZ_JBZEMO010000006.1, from coordinate 182,017 downwards.
GTCACCACCATCAAGCCACGCGTCGACATGGCCGTCCTCGTGGAATTGTCTAAACCACGGCGCCCGGCGTGTGTTCAGCCATAGCTGCTCGGCGATACTCGGCGCAATTTTGACTAGCTGGAGGATGACCTCAGTGTCCTCCTTGGTGGGAGCGCTGAGGTTGGAGAGCACGGCAAGTACTGTCTGCTTGATATGAAAACGCACTCGAGCGCTCGCGAGAACTGCCGTCACCTCACGTCGAAAGCGATCGGGGTCACGTTCTGACAGGTGCTGCAAGATCTGCCGAACCTGCGCACGACGAAACAGTTCCTGCTCATCGTGAAGCAAGAAGTCCACCAACGACCCCGATCGTGATCCCCACTGACGGGCGAAGGCATAGTCGAAGAAGGTCTCGTGAAAGAACGCGATTCGGTCGCCGTCGCGTGCCAGTACATGCTCTGAGATGAGCACGTTGGCATCCTCGATCAGGTCATCCTCGTCCAGAACTTCTGCTGGGATGGATAACGTCTGCCGACTACTCGCTTCTGTTGCGACACGAGCGACTACTTCGTTGAATCGCACTTGGCTCCGTCGCGCACGCGACGCCTGTCGCTTTCGCTCCCAGTACGCTTCGAAAAGGGAGCCCCTTGATTGAAACGCCAAGGCTCCAGCTTGGCCAGCGATCGTCTTGAGAAGGACGAGGTGCATCGGCGTCTGCAAGATTGATCTTTGAGAAGTCGACAGCTGCGTCGAATCGAGCCCCATCTTCGTCACCGCAGCTTCGACCGTAACGTCGGGTAGGAGGCCGACAGAGATCGTTGCCGTGTCGCGTTTGCCCGCCAACGATCGAATCCGATGATCATTCTCGATGTCGAATGCGCGACAGGCAAGAACCACTTTGACGCCAGTTAGGGAAAGCGCCTCGCCGATGAGATCGACAATGACATCGAACCTCTCCGGCATACGTCCTGAAGCGAGGCTGACGGCGTCGAGCTGGTCGATGACTAGGTATGCATCTCGATCTTCAGCCGCCAACGCCAGCGCTGCTGCAGGCGAAGTCTCCAGCCCTAGCTGCCTACCGAGCTCCGTTGTCGAGGCGAATGCGTCAAGTCGGTCGAGCCGGATGGCGAGCACCTCCGCACCGGTCGCCTCGAGCAGTTCAACAGCCTGTTGCAACACGGAGCTCTTACCGCCTCCGGCAGATCCAGCCACGAAGCTCGTTCGGTGGGAGTCAAGTGTCTCTACTAGCTGCGACGCCTCGACGCGCTCAATGCGAGGCTCGAGCAGCTCCCGCTTGACGGAATCGCGCCAACTCTTTGAGGCTTGGCGCACTTGTTCACGAGCGTTGCTGCGAGTGGAGGCTTCTATAGGAGCGATTCCGCGCAGGGCGAGTGATGCCAGCAGGTCGGTTCGAGTCAGCGTCGTTCCGAGGTTATCGAGAAGAATATCTCCGATGGCGAGCGCAATCATATGCCCGTCCGCGCCGCTGAGCTGGTTTGCCGCAAGCATTGCGTTCGTCTGGATCATGTCGCGCTCGTCTTGAACGGAGAACCACATGCCTCGCAAGGTTTCCCACGCGCTTTGCGAGCCGCCGAGGATTTCTTCGGCAGTTAGCTGGTCGAAGAAGGGACGAAGTTCAGCGGTGAGCTGCGAGTGCGTGAATTGTGCTAAGTCTGATGAACGACGCGCGCGCTCCGCGAGCTCTTGAAGAGGACGGCAAGGTACGAGAGAGACGAAATGGTACTCGCGACCTGCAGCAACATGTCCTGCAGCCGCATCGAATACTTTAAGATCGGCGAGAGCCTTCACGGTCCAACTATTACTGTTTCCATTTTGCCGCTTCAGCTGGTGGACTTCAGTCGTCGCACTGCTCCGATAGGTGAACTCCGAACCCCTGCCGATAGCGGCGTCTAGCTCTTCAAGTGTGAACGAGTTCTTATTGTCGATGATGCAGAAAAGCGCATGCCGTATCGCCCAGGCTGCTTCATACCTGTTACCGAGCTTGTCGGCTTCGCCGCCCGGCCTTGGACTCATGCCAGCAGCTCCTGCTTCCACTGCTGACGCAAGCTCGACGGCGCGATGATCAGGATGCGCCGCTTGCGTTCAGCCCAGTACTGGGAGATGACGATGCCCGCCTCGATCGTCTTGCCGAGGCCGACCTCGTCCGCCAGGATCACGCCCGGCAGGAACGGGGTTTGGAGAGCGAAGAGCGCCGCGTCGATCTGGTGCGGCTTCGGCTCAACCTGCGCGTCGAACAGCAGGCCGGCGAGCTTGCCGACGCGGTCGTTAGCGTAGCTGCGCTGCAGCTCGTGGGCGAAGTACTTCGCCTGGTAGTCGGTGAGGAGAGCCGTCATCGGCGGCCCTTCCGGGTGGGGCAGGGCAGACACATGGAAGCTGCGGCGGCCGGGCGGCCGTCGCAGCGGATCGATCTGGCCGCTTTGTGCTCCATCAGGTCATGCTCCTCCGCGCCAGCGGCGCGATCTTAAGTTGTGCTCATAGTGCCGTGTCCAACGGTACCGGGGACCTCCGACACGTCGAGCGTGGCGCGTCCACCCGGGCGGGTTGGGATTCGGGCGGCCGCAGGCGGGAGCCGGACGGCTCGACCGGGACACTGCGATCTACCCCCATTTTCGCACACTTATGCATTCAAAGGAATATCACTTCATTGGCTGCCGCGACGATAGAGGCGACGAGCGCGTTGGTGGCAGCAGCCGTGCCGGAGGAGAACTTGCGTTCTCGACTCCGTGCACGGCTGCCGGGGTTGTTCAGGAGTCCGAAGACGCCTGCTTGGTGGAACAAGTCGACGGCTTCGCACCCTTGGCGTTACCGCCAAGAACTGCCTCGATCGCGCTGCGCCGGGTGGCTGCTTCGCGTTCGATGTCGGCTCGTACTTGCTCGGCACGCTTGAGCACAGCCGGGTCGGACTTGGACTTGTCGACCCAGTACTCCAGCGCGTACCGCGTCTCTTCGGTGAGAGAGCGGTCGTTGAGCTGCGCGAGGATCTCGAGCTGCGCTCGGGTTCCATCGCTCATCGGACGGAGAGGGGACGGAGTGGCCCCATCCCGTTCTCCGTGATGCCGCCTGTTCCGACGGCAGACTTCTCGCTCATAGCGAGACCTCCTTCGTGCGAGCAGCCCGCGATCCTGGACGGATCACGTTCAAGCCGCAGGGCACGGGCGGTGTCATAGCGTCGTAGCAACAGTGGTGGTGGCGACAGGACGTGCGATGCGCAGGATGCTGACGGTGAGCGACCGGGCGGAGATCGCTTCGGGGTTGAAGGCTGGATGGTCGATCCGTGCGATTGCGACGCTCATCGACCGGGCGCCGTCGGTGGTCTCGCGCGTGATCCGGCGCAACGCGCTTGCCTCTGGCCGCTACGCGCTGGTGCACGCGGACTGCCAGGCCGAGCGTGCCCGTCGCCGTCCCCAGGAGCGTAAGGTCGCCGCCGATGAGGTGCTCCGAGCGCGGGTGCTGGCTGATCTTGGCCGTTCGCGAACCCCGCGTCAGATCGCCGGTCGCTTGCGCTTGGAAGCCCAGGACGACACCGTGGGCCTGATGAGAGCGTCTCCGCCTGCTCAGGGGCGCACCGTGTCCCACGAGGCGATCTACCAGTACATCTACGCCCTGCCCAAGGGTGAGCTCGCCGCGCACGGGATCCTGCTGCGATCCAAGCGCACCCGCCGGCGCTCCACACCCGCCGCTGGGCGCCGCGGCGCGCCGATCGTGGCGATGACGAGCATCGATGCGCGCGAGGACATCACCGACCGCAAGGTCCCCGGCCACTGGGAGGGCGACCTGATCATCGGGGCCCACGGCAAGAGTGCTGCGGCGCCGCTGGTCGAGCGCACCACGCGCTTCACGGTGATCTTGGGCCTGCCCTACGGCAAGGACGCCGAGCATCTGGCTGACGCGCTCATCGACCACGCCCAGGCCCTGCCGGAGATGATGCGTAAGACATTGACGTGGGATCAGGGCTCGCAGATGGCCAAGCACGCGGCGTTGACGCTGGCGACCGACATGCCGGTCTACTTCGCCCACCCCCGCTCACCGTGGGAGCGACCCACCAACGAGAACACCAACGGTCTCCGTGAGTACCTGCCCAAGGGCACCCACATCACCGACCACCAGCCCTACCTCACCGCCATCGCCGAAGAGCTCAACGAACGACCCCGAGCGATCCTGGGCTTCCTGACCCCACGCGAAGCCTTCGAGAAGCTCCTCGTTGCTTCGACTCCTTGACACCGCCCCTGCGCGTCTCGTCCAAAGGGCAGGTGAACACCGACTACGACCCCGAGGGCATCTCCATCCCCGCGCAGCGCACGTCGTGTCAGCGCAAGGCCGAAGCCCTCGGGCTCACCATCGTGCACGAGTACATCGAACCCGGCCGTTCGGCCACCGAGATGACCAAGCGCGTCGCGTTCCAGGAGATGCTCGAACGCATCCGCCGCGACCGCGACGTGGACTACGTCATCGTCTACAAGCTCTCCCGCTTCGCCCGTAACCGCACCGACGACGCAATCGTCATCGCCGATCTGCACAAACGCGGAGTCACCCTGGTCTCCGCGACCGAACAGATCGACGCCACCCCGGTGGGGCAGCTCATGCACGGCATCCTCGCCGCGTTCAACGAGTACCGCTCCCGTGAAGACGGTGCGGACATCGCCTACAAGATGGGCCAGAAGGCCAAGAACGGCGGCACCCTCGGCCGCGCACCGATCGGGTACCTCAACGTCACCGAGAACATCGACGGCAGGAAGATCAACACCGTCAAGATCGACCCCGAACGCGCCCCGTTCGTGAGACTCGCCTTCGAGCTGTACGCCACACGCGACAAGACGTTCCAGGACATCGCCGAAGAACTCACCGACCGGGGGCTTCGCACCCGCCCCACCCAGCGACGTCCAGCCGGGCCGATCTCGGATTCCAAGATCCAGCAGATGCACCGCGACCGCTACTACCTCGGAGAAGTCCGCTACAAGGGCGAGACCTACCCCGGTAGACACGAACCCCTCATCGAAGAGGATCTGTTCAACCAGGTGCAGCAGCTCATGGACGAACGCGGCTACGCCCGCGAACGCCGCAAGCGCCACGACCACTACCTCAAAGGCACCATCTGGTGCGGGCAGTGCCGCCTCGAACAGCACATCAACAGGCGCATGATCCTCATGCGCACCACCGGCAGGCACGGCAACGCCGACTACGGCTACTTCTTCTGCCGAGGCGTCCAGGACCACCTCTGCGACGCGCCGTACTCCTCGATCGACCGAGTCGAGGACGCCGTCGCCGAGCACTACAGGACCATCCGCCTCAGCCCCGCGTTCATCACCGCCGTCCGCCGCCACATCGAGACCGCGCTGGACGACCAAGTCGCTGCCCAGCAGCTGCTCCGCAAGAACCTCGAAGACCAACTCGCGCAACTCACCGTCAGGGAAGACAACCTCCTCGACCTCGCCGCCGACGGGTCACTCCCCCAAGACCGCATCCGCCAGCGCCTTCGGGAGATCTCCCGCGACCGACAGCGCATCACCGACCAGCTCAGCCAGGTCCACGGCGACCTCTCCAGCGGGCGAGCGTTCCTCGACGCTCATCTCGATCTGCTCGAGAACCCTCACGAGCTGTACCTCCACGCCAGCGAAGCCACCCGCCGCAAGCTCAACCAGGCGATCTTCGGCCACGTCTACATCACCCACGATGAAGTCGTCGGCGACGACATCCGCTCACCCCTGCGTGAACTCCTCGCCGCCGAACGCGGCTGGGAAGCACTCACAGCGGACGCAACGCCCGAAGCCGCCTGCACGGCGACCCAGGCCGCGACAGCGCGCCACAGCGGCCCAGAAACGCCAGAAGCCGCCCCGAAGGGCGGCTTGGCTGAGCTAACCAACCTGTGGCTTGGCCTGCCTGGCGGCGTCTACGAGGACACCGATTGCAGTAAGCCTCTTATGGTGGGCCCGGAGGGACTCGAACCCCCGACATCCACGGTGTAAGCGTGGCGCTCTAACCAGCTGAGCTACAGGCCCTGGTGAACAGGCAGCCGTCAGACTACCTTGTCGCCGTCACAGGAGCGTGAGCGCCTCACGGTAGCCGTCGAGGTCCCTGCGCTGCCCGCGCGGGTTGACGACCGCCCAGCGGACGATCCCCTCCGCGTCGATCAGGAAGCTGCCGCGCACAGCGAGGCCGTGCTCGTCGTCGAACACGCCGAACGCCTGCGCGGCCTCGCCGTGCGGCCAGAAGTCCGACAGCAGGTCGAAGCCGAAGCCCTCCTGCTCTGCCCACGCCTTGAGCGAGAAGACAGGGTCGCACGAGACGGCGAGGAGCGTGACGCGGGCGTCCTCGAACTGATCGAGGTTGTCCCGCAGCTCGCACAGCTCCCCCGTGCAGATCCCCGAGAACGCAAAGGGGAAGAACACGACGAGGACGGGCCCGCCGCGCAGCGCCGACAGCGTCACGGGCGTGCCGTGCGTGTCCTGCAGGGTGAAGTCAGGCGCGACGTCACCGACCGCGAGCGGCACCGTCTCCATCAGCGGCCGCGGCCTCGCGTGCCGAGCTTCGTCGCCGACCAGTCGCGCGCGATCGAGAACGTGCTCGTCACGTGCAGGCCCGCCGTGCTCGCGGCCTCCTGGATGTCGTTGTGGCCGACATGGCCGTCGCGGCCCGGCTTCGGGGTGAAGACCCAGATCGCACCACCGTCGTCGAGGACGGTCTGCACGTCCACGAGCAGGTCCGTCAGGTCGTCCTCGCCGTCCCGGTACCAGACGACGACGCCGTCAGTGACGTCGTCGTAGTCCTCGTCGACCAGGTCCGTCCCCGTGATGTCCTCGATCGCCGAGCGCAGGTCGTGGTCGACGTCGTCGTCGTACCCGAACTCCTGGACGACCATCTCCCGGTCGAATCCCAGCTTCTCCGCCCCCGCGGCGCTCGTCGCGTCCTGGGGGTCCGTGCTCGTGGCCACCTGTGGTTCCCGTTCCTTCCGAAAAGACTCCAGCGGGCACCGCCCGCGCGTTGTCACCTGTGTCACAACGCCGCCCGCAGTACCGGCACCCCGCGACGAGGCGCCCACTGGCAAAGGTAGTGCACGGCAGCCGCCGACACCCACCTCGGGTGTCACGAGGATCACGGCAAAGATCGGTGGACACGGTGTGACTTTGCCGCGACTTTGAGAACACAATGGTCATCAGGACCCGTGCGGCGCCACCGCGCCACGAGCTCAGGGTCCGGACTGGGAGCACCGGGGCGCCAGCCCCTCGGAAGTGCTCATGACGAGATAAAGAGGTTGCTGGTGGCTTCGCACGACGAGACCCGACCGCTCATCAACGGTCTGCTCAGCCAGGTACCGGACATCGACCCCGCCGAGACAGGTGAGTGGGTCGAGGCGCTGGACGGCCTGATCGACGAGCGTGGCGGACCCCGCGCCCGATACGTCCTGCTCAACCTGCTCAAGCGGGCGCGCGAGCGCAACGTCGCCGTCCCGACGTCGCTCAACACCCCCTACGTCAACACCATCGGTGTCCACGAGGAGCCCTACTTCCCGGGCGACGAGGTCATGGAGCGGCGCTACCGCTCGTGGATCCGCTGGAACGCCGCCGTCATGGTGACGCGCGCGCAGCGTCCCTCGGTCGCCGTCGGCGGGCACATCTCGTCGTACGCCTCCGTCGCGACGCTCTACGAGGTCGGCCTCAACCACTTCTTCCGTGGCAAGGACCACCCGGGCGGCGGCGACCAGGTCTACTTCCAGGGCCACGCCTCCCCCGGTGTCTACGCGCGCGGCCTCCTCGAGGGTCGTCTGGACGAGCACCAGCTCGACGGCTTCCGCCAGGAGATGTCGCACCCGGGCGGCGGCCTGCCGTCCTACCCGCACCCGCGCCTCGCCCCCGAGCTGTGGGAGTTCCCCACGGTCTCGATGGGCCTCGGCCCGGCCTCGGCGATCTACCAGGCATGGACCAACCGCTACCTGCACGAGCGCGGCATCAAGGACACGTCCCAGCAGGACGTCTGGGCCTTCCTCGGCGACGGCGAGATGGACGAGCCGGAGAGCCGCGGCATGCTGCAGCTCGCCGCGCAGCAGCAGCTCGACAACCTCACGTTCGTGGTCAACTGCAACCTGCAGCGCCTCGACGGGCCGGTCCGCGGCAACGGCAAGATCATCCAGGAGCTCGAGGCGCAGTTCCGCGGCGCCGGCTGGAACGTCATCAAGGTCATCTGGGGCCGCGAGTGGGACGTCCTGCTCAACGCCGACAAGGACCGCGCGCTCGTCAACCTCATGAACCAGACGCTCGACGGCGACTACCAGACGTTCAAGGCGAACGACGGTGCGTACGTCCGTGAGCACTTCTTCGGTCGCGACCCGCGCACCAAGGCGCTCGTCGAGAACATGACGGACGACGAGATCTGGGAGCTCAAGCGCGGCGGCCACGACTACCGCAAGATCTACGCGGCGTACTCCGCGGCACGCGCCCACACGGGCCAGCCGACGGTCATCCTCGCGCACACCGTCAAGGGCTACGGACTCGGCTCCGGCTTCGCTGGTCGCAACTCGACGCACCAGATGAAGAAGCTCAAGAACGAAGAGCTCAAGGCGCTGCGCGACTCGCTGCACATCCCGATCACGGACGAGCAGATCGACGCCGAGCCCTACCTGCCCCCGTACTACAACCCGGGACCCGAGGACCCGACGGTCCAGTACATGCTCGAGCGCCGCCGCGCGCTCGGCGGGTTCGTCCCCGAGCGTCGCGAGAAGTACGAGCCGCTCAACCTCCCGGGCGACAAGACGTACGAGCTCCTCGCGAAGGGCTCCGGCCAGCAGGAGGTCGCCACGACGATGGCGCTCGTCCGGCTGTTCAAGGACCTCGTCAAGGACAAGGAGATCGGCAAGCGCATCGTGCCGATCATCCCCGACGAGGCGCGCACGTTCGGTCTCGACTCGATCTTCCCGAGCGCGAAGATCTTCAACACGCTCGGGCAGAACTACCGCGCGGTCGACGCCGACCTCATGCTCTCCTACAAGGAGTCCGAGGCCGGGCAGATCATGCACACGGGCATCAACGAGGCAGGCTCGGCCGCTGCGTTCCAGGCGGTCGGTACGTCGTACGCGACCCACGGCCAGCCGCTGATCCCGTTCTACTTCTACTACTCGATGTTCGGGTTCCAGCGGACGGGCGACCAGTTCTGGGCCGCAGGCGACCAGCTCACGCGCGGCTTCCTCGTCGGTGCCACGGCTGGCCGCACCACGCTCACGGGCGAAGGGCTCCAGCACGCTGACGGCCACTCGCCACTGCTCGCCGGCACCATGTCGCACGTCGTGCACTACGACCCCGCGTACGGGTACGAGATCCGCCACATCGTGCGCGACGGCCTGGAGCGCATGTACGGCGAGGGCGACCGGGACCCGAACGTCATCTACTACCTCACGGTCTACAACGAGCCGATGCAGCAGCCGGCCGAGCCGGAGAACGTTGACGTCGAGGGCATCCTTCGCGGCATCCACCGCATCCACGAGGCGCAGGGAGAGGGGCCGCGGGCGCAGATCCTCGCGTCCGGTGTCGGCGTGCTGTGGGCGCTCGAGGCAGCCAAGCTGCTTGCCGAGGACTGGGGGGTCCAGGCGGACGTCTGGTCCGTGACGAGCTGGCTCGAGCTGCGCCGCGACGGCCTGGCCGTCGACGAGCACAACTTCCTCAACCCGGGAGCGGAGAAGAAGGTCGCGTACCTGACCACCAAGCTCCAGGGTGCGGAGGGGCCGTTCATCGCGACGAGCGACTACGACAAGCTCGTGACCGACCAGATCCGCAAGTGGGTCCCGGGCGACTACGACGTGCTGGGCGCCGACGGCTTCGGCTTCTCGGACACCCGTGCCGCCGCTCGCCGCCACTTCAAGATCGACGGTCCGTCGACCGCGGTCCGCGTCCTCCAGTCGCTCGCTGCTCGCGGCGCGGTCGCGCCCGACGCTGCAGCACAGGCGATCGCGAAGTACAGCCTGCACGACGTGCGCGCTGGCACGTCCGGCACGGCGGGTGGCGACTCCTGACCGGTCGGACCCACCGATGACGAAGACCCCGTCACCCGATTCCGGGTGACGGGGTCTTCGTCGTTCAGGTCCGAGGGAGGAAGAGTGTCAGGCTCCCCCGCCGACGCCCGACTCGCTCATCGCGATCTTCGTGCGCAGCTCGGCGGTGATCCGCTCGACAGCCTCCTGGTCAGTTGCGAGGGCGAGCGACTCGAGGTGATGCTTGGCCTCGCCGAGCCTGCCAGCGTCGAGCGCCGCGAGGATCAGCTGGCGCCCCGCCTCGACGGTGTGCTCACGAGGACGCCAGTGCCCGACGCCGAGGCCGCTCGCCTCGGTCGCGTGGCCGGACTCGCGGAGCATGACGATCGCGGCTGTGAGCCCGTCACCGGACGAGTCGCGCTCCGCTGCGGTCGCGAGGCGGCGCATCGCCCCCTCGAAGTCCTCGTCGATCGACAGCCGCGCGAGCTCGATGAGCGGGTACCAGGCGCGCGGGTTGCCGGCCAGCTCCTCGGCGAGCGCCCAGACCGCCAGGTCGCCCTGACGGCGACGCTCGTCCTGGTAGCTCTCGTCCACGTGCTCGGCGGCGAGCGGGTCCTCGTGGTGCCCGGTCGACGCCGCGCGCTGGCGGACGATCTCGACGAGCGCGCGGAAGGCGCGCTCGTTGTTCGGGTCGTCGGTCAGCATCGCGCGGAGCGCGTCCTCGTGCGGCCGGTCGCCCGGCCGTGCAGCAGTGGTCGGGCGACGCGTCCCCACGGTCGAGGCGGAGGTCGTCTTCCTCATGAGCTGGCGGAGCTTGGGCAGGAGACTCATGAACCCACCTTAGGCGTCTCTTGACGATTCCTCACCCGGCGAGCCGGATCCTGATACCTCCTGCATCTTCCGTGATTTGTGCGTTCCCCACAATCCAGGGCCGTATGCTCGACCCATGAGCCGTGCTACCCCCGCGCAGGACCGCGTCGATCCAGCGACGGCTGCCACCCCGGCCGCACCTGAGGTCGAGGACGACGAGCACCTCCGGCGCGTCCGTGCGGGCACAGGTCTCCTCACGAAGGCCGCGCTCAAGCAGCTCGACGCCGAGCTGTCCTGGTACCGCGACCTCCCTGCCGAGGACAAGTCGTGGATCGTCCTCGTCGTGCAGTCCGCGATCGCCTCGTTCGTCGCTTGGTACGAGGAGCCGACGGGCGCACCGAGCGGCGTCTCCGAGATCTTCTCCGCAGCCCCGCCGGAGCTCACGCAGTCGATCTCCCTGCAGCACACGCTCCAGCTCGTCCGCGTGATCGTCGACGTCGTCGAGGCGTACTCGGACGAGCTCGCGGTCCCGGGTGCCGAGCGCGACCTGCGAGAGGCCGTCCTGCGGTACTCGCGCGAGGTCGCGTTCTCCGCCGCCGAGGTGTACGCACGTGCGGCCGAGATGCGCGGCGCGTGGGACGCGCGCCTCGAGGCCCTCGTCGTCGACGCGCTCATGCGGGGCGAGTCCGACGACGCGGTGCGCTCGCGCGTCGCCGCGCTCGGCTGGTCCGGGTCCGCGCACGTCCTGGTCATGGTCGGCACGACGACGGAGCAGCTCGACGAGGTGCGCGCGGCCGAGCTGCGCCGCGCGACGCGTCGCGTCGTCGACGACTCCCTCGTCGGCATCCAGGCGAACCGCATCGTCCTCGTCCTCGGCGGCGGGCCGGACCTCGTCGAGGCTGCACGCTCGCTCGTCCCGCGCTTCGGCCCTGGTCCGGTCGTGCTCGGGCCCGTCGTCGGCGGCATCGGCGAGGCCGGCCGTTCCGCGACGGCGGCGCTCGCCGGGCTCGCGGCCGCGGCCGCATGGCCGCAGGCCCCTCGGCCGGTCCAGGCGGACGACCTGCTTCCCGAGCGCGTCCTCATCGGCGACCTGAGCGCGCGCCGCACGCTCGTCGAGCAGGCCTACACGCCGCTCGCAGGCAGCGCGGGCGCGACGCTCGAGACGCTGTCGGCATACCTCGGCACAGGTCGGTCTCTCGAGGCTGCGGCCCGCAGCCTCTACGTCCACCCGAACACGGTCAGGTACCGCCTGCGCAAGGTCGCGGAGCTGACCGGGTGGGACCCGCTCGACGCGCGCGAGTCCTTCGTCCTGCAGGTCGCGCTCGCCCTGGGCGAGCTCGTCCGGGCGGACGCCACCCACGCATGAGCCGTTGTAGGTTCCTCACAAGTTCGTTTCCCGAGCTTCGTGCGCGTCGTGACGCCCGGGGCCGTCTCGTGGAAGGCAAGGTTGACGGGTGATCGCAGTACTGTGCCCAGGACAGGGCTCCCAGACCCCCGGCATGCTCGCCCCCTGGCTCGAGCTGCCCGGTGTCGGTGACCGTCTCGCCGAGCTCTCGGAGGCGGCGAAGGTCGACCTCCTCGCGCACGGAACGGTGAGCGACGCCGACACCATCCGGGACACGGCCGTCGCACAGCCGCTCATCGTCGCGAGCTCGCTCCTCGCGTTCCGCGAGGTCCTCGCAGACCGCTCCGCAGCCGACGTCGTCGACGTCACCGCGGGGCACTCCGTGGGCGAGCTGACTGCCGCGGCGGTCGCGGGCGTGCTCGACGACGCCGGCGCCGTCGGGCTAGTCGCGCACCGCGCCCGCGCGATGGCCGCCGCGGCCGCTGCGGTCCCGACCGGCATGAGCGCCGTCGTCGGCGGCGACCCGGACGACGTGCTCGCTGCGATCGCGGCCGCGGGCCTCTTCCCCGCCAACGTCAACGGTGGCGGCCAGGTCGTCGCCGCGGGCTGCCCGGACGGTCTCGCCCGCCTCACCGCGAACCCGCCGGCACGCGCTCGGGTCATCCCGCTCCAGGTCGCGGGCGCGTTCCACACGACGTTCATGCAGAGCGCCCTCGACGCGTTCGCGCCCGTCGCGGCCGCCTGGCCCGCACGCGACCCGCAGCTCACGCTGCTGACCAACGCAGACGGCACCGCATACGGCTCGCGCGGAGCGGGAGCGTACGGTCACGGCACGGGGACGGACGTCCTCGAACACCTCGTCGCACAGATCGTCGCGCCCGTGCGGTGGGACCTCTGCCAAGAGACGCTGGGGGCGCTCGGCGCCACCGCCGTGCTCGAGCTCGCACCCGGCGGCGTCCTGACCGGCCTCGCGAAGCGCTCGCTCAAGGGGGTCGAACTGCTCGCGATCAAGACGCCCGACGACCTCGACGCGGCGCGCGACCTCGTCACGCGGCACTCCGCCACCCCTGCCACCACCACCGAGGAGACCACGGCGTGACTCAGCTCAAGCAGGCGACCGGACCGCAGTTCTCGCGCATCCTCGCGATCGGCGGGGTACGCGGCGACGCCGTCGTCACGAACGACGACATCGCCGGCCCGATCGACTCGTCCGACGAGTGGATCCGCCAGCGCACCGGCATCGTCACGCGCCGCCGCGCGACCGGCGACGTCGACGTGCTCGACCTCGCGACCGCCGCCGCCGAGGACGCCCTCGCGCACGCAGGCCTCACCGGCGCCGACATCGACGCCGTGATCCTGTCGACCGTCACCTACTTCGCGCAGACGCCCGCAGGCGCCGCGATCGTCGCCGACCGCATCGGTGCCACCCCGGCCGCCGCCTACGACATCTCGGCCGCGTGCGCCGGATACTCGTACGGGATCGGTCAGGCCGACGCGCTCGTCCGCTCCGGCGCGGCCCGCCACGTGCTCGTGATCGGCGCCGAGAAGATGAGCGACTTCATCGACCCGACCGACCGTTCCATCTCGTTCCTGCTCGGCGACGGCGCAGGCGCAGCGATCGTCGGCCCGTCCGACTTCCCCGGCATCGGACCGACGGTGTGGGGCTCCGACGGCTCGAAGGCCGCGACGATCGGCCAGACGCTGAGCTGGCAGGAGTTCGCCGCCACCGAGGACGCGCCGTGGCCGACGCTCCGCCAGGACGGCCCGTCCGTCTTCAAGTGGGCCGCCTTCCAGATGGCACCGGTCGCGCTGCGCGCGATCGAGGCCGCTGGCCTCACCCCCGCAGACATCGACGTGTTCGTCCCGCACCAGGCCAACATGCGGATCATCGACCAGATGATCAAGCAGCTCGGCCTCCGCGAGGACGTCGTCGTCGGCCGGGACATCGAGGACACGGGCAACACGTCCGCCGCCTCGATCCCGCTCGCGACCGAACGGCTCATCCGGGAGGGCACCGCCAAGACCGGTCACGTGCTGCTCCAGATCGGCTTCGGTGCCGGCCTCGTCTACGCGGCCCAGGTCGTCATCGTCCCCTGACTCTCAGTCCACCCAGCTTCACCCACACCCAACCAAGGAGAACACCCATGGCTCACACCGAGAACGAGGTCCTCGCCGGGCTCGCCGAGATCGTCGCCGAGGAGACGGGTCTGCCGGCAGACACCGTCACCGCCGAGAAGTCCTTCACCGACGACCTCGACATCGACTCCCTGTCGATGATGACGATCGTCACGCACGCCGAGGACAAGTTCGGCGTCACCATCCCCGACGACGAGGTCAAGAACCTCACGACCGTGGGCGACGCCGTCTCGTTCATCACGAACGCACAGGCCTGAGCCTCCCGGTCCCACCGGACACCGTGCCGGTCGGCGCGTGCGCTCGCGCCCGCCGACCGGCGCCGCCGCACCGCGGCCCCTCCCCACCCGACAGGAGTCACCATGACCACCGTTCCCGACGTCGTCGTCACCGGCCTCGGTGCCACCACGCCTCTCGGCGGTGACGTGGCCTCCACGTGGCAGGCCGCCCTCGCTGGCCAGTCCGGCGCTCGGACCTTCGAGAACGACTGGGCCGAGAAGTACGGCATGCCCGTCAACTTCGCTGCGACGATCAAGGTCGCGCCCGAGGAGGTCCTCGCGCGCCCCGAGCTCAAGCGGATGGACCCGTCCACGCAGTACGCGATCATCGCGTCGCGCGAGGCGTGGGCTGACGCTGGCATCACCGACATCGACCACGACCGTCTCGGCACGGTCGTGTCGTCGGGCATCGGTGGCATCTGGACCACGCTCGACGCGTGGGACACGCTCCGCGAGAAGGGCGCACGCCGCGTCCTGCCGATGACCGTGCCCATGCTCATGCCGAACTCGCCGACGGCGTTCGTGTCTCTCGAGCTCGGCGCCCGTGCCGGTGCGCACGCGCTCGTGTCGGCGTGCGCGTCCGGCGCCGAGGCCATCGCGTACGGCGTCGAGATGATCCGCTCGGGTCGTGCTGACGTCGTCGTCGCAGGCGGCACCGAAGCGACGATCCACCCCATGCCCATCTCGGCGTTCGCCGCGTCGCGGACGCTGTCGCTGCGCAACGACGACCCCGCAGGCGCGTCGCGCCCGTACGACGTCGCGCGGGACGGCTTCGTCATCGGCGAGGGCGCGGCCGTCGTCGTGCTCGAGTCCGCGGCTCACGCTGCGGCCCGCGGCGCCCGCGTCTACGGGCGCATCGCCGGACTCGGCCTCACGGCCGACGGCTACCACATCACGTCCCCCGAGCCCTCGGGTGCGGGACAGATCCGCGCGATGCAGGCCGCGCTCGAGGACTCGGGCGTCTCCGCCCAGGACGTCGTGCACGTCAACGCCCACGCGACGTCGACCGTCGTCGGCGACCTGATCGAGGCGCGCTCCGTGCGCGGCGTGCTCGGGGCGGACGCGGACCACGTGGCGCTGTCCGCGACGAAGTCCATGACCGGGCACCTCCTCGGCGGCGCCGGCGCTCTCGAGACGGTCTTCACCGTCCTCGCCCTGCACGAGCGCACCGCTCCCCCGACGATCAACGTCTCGAACCCCGACCCCGAGCTCGTCCTCGACCTGGTGCGCGACACCCCGCGCGACCTGCCGTCTGGCGACGTCGCGGCGATCAACAACTCGTTCGGCTTCGGTGGGCACAACGTCGCGCTGGTCGTGACGTCAGCCTGAGCCAAGCGGTACGACGAAGGGCGCCTCCCGTCGGGGAGGCGCCCTTCGTCGTGCTCTGGGAAGCGGTGCGGAGCCGGGTCAGCCGACGCGGTGGAGCCAACGCACGGGGGCGCCAGCGCCGGCGAACCGGAACGGCTCGAGCTCGTCGTCCCACGACTGCCCGAGCGCGAGGTCGAGCTCCTGCTTCATGCGCTCGGCGTCGCCGGCGTGCGCGAGGGCGGCACGGACACGGTCCTCCGGCACGACGATGTTGCCGTGGACGTCCGTCGCCGCATGGAAGATGCCGAGCTCAGGCGTGTGGCTCCAGCGAGACCCGTCGACGCCGCGGCTCGCTTCCTCGGTGACCTCGTAGCGCAGGTGCGTCCAGCCGCGCAGCGCGGACGCGAGCTTGGCACCGGTACCTGACGGCGCCTGCCACGAGTGCTCGGCGCGGAGCATGCCAGGGGCAGCGGGCTGCTCAGTCCAGTCCATCGACACGCGCGTGCCGAGGACGTTGGACGCCGCCCACTCCATGTGCGGCACCAGCGCGCGGGGCGCCGAGTGCACGAAAAGTACACCGCGGGTGATCGAACCAGCCATGTTGTTCCTCCCAGAGTCGAGGTTCGTCTTCCCCAACGGCCTCTGACCTGCAGGAACGGGTGTTCGCGCGGCGTGCAGCTTCCATCATGCCCCATGACGGCGGCAAAGGCGAGGCCCGGCGCCCGCCGAAGCGGCGCGCCGGGCCTGCCTGCCGTGCGTCAGAGCTGCTCGCGCAGGGCGCGCATCGCCTTCTTCCGCACCGAACGCTCGAGGCGGTCGATGTACAGGTGGCCGTCCAGGTGGTCGACCTCGTGCTGGAGGCACCGGGCCATCAGCTCGGTCCCCTCGACGACGACCGGGTTGCCGTCCAGGTCGATGCCCTCGACCTTGGCGTACCAGGCGCGCTTGGTCGGGTACCAGAGCCCCGGCACGGACAGGCAGCCTTCGTCGCCGTCCTGGTACTCGTCCTCGGAGAGGTCCACGATCACCGGGTTGAGGATGTAGCCGATCTCGTCGTCGATGTTCCACGAGAAGGCCCGCAGGCTGACGCCGATCTGGTTCGCGGCCAGGCCGGCACGCCCCTCGTCGTCGACCGTCTCCACGAGGTCCTCGACCAAGCTGCGCACACGGTCGTCGATCGTCGTGATCGGGTCGCACGGCGTGCGGAGCACAGGGTCGGGAAGGATGCGGATCTCTCTCATGGCCATGAAGGCGATTGTTTCATGGATCGACCTGTGGTTTGCGGAGACGCGAGCCCGCTGCGACCGGACGAACCCCGACCAGGTCAGCCGCGCAGGAGGAGCCGCACGAGCAGCACACCCCCGCCGGCCGTCGCCCAGCTGACGAGGCTGCCGATGAGGAACTCCTCCGCCTTGGTCCCGTGGGCGCGGTCGGCGGAGATCTCCGGGAACCGGACGATCCCCTTGGCTGCGAGCACCGCGGCGATCACCGGAAAGGCGCCGGCAAGGCCCAGCGCGAGGACGAGCAGCCGCTCGAGCGGCCCGATCAGGCGGCCGCCCCGCAGAAGCGGCCCGGCGGCGTCGAGGGACGGCGCCCGCACGACCGCTGCGACGTCACGGCCACGGATGCTCAGCCGCCACCCGCCCTGTCCGCGCTCCGGGCGCGTCTGCGCTGCGCGCCCGGCAACGCCGTCGACGTCCTCTCGACGCGCCCGGGCGAGGGCCGCGCGCGTCACGACGTTGGCGGTCCGGGTCAGCGCGAGCACGACGGCGAGCACGCCGAGCGCGACCTCGACAGAGACGGCACCCGTCCCGGAGCCGAGCGACGTGCGCGCCCAGGCTCGCACGAACGGCCCGGTGAGCTCGCGCGTCGGCGCGAGGGCCCCGACGACGAGCACGACGGCGAGGACGAGCGCCGGCCACAGCCGGCGCGACTCCCCCGGCCCCTGCACGGGCATCGTGAGCGACCACGCTCCCGCGACCGCCGCAGCGCCGAGGGCCACCAGCAGCGGCACGCCGGCACCCAGGACGAGCGCTGCCGCGACGACGAGCACGGCCGCGCCGACCCACCACGCGCCGCGGCGGAGCGCCTGGACGGCCGGGACCTTGCGCACCAGGTCCGCGACGGCGACGAGCACGAGCACGGTCACGGCGATCATCGAGCAACCTCCTGCAGCAGGCGGAGCGACGCCGCGACCGCGGCACCGCCGGAGCGGCGGAGCGACTGCGAGACCGCGGGCTGCGTCACCCCGTGGGCGGCGGCGATCTCCGCCTGGGTCTGCCCGAGAGCGCTCGCCCCGGCGTACGCGCGTTGAGCAGGGGTCATGGCATCGAGCATGCGGTCCCGCAGCACGAGCTGCGAGGTGAGCAGCGCGTCAGCCTCGGGGTCCGGGGTGGACGAGACGTACCAGGTCCGGGTGTAGGGCGCGTCTGCGTCGGCACGTTCGTGGGCCTCGTCGATCGCAGCACGTGCGGCCCACCAGGCGGAGCCGTCCTGGATCGGCACTCCCGTGGCGCCCGGGGCGACGTCGCGGATCTCTCCACGCCCGATCCCCACGCGGACGTCGAGCCCGTCCGGGAGGAGGAGGCGGACCACACCGGCGGTCCACACGGCGTCGGCGAGCCGCGTCGCGACGGCCTGGAACTCGTCCCCGACGGTGGCCCAGAGCGGGACGTCGAGCGGGACGCGCTCCCCGGCTCGTGCGAAGGCCCGCTCGACGTCCTGCTGCGCGGCGGCGCGGTCGGCGAGGTCGCGAGAGCGGACGATGTCGACGATCAGGGCATATCGATCGCTTATCATCATGCCACTATAAGTGAATCGCTTATATCTGGCTAGATATAAGTTCTCACTGGCTCGGGATGTCACGCCTCCGCAACCCGACCAGCCCGGCACCGAACAGGACCGCAGCCACCCCCACGAGCAGCGCCACACCCCCGAGCTCCGGCGCACCACCCGGGAGGCTCGGCACGTGCTCGAAGGGAGACACCTTCAGCGCCCACGTCGGCAGCCCCAGCAGCCCGCCATACACGGACGCGACGAACGCGTACGCATACCAGGCCCACATCGCCGGAAGAAGCCGCGGAACCCACCCGAAGAGACAGGTCACCGCACCGACGAGCACGGCGATCGCCGGCACCTGCGCACACCCCGCCAGCAGGTGCCCGCCCAGCCCGACCGAGCCCGACCCGGTCATGGTCGCGCCGACCCACAGCCCCGTCGCCGAGAGCACGAGGAGCCCGACACCCGCGAGCGCGACGACAGCCAGGCGCGCGAGCATCCACCTGCTGCGGGCCACCGACGTCGCGAGCACGAGCTCGAGGTGTCCGTCCACCTCGTCGGCACGCGCTCCGGAAGCCATCGCGACGCAGCAGCCCGCCACGACGAGCGCGAAGAACTTCACCATGAGCGCGACGAAGGCCTCCGTGGCGCCGTCGGCTCCCCCGAGCGCCCGGGCGAGCGCCGGCATCTGCGCCGTCGCCTCCGCGACCGAGTCCACGAACGTCCCGGACGCAATCGCGAATGCCGCGACGCCGCAGGCCCACGCCGCGATCATCGCCCGCTGCAGTCGCCACGCGAGCCCGAAGGGCCCCGCGAGCCGCCGCGAGGCGCGCGGGCTCCCCGGTCGCGCCCGCAGCAGGCCCGCCCCCAGGTCTCTCCCGCGTCCGAGCGCGCCAGCGACGAGCAGCAGCACGAGCGTCAGAGCGAGCGACAGCAGCAGGGGCCACCACCGGAGATCGACGAACGCACGCACCTGCTGCGCCCAGCCGAGCGGCGACAACCACGACAGCGGGCCTCCGTGCGGGCGCTGGAGATCACCCGCCGCACGCAGGACGAACGCGAGACCCAGCGCCGCGATCGCCAGGCCGGTCGCGGCGCGACCGTGCTCGACCACCTGCGCCGCCACTGCTGCGACCGCGCCGAACACGACACCCGTGGCCGCGCCCGCGAGGCCCACGGCGAACGCGCCGCCCGCCGGCAAGCCGCTGATCACCAGACCCGCTCCGGTACCGAGGGCGATGACGGCGTTCACGGCGACCACGAGGACGAATGCCGCGACGAACGGCGCGTGACGCCCGACAGTGCCGGCGCGGACCAGCTCGGCGCGCCCGGTCTCCTCGTCGGTGCGGGTGTGCCGCACGACCGTCTGGATGCTCATGATCGCGAGCGCGACGAACATCATGAGCGCCAGCTCCCCGGCGACCATCGCACCGTGGGTGTAGTCGGCGGTGCCGTAGCCAGGGCCGGTGAGGATGACCGCTGCGGGGCTGCTCATGAGCGCCGCCCGGGCCTGCCTGTCCGCGACCGTGGGATAGACGCCCTGGAGGGCGACCGACATGGCCGTCCAGAGCCCGCACACCGCGCAGGTCCACACCGCCAGGCGAGCCCGGTCACGGTGCACGGCCAGACGCAGCACGGTACCGACCCCCGCGAGCGCGGGCCCCGCTCGCGGCGCCATCCTGACGGCGGCCGTCGTCGTCATCGGCGTGCCCGCAGGTCGCGGTCGATGCCCTCGTCTGGCTGGAGCTCGTCACCGTAGTGGCGCAGGAACAGCTCCTCGAGCGAGGGAGGCGCCACGGTGAGCGACTGCGGCTCGACCAGCGCGAGCCTCGAGAGCAGCGGTGCGAGCCCCGCGCCGTCGACCTGGAGCGTCGAACGGAAGGAGTCCCGGTGCCGCTCCGTCACGACGTCGTGGACGCCGTCGAGCGCCGCAAGCCCGGCAGGTTCGACGACGGTGACGGCCGTGACGGTCGAACGGGTCAGGTGCCGCAGCTCCGCGAGCGTGCCGGACTCGGCGGTCCGCCCCGCGCGCACGATCGTCACGGTGTCGCATAGCTTCTCGACCTCGGCGAGGATGTGGCTCGACAGCAGGACGGACGCACCACGCTGCGTCGCCTCCCGCACGCAGGTCGCGAACTGCGCCTCCATCAGCGGGTCGAGCCCTGAGGTGGGCTCGTCGAGCACGAACAGCTCCGCATCGACCGCGAGCGCCGCGACGAGAGCAACCTTCTGCCGGTTGCCCTTCGAGTACGTCCGCACCTTGCGCGACGGGTCGAGGTCGAAGCGCTCGAGCATCTCCTCGCGCCGAGGCGCCCGGTCGTACCCCCGGAGCCGGACGAGCAGGTCGATCACCTCGCCACCCGTCAGGCTCGGCCACAGGTTGACGTCCCCCGGGACGTAGGCCACCCGGTGGTGCAGCGCGACCGCGTCCCGCCACGGGTCCGCGCCGAGCACCTCGATGCTCCCGCCGTCCGCGCGGAGCAGACCCATGACGATCCGCAGCGTCGTCGACTTTCCCGCGCCGTTCGGGCCGAGGAACCCCGTCACCGCGCCCTTGCGCACGGTCAGGTCGAGGGCGTCGAGGGCGGTCGTCCGTCCGAAGGACTTGGTCAGGCGGCGGATCGCGACGACGTCGTCGTCTCCGTCGCGAGGTGCACTCTCCATGGGAACCCCGCTCGCCGGTGCGGTCGCGTCGCGACCGCCTCACTGTCGAGGCTAGGGGCCAGACGCCGAGGGTGTCACCCTCTCGCTCCAGGGCCCGGCGGCTCTAGCATCTCCTCATGAGCGCATCGTGCGAGCCGTCGTGACGACGGCGCACGTCGCGGACGCCCGAACCGGCTCGGGCGAGGCTCGTCCCGCTCGCCACGGCGGGCGGATCCGTGGTCTCGACGGGCTGCGCGCGCTCGCCGTCCTCGCGGTCATCGCCTACCACCTGTGGCCTGACGTCGTCGTGGGAGGCTTCCTCGGCGTCGACGTCTTCTTCGTCGTCAGCGGGTTCCTCATCACCACCCTGCTGGTGCGGCAGATGAGCAGCACCGGCCACCTCGACCTTCCCGACTTCTGGAAGCGCCGCGCCCGCCGGCTGCTGCCCGCTCTCGTCACCGTCCTCGTCGTCGCCACCGTCGCCGCGCGGCTCGTCGAGAAGGACCTCCTCGTCGGCGTGCGCCGGCAGTGGCTCGGCGCGCTCACGTTCTCGACGAACTGGCTCGAGATCGGTGCGGGCACGAGCTACTTCGATGCGACCGCCCCCGAGCTGTTCCAACCGTTCTGGTCGCTCGCGATCGAGGAGCAGTTCTACCTGCTGTGGCCCCTCGCCCTCCTCGGACTGGTGCTGCTCGCGGCGCGCCTGCACCACCGTGCGGGGGCGCGCGCCATGGCGCTCCTCGTCGCGGCCGGGGCGGTCGCGAGCGCTGTCGCCATGGCAGCGGCCTACACGCCGGGGGACGATCCGACGCGTGTCTACTACGGCACAGGCACACACCTCTTCGGGCTGCTCGTCGGCGCCTCCGCGGCGATCGCGGTGACCGGGAACCTCCGCATCCCGTCCCAGGGGTCCTGGGCGCGCACGCTCCCGTTCGCGGGGCTCGGCGTGCTCGTGGTCCTCGGCGCCACGATGGCGGCCGACGCCGCGTGGGCCTACCGCGGCGGCATCGCCGTCGGCTCCCTCGCGGCCCTGGCGCTCGTCCTCGCGTGCGCGCACGAACGCCCTCCCAGCCTCCTGCGTGCGCTCGAGCTGCGGCCCGTCGGATGGGTCGGTGAGCGCTCGTACGGCCTGTACCTGTGGCACTGGCCCGTCATCCTCGTCGTGCGCGAGGCCTTCGGTGACGCTCCCGGCAGCGCGCTGTGGTGGCGCGTCCCGCTCGTCGCTCTCGTCGTCACGTTCGCGCTCGCCGCCGCGAGCCACCGGTTCATCGAGACGCCCGTGCGGCGTGACGGCTTCCGCGCCGTGGCGCGGCACGTGCTCGCCGCCGTGCGCGGTCCACGTCCGCTCGCTCGCGTCGCGGCGGTCGTCGTCGCGACGCTCATCCTCGCTGCGGTGGTCTCGGTCGCGACCGCACCGCGGGTCTCGTCGACGCAGGCCGCGATCGAGGCCGCGCTGCAGGAGATCGCCGACCGCGAGGCCGCGCCCGCGGACGACCCGACCGACGCACCGTCGGCCGGCCCCACGCAGGAGCCCTCGGCCGATCCCTCTCACGAGCCGACACAGGGAACGGGCAGCACGCCCACGAAGAAGCCCAGCACGAAGATCGACGGCGCCGACGTCATCGCGTTCGGCGACTCCGTCCTCTCAGCCGCCGCGCCGACCCTCTACGACGAGTTCCCCCAGATCTCGATCGACGCCAAGCCGATCCGCCAGTGGGCCGACGCCCCGGCGCGCGTCCGCGCGGCCAAGAAGAAAGGACGGCTGCGCCCGGTGGTGCTGCTCAACTTCGGGACCAACGGCGGCCTCGAGGACGACACCGCGCTCGCGGCGCTCGACGAGACGCTCGACCTCATCGGGCCAGACCGGCAGGTGATCATCTACACGATCGTCGGCGTCAGCTACTGGGTGGACGACGCGAACGCCGCGCTCGTCGAGCGGGTCGCGGGCCGTCCCAACGTCCACGTCGTCGACTGGCACGAGCACGTCACCGAGCACCCGGGGCTGTTGCACGCCGACCGCACGCACCCGAACATGACAGGTGTCGTGGCCTACGCCGACCTGTTGCGCAAGCAGCTCAAGGCCCTCGTGGCGTAGCTCCGGACGCCGCGCCGCGCGCACTGCAGAGCGACCGGGACGCGGTCGAGCGACCGGCCCCGTGCGCGCGGCCGACGTGGAACGACGAAGGCCCGGAATCCTGAGGATTCCGGGCCTTCTGACGCTCCCGCGACTGGACTCGAACCAGTGACCGTCCGATTAACAGTCGGATGCTCTGCCAACTGAGCTACGCGGGATCGCGCTTGTTCGCCGTGACGAACGAGAAGAACTCTACCAGGATCGGAAGGGTGCTTCGAACCACTCAGAGGGGCAGGCCGACCGCCTCGCGGACCCTCGTCTCGGCGGCTGTGACCAGGGCGGCCGTCGCCGGGTCGTCGAGCCGGACGTAGCCGTCGCCGAGCACCTCGGAGAAGAGACCGTCGGTCTCGTCACGCCGCACCACGACGCGCACGGCCCCGCCCTGAGGCAGCTTGATGGTCTCCGCGTGGACGACCGACGACTGCACGCGCTCCCGGAACGTCCGGGCGAACGCCTGAGGCTTGTCGTCCGTCAGGGTGATGACCGTGTCCGGTGCACCGTCGACCCAGGTGATCGTCAGCTGCGCGCTCTGCGCGTCGAGCGCCCCGTGATCGACGTCGCACCACCGGCGCACGACGACGTCCTCACCGAAGGCGAGCACGAGCCGGTGCGGCGTCGCGACGGCCCAGCCCTCGCCCGGCTCCCCCGCGCCGCGCGCGACCTGCGCGCCGGCGAGTGCACGCTCGTGCGCGTGCTGACGTGCCAGCCTGTCGTGCTCGGCACGGTGGCCGCGGCTCAGAAGTCCCATGGCCCCACGCTAGCGCGCCGCGCCGTGCGGGACGGACCTGCCCCACCCGGTAGATTGTCCCGCGGACCCGCAGGGTCCTAGGGGCGTTAGCTCAGTCGGTCAGAGCAGCGGACTCATAATCCGTCGGTCCTGGGTTCAAGCCCCAGACGCCCCACGTGATGCTCACTGTCGTCGACCCGGCGCACACGGATGCGCTCGTCGCCTTCCTCCGCGAGATGGACCTGACGCTCAGCGGCCTCGACGCCCCGGACGTACGGCTGTGGGTCGAGCACGAGGGCGACGACGTCGTCGGTGCTACCGGTTACGAGCTCTCGCTCGACGGGCGTCACGCGCTGATCCGCAGCGTCGCCGTCCGACCAGACCGGCGCACGGCCGGGCGTGGGAGCCGCCTCGCCCGCTTCGCCCTCGAGCAGGCCGCCGCGGAGGGCGCGACGACCGCGTGGCTGTTCAGCCGCCGTTCGGGGCCGTTCTGGCAGTCGCTCGGCTTCGAGCCGGCCGACCGCGACCGGCTCGCGGAACTCCTCGCAGACACGTGCCAGGTACGTCTCTTCCGCCAGACCGGACAGCTCGACCGCGAGGTCGCCTGGTCGCGCCCCCTGCCCTAGGAGGTCAGTCGCCCTGGTCGAGCGAGCGCAGCTCGCGGCGCTGCGCCTCGATGCCGAGCAGCTCCGCGAAGATCGCCTGGTACCCGTCGGGGTCGGCCTGCGCGTCCGTACGCTGGAGCGCTGAGCGCAGGTCGGCGATGCGCCGCGTGTACTGCATCTCGACGAGCGACCGGACGACGCCGCGCACGTAGTCCTCGACAGCCGATTCCCGGTCCTCCGGGAGCGGTGCGACCGCGAGCTCGTTGACGATCCCGGCCACCGGAGCGGAGGCCTCCTCGAGGACGCGGGCGACCCAGTGGGCCGGATCCTTCGTCGTCTGCACACCGCCGGCAGCACGGATCGCCTCGTGCACCGCGCGCCAGGCAGGTACGGAGAACGCGTCGGCGCCGAGCTCGTCGAACTCGGGCGGGACGGAGCCTGGGTGCTGCAGCACCGCCTCGAGGACCTCGCGCTCAAGACGGGCGACGGGGTCGGTGCGGTCGGGACGCGAGAAGGCGCCCGGGGCGCGCTCGGCCGGGTAGGCCTCACGCGACGGTGCGGCGTGGCGGCCCGGCTCGCCGTCGGGCCGTGCCTGCCTCTCCCCCGGGCCCTGCGCGACGCGCTGGCCCGCCTGCTGCGCCGAGCCGACGGCACGACGCACGGTCTCGCCGTCCATGCCGAGCCATCCGGCGAGCATCCGGGTGTACTCCGGCTTGAGCGCGGAGTCGCGGATGCTCGCGACGGCGGGCGCCGCGGCGCGCAGCGCGCCGACACGGCCCTCAGCGGTACTGAGGTCGAACGTCGCGAGCGTCGTGCGGATGACGAACTCGAACAGCGGCTGCCGCGCGTCGACGAGGGCACGCACCGCCTCGGGGCCGCGTGCGAGCCGCAGCTCGCACGGGTCCATGCCGCTCTTCTCGACCGCGACGAACGTCTGCGCGTAGAAACGCTGGTCCTCCGCGAACGCGCGCATCGCGGCCTTCTGCCCGGCGGCGTCGCCGTCGAACGTGAAGATGATCTCGCCGCCCGTCGAGCCACCACCCGCCAGCTGGACGCCCGACCCGGCCGACGTGTCGCCGACGAGGCGGCGCACGACCCGCACGTGGTCGCTGCCGAACGCCGTGCCGCACGTCGCGACGGCGGTGCCGACGCCAGACAGGTGCGCCGCCATGACGTCCGTGTACCCCTCGACGACGACGACCCGCTTCGTCTTCGCGATCTCGCGCTTTGCGAGGTCGAGGCCGTACAGCACCTGCGACTTCTTGTAGACGGCAGTCTCGGGGGTGTTGAGGTACTTGGGGCCCTGGTCGTCGTCGAACAGGCGCCGCGCGCCGAACCCGATGACTTCGCCCGTCACGTCGCGGATCGGCCAGATGAGACGCCCGCGGAACCTGTCGTAGACGCCGCGGTTGCCCTGGGACACGAGGCCCGCTGCGAGCAGCTCAGCTTCCGAGAAGCCCTTGGCACGCAGGTGCGTGAGCAGCGCGCTCCAGCCCTGCGGTGCGTAGCCGACGCCGAACGTCTCGGCCGCGGCGCGGTCGAAGCTGCGCTGCGCGAGGAACTCGCGCGCGACCGTCGCGCCCGGCGAGAAGAGCTGCTCCGCGTAGAACTGCGCGGCGGTACGGTTCGCCTCGATGATGCGCTGGCGCTTACCCGGCTCCTCCGAGCGGCGCGGCCCGCCGCCCTCCTCGTAGCGCAGCTGGATGCCGACGCGCTGCGCGAGGTGCTCGACCGCCTCCGTGAACCCGAGACCGTCGATCTTCTGGACGAACGAGATGACGTCGCCGCCCTCGTTGCACCCGAAGCAGTGCCAGCGGCCCACCTGCGGCCGCACGTGGAAGGAGGGGGTGCGCTCGTCGTGGAAGGGGCAGAGACCCTTCATCGAGCCGACGCCCGCCGTCTTGAGCGTGACGTACGAGCCCACGATCTCGTCGATGCGTGCCCGCTCGCGGACCGCGTCCACGTCCTCGCGCTTGATGAGACCTGCCACGCCCCGAGTCTAGGGCGTCGGGGCGGCCGTCAGAGCCGCCGCGCAGGCTGTCAGAAGGCCGGGCCCACGAGCCGCGCGTACCACTTGCTCGCACTCACGTCCGTGAGCGAGGAGACCTGGTCGACGACGACGCGCAGCCGGGCCGCGTCGTCGTCCGCCGCGCGCCAGTCGGCGGCGAACGACGGCTCGAGAGCCGTCGGTGCACGCTCGAGCAGCACCTCGACGAGCGAGGTGAGGAGCTGCCGCTGCGCCTGGTAGAGCGGCTCCGACTCGCGCGGCGCCATGACGTACGCGACCGCGACGCCCTTGAGCACGAGGATCTCCGCGACCGTGTCGTCGGGCACGACGAGGCTCGCCCCGTACCGGGTGAGCGGCCCGTCGCCGTACTCCGCGCGCGTCGCGCGGTGAGCGGCCTTGCAGAACCGGCCGATGAGCTGGCTCGTCGCGTTCTTGAGCTGGGCGAGCGAGCGGCGCGACCCGTCGAAGTCATGCAGCCACAGGTCCGCGGCGTCGAGGCGGGAGATCGCAGCGTCGAGCTCGTCCTCGGTGAACCTGGTGCCGTACCAGGTGGTGAGCGCGTCGATGACGCGCGACCGCTCGTCGTCGTCGCGCGTGAGCGACAGGTCGACCTTGCCGCCGACGATCGCGTCCTCGACGTCGTGCACCGAGTACGAGATGTCGTCGGCCAGGTCCATGACCTGCGCCTCGAGGCACTTCGTGCCCTCGGGCGCGCCCTCGCGCAGCCACTCGAACACGGGCAGGTCGTCGGGGTAGACGCCGAACTTGTGGCTCAGCCGGCCCTGCGGCCCCTCCCAGAGGCGCCACGGATACTTCACCGACGCGTCGAGGCTCGCACGCGTGAGGTTGAGGCCGACCGCCTCGCCGTCGTCCGTGAAGACCTTCGGCTCGAGGCGTGTGAGCAGCCGGAGCGTCTGGGCGTTGCCCTCGAAACCGCCGATGTCCTTCGCGACGGCGGCGAGCGCACGCTCGCCGTTGTGCCCGAACGGGGGGTGGCCGAGGTCGTGCGCGAGGCATGCGGTGTCGACGACGTCGGGGTCGCAGCCGAGCTGTTTCCCGAGCTCGCGGCCGACCTGCGCGACCTCGAGGGTGTGCGTCAGCCGGGTGCGGATGAAGTCGTCGCTCGACGGCCCGAGCACCTGCGTCTTGGCGCCGAGGCGACGGAGCGCAGCAGAGTGCACGAGACGAGCGCGGTCACGCTCGAACGGGGTGCGCGCCTTGCTCTTGGGCGGCTCGGGCACCCAGCGCTCCATGTCGGCAGGCGCGTAACCAGGCTGCGGGGCGGGATCTGACACGGCGTAAGCCTAGTCCAGCCGCCCGCGCAGCCCGTGGCTGCTCATCGCAGCCTCCACACCCCGACCGCCGGCCCGTCGCCCGGGACGACGACGCACGTCGCGCCGTCGCGCTCCGTGACCGTGAGGTCCGCGCTGCCGTAGAGCGTCGCGGCCGTGCCTGCGGGCACGGCGAGGCGCAGCTCGGCACCTGCCCACGGGGCGCGCGCGACGACGACGAGGAGCGCCTCGTCGGTCGTCTCGCGGACATAGCCCACGGCGTCGTCCTCCGTGAGGACCCAGCGCAGCGAACCTTCGCGCAGCGCACGGTGCTCGGCGCGCAGGCGCGCCAAGGTGCGGTAGCGCTCATGGATGACGTCGTCCCGACGGTCTGGGCTGTCCCACGGCATCGGGACGCGCGAGTGCTCGCCTGTCGTGCCCGTGAGCCCGAGCTCGTCGCCCGCGAACATCGCGGGGACGCCGAGGTACGTGAACAGGAGACCGGCGGCGACCTCCTGCATCTCGCGAGAGCCGACGACCGTGCGGATGCGCGGGGTGTCGTGCGAGCCGAGCATGTTCCACTGGTTCAGCAGGACCTGCCACGGGACGGCGGCGTCGAAGTCGCGCATCTCGGCGACCATCTGAGCACCGGTGCGGCGCGGCATCGCGAGCCCTTCGACACCCATGTACCGGATGCCGTTGTCCGGCGCGGCGAGCCACGTCCACACCGGGTTCGAGAACGCCGTGTAGTTCATGTTGCCGTGCCACGTCTCGCCGGACAGGTCGCCCCGCGCGTCGTGGAAGTGCTCGCTGATGAGCGCGGCGTCGGGGTTCACCTCGGCGAGCGTCGCGCGCAGGCGACGGCCGACGTCCTCGTTGTGGTCCTCGTCGGCGTACCGACCGGTCATGTTGGCGACGTCGACGCGCCACCCGTCGAGCGACCAGGGTGCTTCGAGCCATCTGCCGATGACCGAGCGAGGTCCGTCGATCAGGCGCGGGCCGAGCTCCGGCGACGCGAAGTTGAGCTTCGGC
Source organism: Flavimobilis sp. BM9 (assembly GCF_058313055.1). NCBI lineage: Bacteria > Bacillati > Actinomycetota > Actinomycetes > Micrococcales > Jonesiaceae > Flavimobilis > Flavimobilis sp. BM9. Next base: position 152,990 of record NZ_JBZEMO010000006.1, on the reverse strand, counting down.
AGGTTGCTGTGCCCGAGCCAGCTCGCGTAGCCGGGTCCCCCGTCGATCCAGTAGTAGAAGTCGCGCTCGGCGCAGCTCTCGTCGGTGCGGGCGCGGTGGAACCACTCGTGTCCCTCGCCCGTGTGGTTCGTCGTAATGTCGCCCATGATCCGCATGCCGCGGGAGTGCAGGGCCTCGCTGAGGCGCGCGAGCGCGTCGTCGCCGCCGAGCAGCGGGTCGACGTGGTCGAACGTCGACGCGTCGTACCGGTGCGCTGAGCGTCCCGGGAAGATGGGCGTGAGGTAGACCGTCGTCACGCCGAGGCCGGCGATGTGGTCGAGGTGCTCGATCACGCCGTCGAGGTCACCGCCGTAGAGCTGCTTGCCGGTGCGGGCGCCGTGCGCGGCAGGCTCGTCGTCCCACGTGGCGGGCTCGGCCCAGTCCGGCAGCGGGCGCGCGTCTGCGGCGGCGGACCGCGCGAAGCGGTCCGGGAACACCTGGTAGACGACGGCGTGGTGGAGCCACGCGGGCGCGGGAGCGGCGGTCGTGATGCGGAAGTCGTTCTCGTCCGTCACGCCACGGTCGCGGACCCCGCGGGCGTTGAGCCAGTGCACGTCGCCCGGCAGCACGAGAGCGAACCGGTAGCTCGTGACCGGGTTGTGCAGCGGGAGCTGCGCCTCGTACCAGTGGTCATGCTCGTCGCTGTGGGCGAGAGCGGTGCGCACCGTGCGGGGCTCGGCATCCTGGACGAAGCGCAGGAGCACGGCGGTCTCGCCGTAACCGCGCGGCACGCGCACGCGGACCGTGAGGATGGACCCGAGCTGGTAGGGGCCTTGCTGGACATAGATCTCGGAGCCGTCGTGGTGCGGGAGCGCCATGAGCGCCCCCGCACCACGGGTGGTGCGGTCGATCATCCCTTGACGGACCCCGCAGTGAGGCCGGAGACGATGTACTTCTGCAGGAAGAGGAACAGGATCACGACCGGGATAGCGGCGATGATCGCGCCTGCGGCGAACAGCGACCACGGCACGGCGCGCGGGTTGGACGCCCACTGGTAGAGGCCGACGGCGATCGTGAACTTGTCGTTCGCCTGCATGACGACCTTGGCGATGATGAAGTCGCCGTACGTCGCGACGAAGGACAGCAGCCCCACGACGGTGAGGATCGGCAGCACGAGCCGCAGGATGATCTGCCAGAAGATCTGCGCGTGCGTGCACCCGTCGAGCTTCGCCGCCTCGTCGAGCTCACGCGGGATCGTGTTGAAGAACCCGTACATGAGGAACGTGTTGCTCCCGAGCGAGCCGCCCAGGTAGATCGCGATGAGTCCGAGGACCTGGTTGAGGCCGATCAGCGGGAACACGTCGCCGAGCGAGAGCAGCAGCAGGAAGATCGCGACGAACGCGAGCATCTGCGGGAACATCTGGATGATCAGGAGAGACGTGAGCGCGCCGTGGCGCCCACGGAAGCGGAACCGGGAGAACGCGTAGGCGGCGGACGCCCCCATGAGGAGCGTGCCCAGCGCGGTGATCGTGCAGATGACGATCGAGTTCAGCGCCCACGACGGGAAGTCGGTCTCGGCGAAGAGCTTCGTGAAGTTGGCCAGGTCGATGTTCTGGAAGAGCTTGCTCGAGCCGCTGATGGAGCCGCCCGGGTTGAGCGACGTCGACAGCGCGAAGACGAGCGGGAACACCGCGTAGATGATCAGCGCGACCGCGACGACGTGCCGCCAGCCGATCTGCCGCCACCAGAGCTGTCCCTTGGGGCGCGTGTCGCGGTACTGGACGGGGGTGCCGGGAGCCGAGGTCTGGAAAGCCATGTCAGTTGATCTCCTCGAGCGAGCGGGTCTTGCGGAACCCGATGTAGGACACGATCCCCACGATCAGGAAGATGATGATGGACATGGCGCTCGCGAGCCCGTAGTCCTTCGCACCGCCACCTTCGATCGCGATCTTGTACACGGTCGAGATGAGGATGTCCGTCGATCCGAGGCCGTACTCGTTGCCGACGTAGACCGGGCCGCCCTTGGTGAGCATGTAGATCAACGAGAAGTTGTTGAAGTTGAACGCGAAGCTCGCGATCAGCAGCGGCGTGACCGAGACGAGCAGCAGCGGGAGCGTCAGGCTGCGGAACACTCGCGCGGGGCCGGCGCCGTCGATGCGAGCCGCCTCGTTGATGTCGCTCGGGATGGACTGCAGGGCGCCGGTCGTGATCAGGAACATGTACGGGAACCCGAGCCACAGGTTGACGCCGATGATCGCGATCTTGGCGAGCCACGGGTCACCGAGCCAGTCGATGGAAGCGCCGCCGAGGAGCGTCTGGTTGATGAAGCCGTACGAGCGGTTGAGCATCCCGGCCCAGATGAGCGCGGAGAGGAAGCCCGGGAACGCGTACGGGAGGATCAGGAGCGACCGGTAGATCTTGCGGCCGCGGACACGCTCGTCGTTGAACGTGATCGCGATGAAAAGCCCGAGCGCGAAGGTCGTCGCTACCGAGAGGAAGGCGAACGCGAAGGTCCAGGTGGCCGCCTTGAGGAACGGTCCCGAGAGGCGCTCCTCGGTGAACATGCGCGTGAAGTTGTCGAACCCGACCGAGACACGCCATCCGGGCGTCAGGGTCGTCCCGTCGGCGGCGGTGAACGACCCGTCGTCCTCGGCGAAGTAGACGACGCCCGTCTCGACGTGCGTCATCGTGTCCTCGGCGGCGTCGTACGCGAGGGCAGGCTGGTTGCGGAAGCCGTTGGCGCCGAAGTCGGTGCTGAGGCTGCCGCTCGTGGGGTCGGAGCTCCACGGGACGGTGATCACGCTGACGTCTTCGTCGAGGGTGAGCAGCCCGGCGAAGTCGACCGTCTCGAAGCCGGGGACGGACGCGATGCGCTGCGTCTTCTCTCCAGCCTGGACGACCTCGGCGTCGGGGTTCTCCTCGAGGGGGGTGTCCGCGCTGCCGATGAGGGCCTTGCCCTCGTCGACGATGCCGAAGTAGATCTCGCCGTCACGCTGGAGGACCGTGAGCGGGTAGGTGGGCGAGTCGGGGACACGCACCTGGTTGTACTGCTGCAGGCGCTCGATCGCCTGATCCTTGGTGAGCATGTGCCCGGTGCCGTAGTTCGTGAAGGCGACGTAGCCCGTGTAGCCCATGACGAAGACCTGGTACACGAGCAGGAACAGGAGCCCGGGGAGCAGGTACTTGAGCGGCACCATGCGGCGCGAGAAGTAGACCCAGTTGACGGCAGCGAGGCCGACGACGAGGGACACGACGATCGGCCAGTGCCCGATCGTGGTTGCTGTGATGATCCCGTAGACGCCGAGGGCGTCGACGAGCATCACGAGCAGGAGCTTCACGAGGAAGCCCTTGCCGATGTCACGGGCGTGGGACGTGGTGCCCCGACGCGGTGTCAGGTCGGGCGCTGACGCGACCGTGGACCCTGTCTCGGACAGGGCGCTTCGCTCACTCATTTGGGGTGCCTCCGTCGGGTGTCGCCTCACCGCGCCCACCGTTGTGTCACTTCAGTCTGCTCATGATGTGGAGCCCTCGCCACAGAGGCGAGGGCTCCACATCAGTGCGTGGTGGCTGCGCGGTTGCCGGCCTCGTCAGCGCGGGCCGCGCAGGTCATCACTTCTTGAAGAGGTCGTTGATCTGGGTGCCCAGCTCGGCCCAGGCGTCGGCCGGGTTGGCGGCCTTGCCGGAGATGATCGCGACCTGGGTCTTGCCCCAGTTGCCCCAGATGGAGTCCATCTCCTTGAGACCCGGAGCGGCGACCGCGTCCTGGCCCGCGAGGGCGAAGCCCTTCAGGAGCTCGTTGTCGACGGCGGCGGCAGCCTCGGAGGCGACGGGGATACGGCCACCCTCCTTGTAGAGCTTCGTCTGGACGTCACCGCGAGCGATGTAGGAGACGAACGCGTTGGCCGCGACCTTGTTGGTGGACTCGGCGCTGACGTAGATGCCCTGGTAGCCGGCGAACGGACGCGCCGTCTCGCCACCTGCGGACGGGATCGGCAGGACGGAGACGTCCATGCCGGTCTCGGAGAAGCGGCCCTCGCCACCCACGACGTTCCACGGGCCCGTGATGATGTACGGGGTCTCGCCGTTCTTGAACGCGTCGGTCGCAACCTGGCCGTCGATGTCCGCGGACAGCCAGCCCTTCTTGCCCTGCTCGGCGAGCCACTTGGCCCAGGCGTCGCCGCCCGTGCCCGTGATGCCGGCCTCGCCGATGTAGCTGCCGTCGGCGTCGGTCGCGAGGATCGAGATGCCGAAGGACGTCATCAGCGGGTTCAGGTGGTACGCGTCGCCGTCCTTGCCCTGCTGGACGACGAGCGGGTACTTGGCCTTCGTCTCGTCGTTCTGCGCGATGAGCTCGTCGATCGTCGCGGGGGTCTCCTTGACGAGCTCGTTGTTACGGATGAGCGCGATGTTCTCGACCGCGTAGGGAACGCCGTAGAGCTGTCCCTCGGACGAGAAGGCGCTGAGCGAACCGGCCGAGAGGCCGGACGCGTCCTCGAGCTGGATGGGTGCTGCGGCGCCGTTCGCGACGAGCTCGCCGACCCAGTCGTGAGCGCCGACGATCAGGTCGGGGCCCTTGCCGGTCGGGGCCTGCGCCAGGAAGTCGGTCTTCATGTCGGCGTTGGCCTTCTGGACCAGGTTGACCTTGACGCCGAACTCGGCCTCGAAGTCGGACGCGACGCCGGGGAAGTCCTTGATGCGCTCCTCGTCGACCCAGAAGGTCAGCTCACCGGAGAACTTGGGGGCCTCCGACGTCGTCGTGGCCTCCGGCGCCTTGGTGGTGGTCGTCTCGGTGCCGCTGTTCCCGCCGCACGCGGTGAGCGTCAGGCCGAGCCCGACGACCGCGGCCACGAAGGGGATGCTCCGTCGCATCGCATGTCTCCCAAAATGTTGATCCATGCCCACCACGACATCCGTAGCGAGCGCTGATACGACCGACGGTAGTTCGCGACGTCGACCGGATGCAAGCCGTTACGGTAACTTTCACGCAACATTGCAGAGGGGCTAGACTCGAGCGTCGCCCGGGTGGGACAAACGGCTCAACAGGCGGCGCGAACGCTCGCGCGTCAGCGACGACACGTATCTGTCGCGGGCGTCGGATCATGGCAAGGAGGCCTGTTGTCCCGTACATTGCAACCCGTGCGCACCCGTCTATCCGATCTCGCCGTGCAGGCTGGCGTCAGCACCGCGACCGTGTCCCGGGTGCTGAACGGCAAGGCGGGCGTGTCCGGCGAGACACGTCAGGCGGTGCTCGCTGCCCTCGACCTGCTTGGTTACGAGCGACCGGAGAAGCTCAAGAGCCACTCCGCAGGCCTCATCGGCCTCGTCGTGCCCGAGCTCACGAACCCGGTCTTCCCGGCGTTCGCCCAGGTCATCGAGTCGCGCCTATCCGAGCACGGATACACGCCCCTGCTGTGCACCCAGTCCCCCGGCGGCACGACCGAGGACGAGTACATCGAGATGCTGCTCGACCACGGGGTCGCCGGCATCATCTTCGTCTCCGGGCTCCACGCCGACGTCACGGCGTCGCACGAGCGGTACCACCGCCTGCGCGACCGCGGGGTGCACCTCGTGATGATCAACGGCTGGGCCGAGGGGATCGACGCGCCGTTCATCTCGAACGACGACTACAACTCGATGGAGCTGTCGGTCCGCCACCTCGTGTCGCTCGGTCACCGCAAGATCGGCCTCGCGATCGGTCAGGACCGGTACGTCACGGTGCGCCGCAAGGTCGAGGGTTTCACCACGTCGATCGCCCGCCACCTCGGCGAGCACGACGTCGCACCGCACGTCGCGACGTCGCTGTTCTCGGTCGAGGGCGGCCAGGCGGCCGCGGGCGAGCTCATCGACAGCGGTCACACAGGGATCATCTGCGGTTCGGACCTCATGGCTCTGGGTGCCACCAGGGCCGCGCGGAGCCGCGGGCTCAAGATCCCTCGCGACGTCTCGATCGTCGGGTACGACGACTCGCCGCTGATCGCGTTCACGGACCCGCCGCTCACGACGATCCGTCAGCCCGTCACCGCGATGGGTACGGCCGCTGTGACATCCCTGATGTCGCAGATCGCGGGCGACCCGATCCCCCGTTCGGAGATCCTGTTCCACCCGGAGCTCGTCGTGCGCGAGTCCACCGGCGTGGCTCCGACCGCCGACTGACGCTCACGCGCAAGGCCCCGGTGGCTTCCACCGGGGCCTTGCGCGTACTGTTTATCAAATCGATTCGATAGCCTTTGCGGCGCTCACCACGACGACGAAACGAGGCCCCCGTGACGTTCACCCCCGTCACCGCGACCACGATCCACCCCGCACACCCCACGCCCGCCGAGTGGTGGCGCGACGCCGTGATCTACCAGGTGTACCCGCGCTCCTTCGCGGACGCCGACGGTGACGGCATGGGCGACCTCGCGGGCATCACCTCGCGCCTCGACCACCTTGCCGAGCTCGGCGTCGACGCGCTGTGGCTCTCGCCCTTCTACCGGTCACCACAGGCCGACGGCGGGTACGACGTCGCCGACTACCGCGACGTGGACCCGCTCTTCGGGACCCTCGCAGACTTCGACGCGCTCCTCGAGCGCGCCCATGCGCTCGGCCTCCGCGTCGTCATCGACCTCGTCCCCAACCACACCTCGGACCAGCACGTGTGGTTCCAGGCTGCGCTCTCCGCAGGCCCCGGCAGCCCCGAGCGTGCCCGCTACATGTTCCGCGACGGCAAGGCGAACGGCGAGGAACCGCCGAACAACTGGGGCTCCGTCTTCGGCGGGCCCGCCTGGACGCGCGTCGACAAGCACCCCGACGCCGCCCGCCTCGGAGCAACCGACACGCAGTGGTACCTGCACATGTTCGACTCCTCCCAGCCCGACCTCGAGTGGACCAACCCTGAGGTGCGCGCAGAGATGGTCGACATCTTGCGGTTCTGGCTCGACAAGGGCGTCGACGGGTTCCGCGTCGATGTCGCGCACGGCATGGTCAAGCGAGAGGGCCTGCCGGACTGGGACGGCAACACGTCCATGGTCGACGGCTCGACGGGCGAGGCCGCGAACGTCACCGCGCTCACCCCGATGTTCGACCAGCCCGGCGTCCACGAGATCTACCGCGAGTGGAACACGGTCCTCGCCGAGTACGACGGCGACCGCGCACTCTGCGCCGAAGCCTGGGTCGAGCCGCTCTCGGCCCTCGCTCGCTACGTCCGTCCCGACGAGATGCAGCAGGCGTTCAACTTCGCCTACCTGACGACCCCGTGGGACGCCGCGGCGCTCCGCGACGTCGTGACGACGTCGCTCGGCGCCTACGACGAGGTCAGCGCGCCGACGACCTGGGTCCTGTCGAACCATGACGTCGTGCGGCACGCGTCGCGGCTCGCGATCCCCGGCGGCGGACGACCCAACGGCATCCGCGCGCACGAACCGCAGCCGGACGCGGTCGTGGGCCTGCGGCGCGCCCGCGCGGCCACCCTCCAGATGCTCGCGCTGCCCGGCTCCGCGTACCTGTACCAGGGCGAGGAGCTCGGCCTGCCCGAGCACACGACGCTCGACGACTCCCTGCGCCAGGACCCCGCATGGTTCCGCACCGGGCACACCGAGGCGGGCCGCGACGGCTGCCGCGTCCCGATGCCGTGGGCGGGCGACGCGCCGGGGCTCGGCTTCGGCCCGAGCGCCGCGACCTGGCTCCCCCAGCCCGACAGCTACCGCGAGCTCGCTGCTGACCGTCAGCGCGGGGTCGACGGCTCGACCTACGAGCTGTATCGCGCGGCGCTCGCCGAGCGCCGTCGGCTCGGGCTCGGGGCGGGTGACCTCGCGTGGGTCGACGCGTTCGCGGACGACCCGGCGGTCGTCGCCTTCCGCAACGGCGACCTGCTCGTCATGACGAACCTGGGCGGCACGCCCGTCGAGGTGCCCGTCGGGTACAAGGTCCTCGTCGCGAGCGGCCCCGTGGACGACGGCGTGCCCACCGACACGACGGTGTGGGCGCTTCCCGAGAGCGCCTGAGCGCGGCGCCGCGCGTCCGCCGCACACCGGCGGGCGCGCGCACCGCCACCTAGGATCGACGCGTGACCGAAGCCACCCTCGTCGCCGTCTGCCGCGCGCCGCGCCCCGTCCACGTGCCCTCCCTCGGGAGGGAGACCTCGATCGACAAGACCGCGACGGCAGAACCTGTCGCCGTCGGCCTGCTGGGCCTCGAGGGCGACACCCAGGCGGACAAGAAGCACCACGGCGGGCCGGACAAGGCCCTGTACGCGTACGCCGAGCACGAGGCCGAGGAGTGGGCGCGGCGTCTCGGCCGGCCGGTCCCCCCGGGCCTCTTCGGCGAGAACCTCCGGGTCGCGGGCGTCGAGACGTCGGCCGCGATCATCGGTGAGACGTGGCGCATCGGCGACGACGTCGTCGTCGAGGCGACCATGCCCCGCACACCGTGCGCGACCTTCGCCGACCGGATGCGCGAGCCGCGCTGGGTGCGCCGCTTCGGTGAGGCCGGGCTCGTCGGGACGTACCTCCGGGTCCTCCAGCCCGGGACGGTGCGCGCGGGCGACCCGATCGAGCTGGTCTCGCGCCCCGGGCACGGGGTGACCGTCGCGTCGTGGTTCACCGACCCGACGCAGGACTCGGCACGGGCGCTGCTCGACGCCCACGAGTCAGGCGCCGTCCGCCTCGCCGACCACATGGTCGACAAGGTGACGAGGTTTGCCGTCCGCTGACGACTCGCCGAGCCTCGGCGCCCGGGAGCCTAGCCGCCCGAGACGGAGAGCTCGGCCTCGGCCAGCCTGGCCCGGAAGTCGTCGTCGAGCTCACGCGAGTCGAGCCACCCCTCAGGGAGGTGCGGCCTCTTCGGCGTCCCCTGCCGTCCGCGCGTGCCCTCGGCAGCCTCGCCGGGGTACGGCTGGTCCAGGTCGAGCGCGTCGAGCAGCGCGCGCAGCTCCGCGAGCGTCGAGACCATCGCGAGGCCGCGCCGGCTGTCGCCGCCCACCGGGTAGCCCTTGAGGTACCAGGCCATGTGCTTGCGCAGGTCGCGCATGCCCTTGTCCTCGTCACCGAACTCCTCGACCATGAGCTCGCCGTGCCGGTAGATCGTGTCGGCGACCATGCGCAGGCCCGGGCGCACGCGCTCGTCGCGCCCGTCGAACGCCGCGGCAAGATCGGCGAACAGCCACGGCCGCCCCTGGCAGCCGCGCCCGACGACGACACCGTCGCAGCCCGTCTGCTCGACCATCGCGACCGCGTCCTCAGCGCTCCAGATGTCCCCGTTGCCGAGGACCGGGATCGAGGTGACCGTGCGCTTGAGCTCCGCGATCGCGGACCAGTCGGCGTGGCCCGAGTAGTACTCGGCGGCCGTGCGCGCGTGCAGCGCGACCGCAGCGACCCCGAGGCCTTCCGCGATCAGGCCTGCCTCGAGGTAGGTGTGGTGCTCGGCATCGATGCCCTTGCGCATCTTGACGGTCACGGGCACGCCGTAGGGAGCCGCCGCCTCGACGGCGGCCTCGACGATGCGCGTGAACAGCTCCCGCTTCCACGGCAGCGCGGCGCCACCGCCCTTGCGCGTCACCTTGGGCACAGGGCAACCGAAGTTCAGGTCGACGTGGTCTGCGCGCCCCTCCCCCGCGATGATCTTCACCGCAGCGCCCACGGTCGCCGGGTCGACGCCGTACACCTGCGCCGAGCGCACCTTCTCGTCCTCGTCGAACGTGACGATCCGCAAGGACTCCTCGTTGCGCGCGACGAGCGCCCGTGACGTCACCATCTCCGCGACGTAGAGGCCCGCACCGTGCTCGCGGCACAGTCGACGGAACGCGCCGTTCGTGACGCCGGCCATCGGCGCGAGGACGACGGGGGTGTCGATCGAGTGCGGGCCGATCTGCAGCGGCGGGAGGAGCCGCTCGCCGGGGCGGCGTGCGGTCGTCGGGTCGAGGGCGGTGGTGCTCATGGGCTCCATCATCCCATCGCCGGCCGGCTACCTCTCAGCCGGCGGGAACCACGGGATAGCCGCCTCCGTGGCGGACGGTCGCACCAGCCTGGTGCAGGACGGCGACCATCGTGAGCACGACGGGCAGCCCGACCGTGATGAGGCCGACGGACAAGAGCGAGACGAAGAGGTCGAGCGAGCCAGCACCCTGGCCCGAGAAGATCGTCACGACGACCGTCGCGAGGACGACCGGCACGACGATCGCAGCGCTGACGACCGCGCCGGTACGCAGTGCGGAGGGCCGCCGCGCGCACCACAGTGCACCGGCGCCGAGGACCGCAGCCGCAGCACTGACCATGAGCAGCGCGGGCACGGACAGGACCGGTCCGAGCAGGTCCAGCCGTGCCGGTTCGGGGGCCACGGGCTCCACGACGGTGACCGCGGGAGACGGTCGGAACGCCCACTGCACGGCCGCCCAGCCGAGCGCTGCGAGCACGAGAGCCGCGTAGATCGCCACGACCGACACGGGTGCGACGAGCGGCAGGGGCAGGCGTCGGCGTAGCGGACGGGGCGCGGGCCTCGCGCCGACGGGCGATCCGAGGACGGGGACGTGTACCCCAGGAACCAGCATTCCCGCGTCTTGCCCCTGCGCGTTGGTCATGACGTCACCGTAACCGACGTGCGCACGGGCCAGACGGCGCGGCGGGCACGTCGTCCGGGACGTCCGTCATACGGTCTTGTCACGTGTGGCCAGCCGCGCGACGGCCGCCGTTGCCAGGACCGAGCCGGGCAGGCAGAACGCCACGATCGCGCCGCCGAGCACGAGCGCGGCGATCCCCGCCGTGAACACGATGACGACGAGCGAGAAGCCACCGCCCATCACCGGCAGGACCACGAGCCACGCCAGGCTCGAGACGGCGCCCAGACGCCACGGCGACAGCGGTACACCACGTCGCAGGGATCGCTTGAGCATCGTGTGCACGAGCGTCCCGAACACGAGCGCGGCGAGCGCGATGACGAGCACGAGCAACCAAAGCTTCGGGACCGCGATCAGGTCGAACAGCCCAGGCTCGACGGGACGTGCGTCGTCCGGCAGATAGACGACCTCTCTCGGCCTGAGCACGAACGCGAGCGGCAGGCCCGTCGTGACGAGGCCGGCGAGCGCAGCCGCGGGGCCGACCCACCAGGGCAGCGCCGGGCTCTGCGCCGTCCCGGGCAGCGGCGTCGCGTCCACGGCGCGCGGGAGCGACGGTTCCGGGTTCATGCGCGCAGCGTAACGTCCCGTGTTGCTCCGAGAACAACGCCGGAGGCCGGCTGCGTCGCCTGCCGGCCTCCGGTGCGTCGTCCTGCTGGGGTGCTGTCAGGCGCCGATCAGGCGCGCTGCGAGGTAGCCCTCGACCTGGTCGAGCGCGACGCGCTCCTGCTCCATCGAGTCACGGTGCCGGATCGTCACGGCGTGGTCCTCGAGGGTGTCGAAGTCGACGGTGATGCAGAACGGCGTGCCGATCTCGTCCTGGCGACGGTAGCGACGGCCGATCGCGCCGGCGTCGTCGAAGTCGATGTTCCAGGTCTTGCGCAGCTGTGCGGCGAGGTCGCGTGCCTTGGGCGAGAGCTGCTCGTTGCGGGACAGCGGCAGGACCGCGGCCTTGACGGGCGCGAGTCGGGGGTCGAGGCGCAGGACCGTGCGGACGTCGACGCCGCCCTTCGCGTTCGGCGCCTCGTCCTCGGCGTACGCCTCGACGAGGAAGGCCATGAGCGAGCGCGTGAGACCTGCCGCAGGCTCGATCACGTACGGGTAGTAGCGCTCGTTCTTGGCCTGGTCGAAGTAGGACAGGTCCTTGCCTGAGATCTCCGAGTGGGTCTTGAGGTCGAAGTCGGTGCGGTTCGCGATGCCCTCGAGCTCGCCCCACTCGCTGCCCGTGAAGCCGAAGCGGTACTCGATGTCGACCGTCCGCTTGGAGTAGTGGGAGAGCTTCTCCTTGGGGTGCTCGTACAGGCGCAGGTTCTCCGGCGCGATGCCGAGGTCCGTGTACCAGGCCATGCGCGTGTCGATCCAGGTCTGGTGCCACTCCTCGTCCGTGCCGGGCTCGACGAAGAACTCCATCTCCATCTGCTCGAACTCACGTGTGCGGAAGATGAAGTTCCCGGGCGTGATCTCGTTGCGGAAGGACTTGCCGATCTGGCCGATGCCGAACGGGGGCTTCTTGCGGGAGGCGCCCTGGACGTTGGCGAAGTTCACGAAGATGCCCTGGGCGGTCTCGGGGCGCAGGTAGTGCAGCCCTTCCTCGTTGTCGACGGGGCCGAGGTAGGTCTTGAGGAGGCCCGAGAAGTTCTGCGGCTCGGTCCATGCACCCTTGGTGCCGCACGCGGAGCAGACGATGTCGGCGAGGCCGTTCTCGGGGACGCGCCCCTTCTTCTCCTCGAACTCCTCGAGCAGGTGGTCGGCACGGTAGCGCTTGTGGCAGCTCGTGCACTCGACGAGGGGGTCGGTGAAGACGGCGACGTGGCCGGAGGCCTCCCAGACCTTCTTGGGGAGGATGACCGCGGAGTCGATCCCGACGACGTCGTCGCGACCGCGGACCATCGACTGCCACCACTGGCGCTTGATGTTCTCCTTGAGCTCGGCGCCGAGGGGCCCGTAGTCCCAGGCGGAGCGGGAGCCGCCGTAGATCTCACCAGACTGGAAGACGAAGCCCCTGCGCTTGGCGAGGGAGACGACTGCGTCGAGACGCTTGGACGGTGCGGCCACTGAAATCACTCCGTTGACATGGTCGACGCCCGCGCATGGCTTGCGGGGCGGTTGCAAGGTTCCAGGCTACCCGGCCTGCGAGCCCTCATTTTGACAATGGTTCTCATTACCGTTGAGAATGTGGGACGTGACCTTCCGCCCCCGCACCCTCGTGACCGCCGCAGCCGCCCTCGCCTTCGCGCTCGGCACCGCAGGCTGCTCGTCCAACTCGAACGACCCGGACGCCGCCCTCGACGTCCTCACGTCGTTCTACCCGCTCCAGTTCGTCGCCGAGCAGGTCGGAGGTCCCGCCGTCAGCGTCTCCAACCTCACCCCGCCCGGCGGCGAGCCGCACAGCCTCGAGCTCTCGCCCGCGACGCTGCGCACGGTCGGCCAGGCCGACGTCGTCGTCTACCAGTCCGGCTTCCAGGCCGCCGTCGACCAGGCCGTCGCCGACGGCGCGCCGAAGGCCGTGCTCGACGCCGCCCGCTTCGCCGAGCTCGACGCCGACGCGGAGCACGACGACGAGGGCGAGAGCGAGTCGCACGACGGCCACGACCACGGCAGCCTCGACCCGCACTTCTGGCTCGACCCGACCCTCCTCGCCGGGCTCGCCACCGAGGTGGGCGAGACCTTCGCCGCCGCAGACCCGGACGACGCCGCGGGCTACCGTGAGCGCGCCGCCGAGCTCGTCGCGACCCTGACCGCCCTCGACGAGTCGTTCACGACCGGCCTCGCGAGCTGCGACAGCCGCACCTTCGTCACGACGCACGAGGCGTTCGGCTACCTCGCCCACCGGTACGACCTCGAGCAGGTCGGCATCTCGGGCCTCGACCCCGAGACGGAGCCCTCTCCCGCCCGCCTGCGGGAAGTGTCGAAGGTGATCTCCGAGGCTGGTGTGAGCACCGTGTTCTCCGAGTCTGCGGCGACCGCCAAGGTGGCGGAGGTCCTCGCCGACGACCTCGGCATCTCGACCGCCGTCCTCGACCCGCTCGAGTCCCGCACCGACGCCCAGCTCGCCGCCGACGACGACTACCTCGTCGCGATGACCGCGAACCTCACCGCTCTCAAGGAGGCGCTCGGCTGTGCCTGACCAGAATGAGCCGGCCAGCCCGGCGCTCGACGTCCGCGGCCTCGGCGTGCGGCTCGAAGGCTCCCAGATCCTGCACGGCATCGACCTGCGCGTCGAGCGCGGCGAGGTCGTCGCCGTGCTCGGCACCAACGGTTCGGGCAAGTCGACGCTCGTCCGCTCCCTCGTGCGCGCCGTCCCCGTGACGGAGGGCACCGTCAAGATCCTCGGCGCGCCGCTCGGCCCTTCCGCACCCTGGGACCGCGTGGGCTACGTCCCGCAGCGGGTCGGCGCGTCCGCCGGCGTGCCCGCGACGGTCGCCGAGATCGTCGCGTCGGGCCTCCTGACCTCCCGCTCGCTGCGCAAGCCCCGCGACTGGCGCGCCCGCGTCGACGCCGCGCTCACCGAGGTCCGGCTCGCCCACCGCCGGGACCAGGCCGTCACCGAGCTCTCCGGCGGCCAGCAGCAGCGCGTGCTCATCGCTCGCGCCCTCGTCCGCGACCCCGAGCTGCTCATCCTCGACGAGCCCGTCGCCGGCGTCGACCACCCCTCCCAGGAAGCGCTCGCCGCCACGCTGCGCCGCCTCGTCGCTAGCGGTCGCACGATCGTCGTCGTGCTGCACGAGCTCGGCGAGCTCGCCGACCTCATCTCCCGCGCCGTCGTGCTGCGCCACGGCCGCATCGTGCACGACGGCGCACCGCCGCGCGCCGCGCACGGCCACGACGCCGCCGACCACGACCACGTGCACGTCCACGGCGACCCAGAGCCCCGCTCCCTGCCACCCGTCCTGCCCGAGCACCTCTTCAGCGAAGGAGCGTGACATGGAGATCGTCGAGATGCTCCAGACGCCGCTCATGCAGCGCGCGCTCCTCGCCGCCCTGCTCGTGGGCGTCGTGGCCCCCGTCATGGGCACGTACCTCGTCCAGCGCAAGCTCTCGCTCCTCGGCGACGGCATCGGTCACGTCGCCCTCACGGGTGTCGCGCTCGGGTGGCTCGTCGGCGCCGGGCTGGGCCTCACGCAGGACGCCCTCGCGATCCCCGGTGCGGTCCTCACGGCGATCATCGGGGCCATCGGCATCGAGGTCGTGCGGGAACGGGGGCGCACGAGCGGCGACGTCGCGCTCGCCCTCCTGTTCTACGGCGGCATCGCGGGCGGTGTGCTCATCATCGAGCTCGCCGGCGGGCAGAGCTCGAACCTCATGACCTACCTGTTCGGTTCGATCTCCGTCGTCACGACGACGGACCTCGTCCTGACCGCGGTCCTCGCCCTCGTCGTCCTCGGTCTCGGGCTGGGCCTGCGCACCGCGCTCTTCGCCGTCTCGCAGGACGAGGAGTTCGCGCGCGCGTCCGGCCTGCCCGTCCGGTTCCTCAACATCGCGATCGCCGTGATGTCTGCGCTCACCGTGACTGTCGCGATGCGCGTCGTCGGGCTGCTCCTCGTCTCCGCGCTCATGATCGTGCCCGTCGCGATCGCGCAGCTCGTCACGAAGTCCTTCGTCTGGACGATGCGGCTCGCGATCATGACCGGCGTCGTCATCTGCGTCGTCGGGCTCTCCCTGACCTACTGGGTCAACGTGTCGCCGGGTGCGATGATCGTCGTGCTCGCGATCGCCGTGTACGCGGTTGTCGCGGTGGCGAGCCCCCTGCTCGCGCGGCGACGAGGGCACCACGACCCCCACCCGGACGTCACGTCCGACGTCATCCTGGAGGCACCGTGAGACGTATGACGCGGCAGCGCGCCGCCATCTGGGACACGCTCGGCCAGACCGACGAGTTCCGCTCCGCCCAGCAGCTGCACGACGCGCTCGGCGAGCGCGGCGAGAGCATCGGCCTCGCGACCGTCTACCGGGCGCTGCAGGCGCTCGCCGAGAGCGAGGACGTCGACGTCCTGCGGACAGCCGACGGCGAGAACCTGTTCCGCCGGTGCGCCCGGCGCGAGCACCATCACCACCTCGTGTGCCGCTCGTGCGGGCGCACCGTCGAGATCGACGGGCCGACCGTCGAGGCCTGGGCCGCGCTCGTGGGCGACTCCCACGGTTTCCGGGACATCGAGCACACGATCGAGCTGTTCGGGACCTGCGAGACCTGCGCCCAGGCATGACGCTCCCCGCCGCCGTCACGGCCGGGCTCCTGCCCGACGCCCACACGAGCCCCTTCTGGGTGCTGTTCGTGACATTCGGCGGCATCGCATTCATCCGCAACCAGGCGTTCTACTGGATCGCGCGCAGCATCACGACGCGCGCGCTCACCCAGACGGCCGACCGACCGACGCGCTTCCCACGCTTCCGCGGCTGGATCGAGGGCGGCGGCACGGACCGCGGCGTCGCCGCGATCCACCGGTGGGGCGTCGCGATCGTGCCGGCGAGCTATCTGCTCCCCGGCACCAAGACGGTCGTCAACACGGCCGCAGGCGTCACCCGGATGCCGTTCGCCCGCTACCTCCCGGCGATGATCCTCGGCTGCGCGGCGCACGGTGTCATCTACGCGACGATCGGCTGGGCTGCCTGGACGTCGCTCGTCGCCGCGTTCGCCGGCTCACCCTGGGGGCTCGCCGCGCTCCTCGCCCTCACGGCGATCGTCGTCGCGCACGTCGTCCGACGCCGTGCACGACGACGCGCGGCTCAGGCCGGCTCGACGGGCGCGTCGACCGCCGCACCGTAGCGACGGTCCCGCCGCGCGTACTCCTCGACCGCGCGCCACAGCGTGCGACGGTCGAAGTCCGGCCAGGGCTCCGGGAAGAACACGAGCTCGGCATAAGCCGATTGCCACAGCATGAAGTTCGACGTCCGCTGCTCGCCCGAGCTCCGGAGGAACAGGTCGACGTCGGGCAGGTCAGGCTCGTCGAGGAACCGCTGCACGGTGCGCTCCGTGATCCGCTCCGGGTCGAGACGCCCCGCTGCGACCTCGCGGCCGATCGCCTTCGCCGCGTCCGCGATCTCGGCGCGCCCGCCGTAGTTGACACACATCGTCAGCGTGCACACGTCGTTGCCCAGGGTGCGACGCTCAGCCTCTTCGAGCTCCTTGATGACCGAGCGCCACAGCCGGGGGCGACGGCCCGACCACCGCACCCGGACGCCCCACTCGTCGAGCGTGTCCCGTTGACGGCGCAGGACGTCGCGCGAGAAGCCCATGAGGAAGCGCACCTCCTCGGGGGACCGCTTCCAGTTCTCGGTCGAGAAGGCGTACGCCGACACGTGCTTGACCCCGATGTCGATCGCACCCGCGACGACGTCGAGGAGCGCAGCCTCGCCGGCGGCGTGGCCAGCCGTGCGCGGAAGACCGCGCGCGTTGGCCCACCGGCCGTTGCCGTCCATGACGACGGCGACGTGCTGCGGCACGAGCTCGGGCGGTACCGACGGCGCGACCTCACCCGAGGGGTGCGGTGGCGGCGGCACCGGCTGGCGCGTGCCGGCGGGGCGGGCAGACGAGGACCTGGCCATCTAGCGGGCCTCCACGGGTCGGTGGGCGGGAGCTGTGGGTGCCGAGCGGTCGCGGTCGTCGCGGTCGACCATGCGCAGGGAGCGCAGCGTCCGCTCGAGGTGGAACTGGCTGTACGCGGCGACCAGACCGCTCGCCTCGCGACGGTGCCGTTCCTCGGCGAGCACGGCGTTCGCCCAGTCGCCCGCGAGCAGCGCAGCGAGGAGCGCGAACGTCTCGGGAGCCGGCGCGGTCGACCCGGGCGGGCGGCACCGGCTGCACACGGCCCCGCCGGAGGCGACCGAGAACGCGTGGTGAGGTCCAGGCGTGCCGCACAGCGCACACTCGGTGAAGCTCGGCGCCCAGCCGCCGACGGCGAGGGCGCGCAAGAGGTACGAGTCGAGGACCAGACCCGGGTCCTGGCGTCGCTCCGCGAGCGAGCGCACGGCCCCGACGAGCAGCCAGAACTGCTGGAGGGACGGCTCCCGCTCGTCGGCGACGAGCCTGTCCGCAGTCTCGAGCATGACGGTGCCAGCCGTGTACAGCGCATAGTCCTCGCACACGGGACGTGCGAAAGCGCCGAGCGTGTCGGCCTGCGTCACGACGTCGAGCGACCGGCCGACATGGAGCTGGAGGTCGACGTACATGAAAGGTTCGAGGCGTGCGCCGAAGCGTGACGACGTCCTGCGCACGCCCTTGCCCACAGCGCGCACCTTCCCGTGCTCACGCGTCAGGAGCGTGACGATGCGGTCCGCCTCGCCCAGCTTCTGGGCGCGCAGGACGATCGCTTCGTCTCGGTACAGGGGCACCTGACCATTGTCCGCCATCCCTCTGCCACGAGCCGTCAGGAGCTCGTGCGCGCCGCGCACCTTCGCAGGTCCTCCCCGCGCACGACACCGGCCGGCCCCCTGTTGCGGGGACCGGCCGGCATCGACAGGCTGCGTCAGGCGCGACCCTTGCGGTTGATCGCGGAGATGATCGCCTTGAGCGACGCCGTCGTGATCGACGGGTCGATTCCGACACCCCAGAGGACCTCGCCGTCGACCTCGCACTCGACATAGGCCGCGGCGGTCGCGTCGCCGCCCTCGGACAGCGCGTGCTCCGCATAGTCGAGGACCTTGACGTTGACGTCCACCTTGCTGAGCGCGTCGACGAAGGCGGCGATGGGGCCGTTGCCCGCGCCCTCGAGCGTGACCGCGCGGCCACGGTCGACGAGGTCGGCCTCGATCGTGTCGGTCCCACCCTCGACGCTCGCGGCGCGCGTACCGCGCAGCGAGAAGCGTCCCCACGGCTCGAGCGGGCCGCCGGGCTCGGCCGGGAGGTACTCGTCGGCGAAGATCTGCCAGATGTCGTCGCCGCTGACCTCACGGCCCTCGCCGTCGGTCACACCCTGGACGACGCGCGAGAACTCGATCTGCAGACGACGCGGCAGGTCGAGGTGGCGCTCCGACTTGAGCAGGTAGGCGATGCCTCCCTTGCCGGACTGCGAGTTGACGCGGATGACCGCCTCGTAGGAGCGGCCGACATCCTTGGGGTCGATCGGCAGGTAGGGCACGGCCCAGACGAGGTCGTCGATCGTCCGCCCTTCGGCTGCGGCGCGCTGCTCGAGCGCCTCGAGGCCCTTCTTGATCGCGTCCTGGTGCGAGCCCGAGAACGCGGTGAACACGAGGTCGCCCGCATACGGGTGGCGCTCGTGGACGTCGATCTGGTTGCAGTACTCGACAGTACGGCGGATCTCGTCGATGTCGGAGAAGTCGACCTCGGGGTCGATGCCCTGCGAGAACAGGTTCATGCCGAGGGTGACCAGGTCGACGTTCCCGGTGCGCTCGCCGTTGCCGAAGAGGCAGCCCTCGATGCGATCGGCACCGGCCTGGTAGCCGAGCTCGGCGGCGGCGACGGCGGTGCCGCGGTCGTTGTGCGGGTGCAGCGAGAGGATGACGTTCTCCCGCTGCGCGAGGTTGCGGTTCATCCACTCGATCGAGTCGGCATACACGTTGGGCGTGGCCATCTCGACGGTCGCCGGGAGGTTGATGATGACCTTGCGCTCGGGCGTCGGTTCGAAGACCTCGATGACGGCGTTGCAGATGCGCGCGGCGAACTCGAGCTTGGTCCCGGTGTAGGACTCGGGCGAGTACTCGTAGAAGACGGTCGTACCGGGGACCGTGTCCTCGTACTTCTTGCAGAGCTTGGCGCCGTCGACCGCGACGTCGATGATCCCTTCCTCGTCGAGGCGGAACACGACCTCCCGCTGGAGGATCGACGTCGAGTTGTACAGGTGCACGATCGCCTGCTTGGCGCCCGCGATCGCCTCGTAGGTGCGGGCGATGAGGTGCTCACGCGCTTGCGTGAGGACCTGGATGACGACGTCGTCCGGGATCAGGTCTTCCTCGATGAGCATCCGCACGAAGTCGTAGTCCGTCTGGGACGCAGACGGGAACCCGACCTCGATCTCCTTGTAGCCCATGTCGACGAGCAGCTGGAACATCTTGAGCTTGCGCTCGGGGTTCATCGGCTCGATGAGCGCCTGGTTGCCGTCGCGGAGGTCGACGGCGCACCAGCGGGGTGCCTGGGTGATCGCGCGGTCCGGCCAGGTGCGGTCAGGGACGTGCACCGCGATCTGCTGCTGGAATGGGACGTACTTCTGGGTCGGCATCCCGGAGGGGTTCTGCGGGCCTCCGGGGAAGATCTGCTTCGTCATCTCTGAGTGTCCTTCGTACTGGTGCTGCTCGATGCGTCTGAGACGTCCGGTCGGCACCACGACCACCGCGACGAGGTTCCGACCGTTTCAGGCCTCGTCGCGGCAGGGAAGGAGCAGCAGGCGCTGCGCAGCCGAGCACATGTGTGTCACTGTACCCCTCTGCGCAGCGCCTGCTTCGTCTCGTTCACGAGACGAAGAGCTGTCGATCGTCGAGACGCGCCCTACTGGCCTTCGCCGCCGAAGGCGTCAGCGATCTCTTCCTCGCTGAGGTTCTCGCCGAACAGGTCGGCGATCTCCTCGTCAGTGAGGGGGGCCTCGCTCGTGCCGTCTGCGCTGTCACCCAGGACGTCGTCGCCCTGCGGGAGGTCGCTCAGCCCAGAGCCGTCGGTCAAGCCCTCGAGGCCGGTACCGTCCTCGTAGCCGTAGCTCGTCCCCGGCAGACCGCCGAGCGAGCCGAGCATCGCGAAGCCGGGCTGCTCCTGGATGTAGGCCATGAGAGCGGTGGTCTGCTCCTCGATCCATGCCTGGTCGTCGAGCTTGCCCTCCTTCTGGAGCTTCATCATCGCGTTGCCCATCGCCGTCGACGAGTCGACGAGCGACGAGATGGGGCTCAGGAACCACGAGCCCCCCTCGGACAGTGCGACCAGGCTGGCGTCCTGCATGCCCATCTCCTTGATGAGCGGCGCCTTGTCGACGCAGATCTCGCCCGAGCCCATCCCAGACACGTCGAGCGTCACGCAGGTCGGGTCAAGGGTGACGTTCGCGGTCTGGCCCTGGTCGCTGTAGGAGATCTTGAACCCGTCGAACACGACCTTGGCGACAGCGCCGTCCTTGGACCGCTCCGCGAAGCCGTTCTCGATCGTGAGACCCGCGAGGTCGGTGCCGTCGTGCTTCGGGAGGTACAGGGCGGCGAGGCGGCGCTCTGCGAGCGGGAGAGCGACCGCGAGGTCCTGCGGGTCGCCGCTCTTCACGTAGGTGAGCGTCGCGTCCACGAGTCCCGAGGCCGCAGCCGTGGGCGAGTCGAAGCCCTTGACGGCCGAGGCCGCCGGGAGGGTGCCACGCGTCCCGCCTGCGCTCTCGAGCGCGTACTCGGCGAGAGTGAGGTACGGGCTGACGTACCAGGAGCCCTCCTCCTCGACCGCGACGACGTACGCCTTCTGGCCGTCGAGGTCGGCGATGTCACCCTTCGCGGGCATCGACTCGTCGAGGTCCGCCTTGATGTCCGCCTTCGTCTCCTCCTTGTCGGGGAGCTCGAGCGGGAAGGAGCCCGACATGCTGCTGCCGAGCGCACTCGACGAGACCTCGTAGACGAGATCCGCGACCTCGGTCGCGATCTTGTCCGTGTCGCCGTCGAGCGAGAATGAGCCGGCGTCGAGGTAGACCTTGGCGACACCCTCCGCGATCGACTCGGAGCGCACCTCGAGCCCGGTCACGTCGAGCGTGACCGCGTCGAGGACCGCCTGGTAGCTGTCCAGCGCCGACTGGTACTCGTCGTTGCCCTCGGCGTTCTCGACGAACGAGTCGTACTGCGCCTTGATGTGGCTGACCTCGGCAGGTGACAACGAGCCGTACATCGCGAGGATGTCCTTGTCGGTCGCGCTCTCGACCAGCTTGGTGACGGCTGCCTCCGGCGAGTCCGAGCCACCGATCTTGTCGAAGATCAGCGTCTTGGCCGCCCAGGCGCCGCCGCCGAGCACGAGGACACCGGCAGCGACGGCGCCGCCGACGACGAGACCACGGCGTGACCGTCGCTCGGGCGCACCCGAGTCATAGCTGACGACGCCTGGCCCGCCCGCGCCGGTGTAGCCGGCAGCCTGGCCCTGCCACGCCGCCGCTCCCGGCTGAGGCTGAGGTGCCGACCATCCCTGCACGGCAGGTTGTGCCTGAGCGCTCCAGGCCTGCTCGGCGCCAGGCTGCTGCTGCGGGGCCCAGCCCGGGGTGCCCGCGGCCGGTGCTCCGGCCGCAGCGGCCGCGGGGGCCGACGTGCGCGCGGCGATCGCAGCGTCGACCTGGGGGTCGCCGAACGCACCGAGCCACGTGAGCAGCTCCGGGTAGGCCGACGGGTTCGCGGCGATCGTCGCGCGAAGGTCCGGACGCTCGTAGGCGATGCGGGCAAGCGTCTCGCCCGGAGTCCGCGGGTCCGCGGCCTGCTGCTGGATCTGGTCGGTCATGCTGTGTTCTCCCCTGTCATGCGGACACGCTCGTCCGGCTCACCGTCTCGTCAGCCGTGCCCATGCTCCCACAGGGGGCGCCCGGAAGGCGCCCCCTGTGGGAGGTTTCTGAGTCAGTTCACCCGAGCGGCGAGAGCCGCGTCGACCTCAGGGTCGCCCAGCTGCCCGAGCCACTCGAGGAGTGCCGGGTAGGTGGTCGGGTTCGACGCGACCGCAGCCCTCAGGGTCGGGGCGTCCTGGACGATCTGGGCGAGCGTCGCTGCAGGAGTCGACGGGTCGGCCGCCTGGGCCCACGTGAACCCGCCCTCCTCCCGACCGGCCTGGTCGATCGGGTCGCTCAGCGCGACCTTCTCGGTCGGAGAGACGATCTCGTGCGCCTCAGGAGCGCCGATGTCCGTCGACGTCGCGGCGGGGAGGACTGTCGTCGTCTCCTGTGCCGAGGGCACCTCGGCGGGCACCGCAGGCGCCGGCGACTCGACGGGCACCATGCCGTAGCCGCTCGAGTCGGGCGCGAGGGCCGGGGCGGTCGGGGACGGCTGCGCGGGGGCGGGTGCGCCCTGAGGCGCTGGCGGGTAGCCGACCTCGTGCCCGCTCACGGCGGACGGGTACGACGCCTGGGCAGGAGCCGGGCGAGCCGCCTGCGGTCGCTCGGGGCGCGGCGTCCAGCGGTACGCGGCCGAGCCGTCCCCCGGCCGGGGCGTCCGCGGGTTCGCCGCGAGGTACTCACGGACCGGGTCCGGGACCGTCAGTGCGAGGATCACCGCGGCCGGCAGGACGAGCGCGATGGCGAGCCTGATGACCAGGAACGGCAGGAAGACGCGCAGCGGACCGCCGGTCATGCCGAGCAGCACGCACCCGGTGACGAGCGAGGCACCCATCAGCACGAGGACCGTGCCTCGCGAGTCCGCGGGGCTCTTGCGCCCCACGGTCGACAGCGCACCGAGGGCGAGGCCGGCGATCAGCAGGAGGACGACCGCCGCCGGGACGAGATCGGCGACACGGCTCCCGGTGATCCAGATCTGCAGCACGCTCGCCACCGCGAGGACGACCGCGAGGAGCGCCTGCAGCAGGAGCGTCACGCGGACGGACTCGAACCAGGCGACCGCGACGTTCTGCGTCGCCCTGCGACGCACTGCGGGGCTGGCCGCCAGGACGGCGACCGCGGGAAGGAGGAACAGCCCGAACCCGTTCGGCAAGAAGAGGACGTCCCGCAGCGGGTGGAGGGTCTCGACGAGCGACCGGACCTGGTCGCCGTCCGTCACGAACAGGACCAGCACGTGCGCGACGGCGAGAGCGACGAGCGCGCGCGACCAGGCGATCGTCCGACCGAGGGCGGCGGCAAGGACAGGAGCGAGCAGCGCCAGGGCGACCAGCGTCGTCGCCACCAGGGCGATGACGACGCTCGTACGGTTGCCCGACGACGTGCGCGACGAGATCTCGACGACGTACAGGACGATCCATGCGAGCAGGCCGATCCCCGAGACGGCGGCGACGAGCGCGGCGACGCGCGACCACGTCGACGTCGCGGCGCGGTCCTGCTCGACGGGGCCGAGCTCGCTCGCTCGCGGGGTCGCTGCGAGGAGCGCACCCGCGAGCCCGAGGGCGGCAGCTGCGCCGACCCCTTCGAGGCGCGACCGCACAGCGGCGTCGAGAACGACCTGCGCCACGACCGCAAGGATGTACGGAAGGTTGAGCAGGACGCGCGCGCGACGCGTCGTGTGCACCGTCCACGACGCCGGCAGCGCCCCGAAGCGCGCGAGGTACGGCAGCGCGAGCGACACGACCGACAGAAGCGTCGGTGCGAGCACCCACGCGACGCCCGCCGCGCTCTCGCCCGCACCGTTCCAGACGAGCTGGAGCGACACGAGGAGCAGCAGGGCGCTCACGATGTCACGCACATAGTCGGAGTCGGGGACGCCCGCGAACGGCTTCGCCGGGGCCTGGGCCTCCGTCAGGTCGATCACGTCCGTGGCTGCCGCGGGCGGCGGATAGCCGTGCTGGTCCGGTGTCGGAGTGTCGTGCTGCTCGCTCATGAGGCTTCTTTCTCTCGAACCTGGAGCCCGCCGCCTGCGTACGACGACGACTGGCCGCCCCGAATCTAGCGAGGATCAGCCGCCCTCGCGCGGTGAGACGCCCGGCGGGTGAACCGTGGACGCCGTCGCGCCGTTGTGGTCAGAAGCCGAGACGGCCGAGCTGCTTCGGGTCGCGCTGCCAGTCCTTCGCGACCTTGACGTGCAGATCGAGGTAGACCCTGCTGCCCAGCAGCCGCTCGATCCCCTGGCGTGCCCGGGTGCCGACGTCACGCAGGCGCGCGCCACCCTTGCCGATGATGATCGCCTTCTGTGAGTCCCGCTCGACGAACAGGTTGACGCGCACGTCGACGAGCGGATCGTCCTTGCGGCCGCCCTCCCTCGGAATGATCTCGTCGACCACGACAGCGAGCGAGTGCGGGAGCTCGTCGCGCACCCCTTCGAGCGCCGCCTCGCGCACGAGCTCGGCGACCATGACGGCCTCGGGCTCGTCGGTCAGCTCGCCGTCCGGGTAGAGCATCGGCCCGACGGGCAGCCGCGACACCAGGACGTCCGCGAGCTCGTCGACCTGGTAACCACCGACGGCAGAGACAGGGACGATGTCCGCCCAGTCACCGAGCGCCGCGACCGACAGGAGCTGGTCCGCGAGCTCCTGCCGGGACACCTTGTCCGCCTTCGTGACCGCGGCGACGACCGGCGTGGGCCGCCGGCCGCGCATCAGGGCCGCGAGCTCGCTCGCGATGAACCTGTCGCCCGGGCCCACCTTCTGGTCCGCCGGCAGGCAGAAGACGATCACGTCGACCTCGGTCAACGTGTCCCGCACGAGCGTGTTGAGCCGCTCGCCGAGCAACGTGCGCGGACGGTGCAGCCCAGGAGTGTCGACGAGCACGAGCTGGGCGTCGTCGCGGTGCACGATGCCACGGATCGTGTGCCGCGTCGTCTGCGGACGACCCGACGTGATCGCGACCTTCTCGCCGACGAGCGCGTTCGTCAGGGTGGACTTGCCCGCGTTCGGGCGCCCCACGAGGCAGGCGAAGCCGGAGCGGAACTCCCCGGCGTCGTTCGAGGGCTTGCGGCTCATGAGTCACTCCTGCGGTCGTTGCGGTCGGCACGGTCGTGCCGCGACGCGCGCTGCTCGCGCTGGTCGCTGTCGCTGTGGTCGTTCTCGGGCGGCGCCACCCGGTGGGCAAGGATGGTCGAGACGCGCTTGCGTCTGCCCTCGACACGTTCCGCGACGAGGTGCACGCCCGAGACCTCCGCGTGCGAGCCGAGGAGCGGAACCCGGCCCAAGGCCTTGGCGAGGAGCCCTGCGACCGTGTCGACGTCGTCGTCCTCGAGCTCGAGGCCGAGAAGCTCGCCCAGCTCCCAGAGGTTCGTGCGGGCGGGCACGCGGTACTCCCCCGGGCCGGTCTCGACGATCTCCGCCGCATCCGGGTCGTGCTCGTCGGTCACCTCGCCGACGATCTCCTCGATCGCGTCCTCCATCGTCACGAGGCCTGCGGTGCCGCCGTACTCGTCGACAACGAGCGCCATGTGCGAGCGCGACTCCTGCAGATCGCGCAGCAGGTCGTCGACAGGCTTCGACTCGGGCACGAAGTGCGCAGGACGCATGACGTCCTCGACGGTCGTCGTCGCCTCAGCCGCGTCCACCACACCCGAGACGGGGTCTCCGTGCAGACGGTCGACGACGTCCTTGAAGTAGACGACGCCGCGGACGTCGTCCTCGGAGTCTCCGACGACGGGGACACGGGAGAAGCCCGAACGCTGGAAGAGGCGCAGGACGCTGGGCAGCAGCGTCGTCGTCGGGGTCGTGACCATGTCGGTGCGCGGCACCATGACCTCGCGCGTGAGCGTGCTGCCGAGACCGAAGACGGAGCGGATCAGCTCGCGCTCCTCCTCCTCGATCACCTCGGACTCGTTGACGCGGTCGACCATCTCCTGGAGCTCGTGCTCGCCGACGTCCTCCGACGACGAGAGCGACGTCCCGGCCGTCCAGCCGGCCAGTCGCAGGGCAGCCAGCAGCAGAGGTCCGAGCGCGACGAGCACGCTCGCAGGGTGCCGTCGGCCGAAGGAGCGCGGGCTCAGCCGCACGAGGACGAGCGCGACGAGCGACGAGATGACGACAGCAAGGCCGAGCACGTGCCACCAGACGTCGAGCGCATGCTCGAGGCTCAGGGTGATGCACGCCGTCGCCATCATCTCGGCGACGATGCGCCAGAACGCCGCAGCGGACGCCGTCCGACGCGGATCGACGACGAGGGCAGCAGCCCTGCGGCCCGCCTTCGTGCCGTTCTCCGCGACCTCGGCCATCGACGACCGGGTGACGCGCTGGACCGCGACCTCGCCCGAGCTCAGGAGTGCGGCCAGCACGATCCCGAGCGTCGCGCCGACGAGCAGCGCGGGGACCGGGACCTCGCTCATCGACTCGCGAGGAACGTCAGCAGCAGCTTGCGCTGGAGGGCGAACATCTCCTTCTCCTCCTCCGGCTCCGCGTGGTCGTACCCGAGGAGGTGCAAGATCCCGTGCGTCGTCAGCAGCAGCATCTCCTCGATCGTCGAGTGGCCGGCCACCTTCGCCTGCTGCGCGGCAACCTCGGGGCACAGCACGACGTCGCCGAGCAGACCTGCAGGGGTCACGTCGCCCTCACGGCCGGGCCGCAGCTCGTCCATCGGGAACGACAGGACGTCGGTCGGCCCAGGCTCGTCCATCCACTGCACGTGCAGCTCGGTCATGACGTCTGTGCCGACCATGAGGATCGACAGCTCCGTCTGCGGGTGCAGGTGCATCGCGTCGAGGACGTAGCGGGCGAGCGCGGCGAACTCCGCCTCGTCGACCTCGAAGCCCGACTCGTTGTTGACCTCGATCGTCATGCGTGCCTCTCCTGGCTCTCCGGGCGGGTGCGTTCTGGTCGGCCGGACGGCCGAATGGTGGGCTGCGCGGCCTGCTTCTCGACGTCCCACCGGGCATACGCCTCGATGATCTCGCCGACGAGTCGGTGGCGGACGACGTCCTCGCTCGTGAGGTGGCAGAACTCGACGTCGTCGACACCGCTCAGGACGTCCTCGACGACCCGCAGCCCGGAGCGGACGCCGCCCGGGAGGTCCACCTGCGTGACGTCGCCCGTGACGACCATCGTCGAGCCGAAGCCGAGGCGGGTGAGGAACATCTTCATCTGGTCGGGCGTCGTGTTCTGCGCCTCGTCGAGGATGATGAACGCGTCGTTCAGGGTGCGCCCACGCATGTACGCGAGCGGTGCGACCTCGATCGTGCCGGACTCCATGAGTCGCGGGATCGACTCCGGGTCGATCATGTCGTGCAGCGCGTCGTACAGCGGACGCAGGTAGGGGTCGATCTTGTCGGTGAGCGTGCCGGGCAGGAACCCTAGCCGCTCCCCCGCCTCGACCGCGGGCCGCGTCAGAACGAGGCGGCTGACCTTCTTCGCCTGGAGCGCCTGGACGGCGGTCGCCATGGCGAGGTACGTCTTGCCGGTCCCGGCCGGTCCGATGCCGAACGTGATGGTCGACGACGCGATCGCGTCGACGTAGCGCTTCTGCCCGAGCGTCTTGGGGCGGATCGTCCGGCCGCGGTTCGACACGATGTCGTGGCTGAGCACCTCGGCGGGACGCGGCGCACCCTGCGAGGCGAGCATCGCGACCGATCGCGTCACCACGTCGGGGCTGAGCGGCGTGCCGGCCTCCGCGAGCTCGAGGAGCTCGTCGACGAGACGGACGGCGAGCGCGACGTCACCGGCCGGGCCGCTCACCGTGATCTGGTTGCCACGCGCGTGCACGTCGACACGCTCGAAGCCCTCCTCGATCGCTCTGAGCACGCCGTCCTGCGGGCCGAGGAGAGCGACCATGTCGACCTGCGGCGGGACGACGATCCGGTGCTCGAGGCGTGCACCGGCACGCGTCCGGGGGTGAGCGGGAGCTGCGTCGTCGTCGGGGCGTCCCGGTCCTGCTGTTGCTGTGGTCTCTGGCATGGGCCGGCCTGAGCCGTCGTCCTCCGCGCTGGTGCGTCCTGGTCACGAGCAGTCTACCGACGCCGTGCCGTGTCGACCGCCCCGCAGGGACGACCTCCTGGCAGAGTGGGTGCACGGCCATGTCCGCACACGCTCTGGAGGCACCATGTCCCGCTCGACCGTCCGCTCCGCGCTCGTCGTCGCGCTGCTCGTCGGGTCTCTCGCCGCGTGCGCAGACGAGTCGACGCCTGCCGCGACGGACCCGACGTCGACGGCAGCCACGACGACCCCGGCTCCGACGACGGCACCCGCTCCCACGACGACGTCGCCCGAGGGCGAGCCGACCCCCGGGAAGTCCGCGACGAACGGGACGACGGTCCTCACCTCCCCGGTCGACGGTGCCGTCGTCACCGGACCGACCGTCACCATCACGGGCGAGGCGACCGCGTTCGAGGGCAACCTCAGCTGGGTCGTCTATGCGGAGGGCGGTTCGCTCGAGGAGCCTTCACAGGAAGGCAGCACCATGACGGGCGCGAACGGCGAGGTCGGGCCCTTCGAGACCACCGTCGATCTCGAGCCCGGCACCTGGACGGTCGCCGTCTTCGAGTCGTCGGCGATGGACGGTCAGCCGCTCAACCTCGTCTCGGCGACGATCACGGTCAAGTGACGCGCTGAGCCGCTGGCTCCAGCGGTCGCTCAGCGACCGCCCCAGAACCCCAGCCGGTCCGCGAGGAGCGCGAGCGCCACGGGCCCTGCGGTCGAGGTGCGCAGGACGTGCGGACCCAGCAGGACGGGCTGTGCGCCCGCCTCGGTGAGCTCTGCAAGCTCCTCGGCGGCGATCCCGCCTTCTGGCCCGACGACGACGAGCACCTGAGCCTCGACTCCCGGTTCCGGGACGTTCGCGGCGGAGATCGGCGTCGTCGCCTCCTCGTGCAGGACGAGAACAGCGCCCCCACCCGACACGACCTCGGCGGTGCGCACGGCGAGGCGCGACGTCGTCAGCGCCTCCTCCACCTCAGGGACCCGCGCGCGGCGCGCCTGCTTCGTGGCGGTGCGGACGGTCGCGACCCAGCGGGCTCGCGAGCGCGCGGCACGGTCGCCGCGCCACACGACGATCGACCGTGACGCCTGCCACGGGATCACGCTGTCGACGCCGACCTCGGTCGCAGCCTCGATCGCGAGCTCGTCGCGGTCCCCCTTGGCGAGGGCCTGGACGAGCACGAGGTGCGGGGCCGGGTCGCGGTCGCGGCACACCTCGTCGACCTCGAGGGTCACCTGAGAGTCGTGGACATCGCGGATCGTGCAGCGCAGGCGGAGGCCCTCGCCGTCGACCACGTCGATCTGCTCGCCGGCACGGCGCCGTTGGACGACACCCGCGTGCCGTCCCTCCGGTCCGTCGAGCACGTACACCGACCCGGCGGGGTACTGCTCGAGGCGGGCGGACTCAGCCAGGAATACCGGAGCGCTCATCTGCGCACCCTCTCACGTCGAGTGCGGTCAGCGGCCTGCGATCTTCTCACGCAGGCGGGCGAAGACACCCGGGTGCGCTGCGGACACCTTTGCCTCGGGCTTCTCCTCTCCGCGCAGCGCGGCGAGACGGCGCAGGAGCTCGGCCTGCTCCTCGTCGAGCGAGGTGGGGACGACGACGTCGACGTGGACTTCGAGGTCGCCGCGACCGCCGACGTGCAGGTGACCGACGCCGAGGTTGCGCAAGGTGACGGTGTCACCGGGCTGCGTGCCGGGCGGGCACACGACCTCCTGGAGCCCGTCGAGGGTCTCGAGCTCGATCGTCGTGCCGAGCGCGGCTGCCGTCATCGGGATCTCGAGCGTGCAGTGCAGGTCGTCGCCGCGGCGGATGAAGCGCTCGTGCTTCTTCTCGCGGATCTCGACGTAGATGTCGCCGGCAGGGCCACCGGCGGGGCCCGCCTCGCCCTGGCCGGTCATCTTGATCCGGGTACCCGTGTCTACTCCGGCGGGGACCTCGACGACGAGCGTGCGGCGGCTGCGCACGCGGCCTTCGCCCGCGCAGTCCGGGCACGGCTCGGGGACGGTCGTGCCGTGGCCCTGGCAGGCTGAGCACGGCGCGGTCGTCATGACCTGGCCGAGGAAGGAACGCGCGACCCGCTGGACCGAGCCTCGGCCGCCGCACACCTCACAGGTGCGGACGGACGTCCCCGGTCGGCAGCACGAGCCGCCGCACGTGCTGCAGACGACAGCCGTGTCGACGGGCAGCTCGCGGCGCGTGCCGAACGTCGCCTCTGCGAGGTCGATGTCGAGGCGGACGAGAGCGTCCTGGCCGCGGCGCGAGCGCGGCACCGGCCCACGCTGCGCCTGGCCGCCCCCGAAGAACGTCTCGAAGATGTCCTGAAAGCCGAACGCGCCACCCTGGCCGCCGCCGGGCGAGGACGGGTCGGTACCCATGTCGTACGACTGGCGCTTGTCCGGGCTGCCCAGAACCTCGTACGCGCGAGTCACGTCCTTGAACCGGTCCTCGGCGTCCGCCCCGGCGACGTCCGGGTGGAGCTCGCGCGCGAGCTTGCGGTAGGCCTTCTTGATCTGGTCCTGGGTCGCGTCACGCGGGACGCCGAGGATCTCGTAGTAGTCCGTCACGAAGCTGCTTCCTGGTGGTGGGTCGAGGGTGGCGCGTTCCCGCAGCGCGGGCGCGTCCGGTCAGGTGGCGAGGATGCGCGTGAGATACCGGGCGACAGCGCGCACGGAGGCGATCGTCCCCGGGTAGTCCATCCGGGTCGGACCGATCGAGCCGAGGAGCGCGACCGAGTCACCCTCAGTACCGTAACCGGTGCTGACGACGGAGGTGACGGAGAGCCCGGCATGCTGCGTCTCATGACCGATGCGCACGGCCACGCCGCGCGAGTCCTCGGACATCTCGGTGAGCAGGCCGAGCAGGACGACCTCCTCCTCGAGCGCCTCGAGGACGGGCCGCAGCGAGCTCTCGAGCCCGGCGTCGCTGCGCGCAAGGTTAGATGCTCCGGAGAGGACGATGCGCTCCTCCGTCTCCTCCGCGAGGGTGTCGGCAAGGAGGTCGAAGATCTCCTGGACGAGCGGGCGCTGCGTCTCGTCGAACTGCTCGAGCAGGCCGGGCAACGCCTCCCGGATCTCCGGGAGCCGCCGTCCGAGGACGGCCGCATTGAGGCGGCCGCGGACGATCGCGATCAGCGCCTCGTCGACGTCCTCGCTCAGGGACAGGGTGCGCTGCTCGACGCGGCCCGTGTCCGTGATGATGACGACCAGCAGGCGGCTGCCCGGGACCGGGACGAGCTCGAGGTGGCGCAGCCCCGACCGCCGGAGAGACGGGTACTGCACGACTGCGACCTGCTGCGTGAGGTGCGCGAGGAGTCGCGAGGCCCGGAAGATCACGTCGTCGAGGTCGACGGCTTGGTCGAGGAACACGGAGATCGCGCGGCGCTCGGGCCGCGAGAGGGGCTTGACCTCCGCAAGCTGGTCGACGAAGAGCCGGTAGCCGCGGTCGGTCGGGACGCGACCTGCCGACGTGTGAGGCTGCGCGATCAGGCCTTCTTCCTCGAGCGCCGCCATGTCGTTGCGGATCGTCGCCGGAGACACGCCGAGGCTGTGCCGCTCGGCGAGAAGCTTCGAGCCCACGGGCTCGCGCGTCGTCACATAGTCCTCGACGATCGCACGCAGCACGTCGAGCCTGCGCTCTGAGCTCATCTTGCGCCGCCTCCTCCGTCGCGCCGGACCGATCCCGGGGAGCCAGCTGTTCGCACTCCCGGCCTTCGAGTGCCAATCTTAACGGGCCGCGCGATGTGGGGACGGCGGTCTGCGTCACGCTGTGCGCGAAGTCGCACCGAGGGTCGGTTCAGTCCTCCAACGGGCCGGCGACGAGACGCGTGCGGTACTCGCGCAGCTCAAGGGGATCGTCGACGCTGGTCGTCGTCGCCATGCCGCTCACCGGCAGCCACGCCTGCGAACCCGCCAGGCGGTAGCGTCCGCTCCACGTCGTCGTCAGCGTGATCTGCACCGTCTCCAGACGTGTGTAGACGTGGCTCACCGACTTGTCGGGGTAGGGCCCTCCTGTCTTGGTCGTGACCAGAGGCCGAGAGCCGTCCCCGAAGTCCCACGAGAACTGGACCGGCGTCATCTCGAGCTCGACCGCCTGCCCGAGGATCGTCAGGTCGAACACCTGCGGCACCGCGTCCGTCCACACGATCGTGTCCGTCTGTACGTACGTCGCGGCGGTGCCCGGGCTTCGCCCCAGCGGGGAGCCCTTCAGCTCCAGCCGCTTGATCTCCCGCTCGACCTCCGCGCCGACGTCACCCTCGCCCGGGTCCCCGTCGCCCTCGCACCCCGCATCCCGGTAGAGAGTCCACGGACCCCACGCCCCGGTCGACGTGTCCCAGACGCTACGCAGGTACGGCACCCGGAACCGCTCGTCCTCCCCGCACCCAGCACTCTCACCGATCGCCGCCGAGCACCAGAACGCCACACCAGGGTTCGCCGTCAGCTCAGCGATCGAGCACTCCCCCGGATCCATCGCTCGCGTGCGCGCGACAGGCGGGCGCTTCCCAGTGGTGCGGTGATCATCTCCCACACGCCTCTCGCCTCTGATGTTCACGCCAGCGCCGTCAGTACCGCCATGAATTCCCACCGGATCCTCGATCGACCCACCCAACACTGCTACGGGGATCATGAGACTTGCGTGCACGCGGAATATGAGGCGAGCCATAGCCCTAGCTCGCACTGTCAACTTCCAACACCTTGCCGAGTTCCCACGTCTCCTCGAGATCGACCGAGATCAGGAGGTCGAGCTTCTGGCCGTCGACGTCCTCGACCTTGCCACCGGGCGACAGGCGGACTACTCCCGGAGCGACCTCGAACCAAACTTGAAAGTCGACGTGAAAGGTCGTGGCTGTCTCCTCGTCGTACTTGGCGTCGGCAAACTCCACCACGAAGCCAGCGGCTTCTCCCCCGTCAGCTTTGAACTTCTCAATGCGGTCCATCAGCTTCATGCAGTAGCCGCAGGCGTTGCCGCTGACATCCTTGAGGCCTTCGATGTCGCCCGTCGCATACGCGTACGGGTAGAGGTCGTAGAAGTACCTGATCGCTGACAGCGCCCCCTCAGGGGTGGGGTCATCGAGCGTGTCGGGTGCGACGGGCTTCGGCGGCGGCGGAGCGATCGTGGGACCCGGGACGGGTGTCCCTGACGGCGCGGGCGGAGACGCCGAAGGCGCTGGCGTCGGGGCGGACGAGACACCGCCAGCGGTGGCCGTACCGGCAGGCGGCTGAACCTCGACCTGCCCCGTGCACCCCACCAGCAACAACACCGCGGCAACCCACGCTGCCCTCGCCGGAACCCCGACCTTCACTCCCCGCACCCCCTGAGACATGACCGACAAACTAGGGCACCCACGCTCGCGGCGCGACCGATACGACAGACCTGTGGACTGACGCCGCGATCAGCATCACGCACGCTCACCCGACGATCTCCGGCCGCCAGCTAGGGTGGCCAGGTGCACGATCGCTATGGCTCTGACGTCCTGTCCGGCGGCTCGGACCACCACCCCCGGCGCCCCGTCTCCCGTCCCGTGCCCGCCGAGCGCGGGACCGTCGTCGAGGAGGTCATGACCGGCTGGGTCGGTGCCGTCGTCCGCGTCGAGAAGTCCGGCGGTCAGCACGTCGTCGAGCTTGAGGACCGCGCCGGCCGGACACGCACGTTCCCGCTCGGCCCAGGGTTCTGGATCGACGGCGAACCTGTCGTCCTCACCGCGCCCGTCGGCCGTGCTCCCGCCGCCCCGACGCGCACCGCGTCCGGGTCGACGGTCGTGCGCGACGCACGCGCCCGCGTGGCACGCGGCTCACGCATCTGGGTCGAGGGCAAGCACGACGCCGAGCTCGTCGAGCGCGTCTGGGGTGACGACCTGCGCGTCGAGGGTGTCGTCGTCGAGCTGCTCGACGGCGTCGACAACCTCGCCGACGCGCTGCGCGAGTTCCGACCGACCCGAGAGCGTCGCGTCGGCGTCCTCGTCGACCACCTGCTGCCTGGGACGAAAGAGCGGCGCCTCGCCGACGAGGCGCTGCGCCTCGTTCCGAACGGCACCGTCAAGGTGCTGGGCCACCCGTTCGTCGACGTGTGGCAGGCCGTGCGACCAGCGCGCATCGGTCTCGAGAACTGGCCGGTCATCGAGCGGGGCACCGAGTGGAAGACCGGGATCCTGCGCGAGCTCGGCTGGCCCCACGCTAATCAGGCGGACGTCGCGCAAGGATGGAAGCGGATCCTCGGAACCGTGCGCTCGTACGCGGACCTCGAGCCCGCACTCCTCGGGCGCGTCGAGGAGCTCATCGACTTCGTCACCGACCCTGCCTGACCTACCGCGCAGACACGCAGGAGGCCCGGCACACCCTTCGGTGTGCCGGGCCCCTTGCTGAGCGCGTCAGGCGGGCTGCTGACCCACCACGCGGCGGTAGCAGTACGCGGTCGCGATCATCGCGACCGGCATCGACACGATGAGGCCGACCCCGCAGAGCGCGCTGCCGACAGAGTTGGCGACGTAGACGAGCAGCATGAGGAGCGCCACCTGACCGGCGTTCTTCAGTGCGACGTCGATGCTGGCCTTGATCGCGTCGACGGCACCGAGCCCCTTGTCGATCGCAAAATGGAGCGCGAAGATCCCGAAGAACCCGACGGCGAGCGGGCCGACGACGACGATCATGGACACCGCGGTGGCAACGCCGACCAGGAGTGCTGTCAGCAGAGCCTTCGAGAAGTTCGGGATCGAGAAGAAGTCACCGACCGTGATCGAGCGACCCGTCGTCGCGACGAGCCCGACGTTCGTCGCAGCCGCCTGGAAGAACATGCCGAGCAGCAGCGAGACGCCGAGGAAGAGAACCATGCTGCCGAAGCCGACCGCGAGGAAGCCCCCGTCCGAGTCGAGCGACGACGCCGCGGCGGCGCCACCGATGATGATGGCGTAGAAGATCCCGATCAGGATGCCGATACCGACCGCCCACGCGAGTGCGCCCAGGAGGATCGGGCCGATGTTCTTCGTGAACTTGTCCCAGCCGTATGAGAAGGCCGCGCCGACATCGATCGGGCTCTGCCCGGGCGCGCCCTGGTAGGGCTGCTGACCGTAGGGCTGACCCGCGGGCGGCTGCTGGCCGTAGGGCTGCTGGCCGTAAGGCTGACCCGCGGGCGGCTGCTGGCCGTACGGCTGCTGGCCGTAAGGCTGACCCGCGGGCGGCTGCTGGCCGTAGGGCTGCTGACCCGGAGCGGGCTGCCCCGGCGGCGGCGTCGGCGCGCCGTACGGCGGCTGACCGTCCGGACCGGGCACCTCGCCCGGGTACGGCGGGACGTTGCTGTCAGACATTGTTCGCTCCTCAGATCGGGGCCGGACACACCGGCGGGCGCCGGGACTCCGCGCGATACCGCACGTCATCGCCCCACAGCGTAGTGACGAAAGGCCCAAATACCCAGGGGACATGCACCCTCTGCGGACCTTCACCCGGGCGAAGGAGCAGGACGGGCGGCGGCACCGGGTGCCGCCGCCCGCTGGCGCGGTCGGCCTCAGCCGAGCGGACGCCCCAGGATCCGCTGGAACCCGTACCCGCTGTACAGCGACGCGAGCGGGACCGCCACGAGCAGCCCGACGCAGCACGTGATGAAGCCGCCGAGGATCAGGAGGAACCCGCCGGCGAAGGTCGCGAGGGCTGCGCCCGGACGCTGGATGAAGAGCTGGACGCTCTCCTGGAGAGGGCTGATGCCCCTGGCACCGGGCTCGGCGGCGAACGCGCCGACGAAGATCGTCAGTGCGCTGAGGGCGATGCCCGCGAGCGGCCCGATGAACGGCGCGCGGTCGACCAGGATCGTCGCCGCCGCGATGACGAGCGCAGAGATGATGGTCGCGTTCCCGTTGACGGTCGTGAAGAACGAGCTGAACGTCACCTGCTCACCGCGGACCTGACGCACGGCGTGCTGCGTCAGCTTGATCGTCAGGATCGCGACGACAAGCTGCGCGGCCAGGTCCCGCAGGAGGGCGGTCGCGGCCCACGACGGGCTCGGGAAGAGGTTGGCCGCACTGAACGACTCCCCGTTCACGTTGGCGTTCCAGTCCACCGGACCGCCGAGGAACGTCGAAGTCGCCAGGCTCACGACGGCGCAGATGGCCATCAGGCCCAGCCACATCCCCGCTCGCGCCCCGAACGCGCGCCACGCGACGGTGAAGCCCTCGCCGAACGAGAAGGGGCCGTGCGCAGGGACGCCGAGGGTGCCGCCGCCCGCGTTCGGGAACTGGCCGTACGGCTGCTGACCGAAGGGCGACTGCTGGCCATAGGGGGGCTGCTGACCGTAGGGCTGACCGTACGGCGGCTGCGCGCCGGGCTGCTGGCCGAATGGAGGCTGCTGGCCGTAGGGCTGACCGTACGGCGGCTGCGCGCCGGGGTCCTGCGGCTGACCGCCCGAGCCGGGCACTCCGTCGGTGCCGTCCGGGTTAGGGGGGAAGTTCTCGCTCATCGTGTCTCCGCTGGTCGGTGCATGACGTCCGTCGGACCGTAGCAGCGTGAGAGCCCCGCCGCGCGACGCGACGCACTCCGTCCAGCCGTCAGTCGGTGAGGTCTCGCACGACGGCGTCCGCGAGGAGGCGGCCCTGTCGGGTCAGGAGCGCCCGCCCCCGGACCGCGGCACGACCGTCCAGTAGACCCCCGGCGACATGACCGGCCACAGCCCGCCGACCTGCGCCGGACAGGACCGACAGGTCGAGGCCCTCCGCGAGGCGGACGCCCAGCATGACCCGCTCGAGCGCAGCGGTCGACGCATCGATCGCCTCGCGCCCCGCCGCGGGGCTCTCCCCCCGCTCGAGCGACGCGGCGTACCGCCGCGGGTGCTTGACGTTCCACCAGCGCATCCCGTCGACGGACGTGCCGTCGTCGGCGGCGAGCGGTCCGCCCACGTACGAGTGCGCGCCCGGGCCGACGCCCCACCAGTCGTCGCCGCGCCAGTACGCGAGGTTGTGGCGGCAGGCCGCGACAGAACCGTCGGCGCGGGTGCGCGCCCAGTTCGAGACCTCGTACCAGTGCAGGCCTGCGGCACTGAGCAGGTCGTCGGCGAGCTCGTACTTCGCGGCCTGGTCGTCCTCGTCGGGCAGCGTCAGCTCGCCGCGACGCACCTGCACCGCCATCTTCGTGCCCTGCTCGACGACGAGAGCGTAGGCCGAGACGTGGTCGACGCCCGTCGCGAGCGCCGTCTCGACGCTCGTGCGCCAGTCGTCGAGCGACTCCCCCGGCGTCCCGTAGATGAGGTCGAGCGACACGTCGAGCCCGGCCGCGCGCGCCCACGCGACGACGTCGGGGATGCGGGCCGGGTCGTGCGTCCGCTCGAGCGTCGAGAGCACGTGCGGCACCGCCGACTGCATCCCGAACGAGACTCGCGTGAAGCCTGCCGCCGCGAGCGTCGCGAGGTACTCCGGGGTCACCGAGTCGGGGTTCGCCTCGGTCGTGACCTCGGCGCCCTCCTCGAGACCCCACGCGTCACGGATGCCGTCGAGCATCCGTGCGAGGTCGCTCGCCGCGAGGATCGTCGGGGTGCCACCGCCGAAGAACACCGTCGAGACAGGACGACGCGGGAAGCCTGCGCGCTCGAGCACACCGCGCCCGAGCGCGATCTCACGCAATGCCGTGTCGGCGTACGACTCCTGGCTCGCACCACCGCCGAGCTCGGTCGCCGTGTACGTGTTGAAGTCGCAGTAGCCGCAACGGACGGTGCAGAACGGCACGTGCACGTACACGCCGAACCTGCGGTCCGACGTCGTGCCGCCTGCCCAGCGGGGCAGGGCGCCGTCGAGCGGCGCCGGCTCCCCCTCCGGCAGGGCGGGCGTCACTTCTTGCCCTTGTCCTTCGGGTCAGCAGCGTCGGACGAGAGCGCGGCGATGAACGCCTCCTGGGGGACGTCCACGCGACCGATCGTCTTCATGCGCTTCTTGCCCTCCTTCTGCTTCTCGAGCAGCTTGCGCTTGCGGGAGATGTCACCGCCGTAGCACTTCGCCAGCACGTCCTTGCGGATCGCCCGGATCGTCTCGCGGGCGATGACGCGCGCGCCGACGGCCGCCTGGATCGGCACCTCGAACTGCTGCCTCGGGATGAGGTCCTTGAGCTTGCCCGTCATCATGACGCCGTAGGCGTAGGCCTTCTCCTTGTGCACGATCGCGCTGAACGCGTCGACCTGCTCGCCCTGCAGCAGGATGTCGACCTTCACCAGGTCGGCGGCCTGCTCACCGATCACGTCGTAGTCGAGCGACGCGTAGCCGCGGGTCTTCGACTTGAGCTGGTCGAAGAAGTCGAACACGATCTCTGCGAGCGGCAGGAAGTAGCGCAGCTCGACACGGTCCGCCGAGAGGTAGTCCATGCCCTGGAGGTCGCCGCGCTTCGTCTGGCAGAGCTCCATGATCGCGCCGATGAACTCGCTCGGCGCCAGGATCGTCGCCTTGACGACCGGCTCACGGACCTCGCCGATCTTGCCGCCCGGGAACTCGCTCGGGTTCGTCACCGTGACGACGGACTTGTCCTCCATCGTCACCTCGTAGATGACGTTGGGGGCGGTCGAGATGAGGTCGAGGTCGAACTCGCGCTCGAGGCGCTCGCGCACGATCTCGAGGTGCAGCAGACCCAGGTAGCCGACGCGGAAGCCGAAACCGAGCGCGACCGACGTCTCCGGTTCGTAGACGAGCGCAGCGTCGTTGAGCTTGAGCTTGTCGAGCGCGTCCCGCAGCACCGGGTAGTCGGAACCGTCGATCGGGTACAGCCCCGAGAAGACCATCGGCTTCGGGTCGCTGTAGCCGCCGAGCGCCTCGGACGCGGGCTTGCCCGCGTTCGTGACCGTGTCGCCGACCTTCGACTGCCGCACGTCCTTGACGCCCGTGATGAGGTAGCCGACCTCGCCGACCCCCAGCCCCTGTGTGGGGTGCGGCTCGGGCGCCGAGACGCCGATCTCGAGCAGGTCGTGCGTCGCCTTCGTCGACATCATGACGATGCGCTCGCGCGGGTTGAGCTTGCCGTCGACGACGCGGACGTAGGTCACGACACCGCGGTACGTGTCGTACACGGAGTCGAAGATCATCGCGCGCGCCGGGGCGTCCGGGTCGCCGACAGGCGCGGGGACGGTCTCGACGATGCGGTCGAGGAGCTCGGTGACACCCACGCCCGTCTTGCCGGACACCTTGAGGACCGTCTCCGGGTCGACACCGACGAGGCCGGCGATCTCCTCCGCGTACTTCTCCGGCTGCGCGGCCGGGAGGTCGATCTTGTTGAGCACGGGGATGATCGCGAGCTCGTTCTCCATCGCGAGATAGAGGTTGGCGAGCGTCTGCGCCTCGATGCCCTGCGCGGCGTCGACGAGGAGCACCGCGCCCTCGCACGCGGCGAGCGAGCGCGACACCTCGTAGGTGAAGTCGACGTGGCCCGGGGTGTCGATCATGTTGAGCGCGTACGGTGTCGAGACGCCGTCCGCGTCGCTGTGCGCCCACGGCATGCGCACCGCCTGCGACTTGATCGTGATGCCACGCTCGCGCTCGATGTCCATACGGTCGAGGTACTGCGCACGCATCGCGCGCTGCTCGACGACGCCGGTGAGCTGGAGCATGCGGTCGGCGAGGGTCGACTTGCCGTGGTCGATGTGGGCGATGATGCAGAAGTTGCGCAGCAGCTCGGGCGCGGTGGCGGCGGGCTTGATGCGGGCCGTCTGGGCTGCTGTGGGAATCGGGGTCACGGGTCCCATTGTCCCATGACCGCCACGGCCGTCGAACTCGCCGTCCACACCCTCTCGCCCGCCCGTCGAGGGAGCGCCGACCGCCGTATCCTGGCGCGCATGCCGACTCGTCCCTGGTCCGACCTCCTCGCCGGAGCCGCCCGCGCCGCCGCTGCCCTGCTCACGCCGTCGCGCAGCAGCGGGCGCACGACGACAGGGACCACCACCCGGTCTCCTCGTCCAGCACGCAAGGACCGTGCGATACCGCGTCCCGCGCCCTCGCGCTCGACGTCGACGCCGCCGGCCGGCCGTGACGTCTACCCCGGCGACTTCACAGGGCCGATCGAACCGGTCTACGCACCCGCGATCGACGGCGACGCCGACCCCGGCGAGATCGTGTGGACCTGGGTGCCCTACGAGGAGGACCACACGCAGGGCAAGGACCGTCCCGTGCTCGTCGTCGGGCACGACGGACCGTGGCTCCTCGCGCTCATGCTCACGAGCAAGGACCACACGCGCGACGCCGCGTCCGAGGCGCAGCGGGGACGCCGCTGGCTCGACATCGGCTCAGGCCCCTGGGACACGCGCGGACGCGACTCGGAAGTGCGGCTCGACCGTGTGCTGCGGATCGACCCCGAGCGGGTACGACGCGAGGGCGCGATCATGGACCGGGCGACGTTCTCCCTGGTCACCGCGCAGATCGGCTGACACAGAGGGCAACGCACCGACGCGGCCGGCGGCGTGACGCCCGTCGCGTCGCGGAGGGTCGACCCGGTCCGGGGCGGCTGGTAGCATTGATCCCTGCGTGTCCGCCCAGGTCGGCGGGCACAGGTCCAGCGCCTCTCCACGGGTTCCCCACCCCAAGTCCCGGCGTTGGAGCAGTCCTCTACGACCTGTCAGCTCGCCTTCGGGCGAACACACCAGAAAGTCCACACGTGGCGAACATCAAGTCTCAGATCAAGCGCATCCGCACCAACGAGAAGGCGCGCCTGCGTAACAAGGCCGTGAAGACGGAGCTCAAGAGCAACGTCCGCAAGGTCCGCGAGGCCGTGGCCACCGGCGACAAGGACGCGGCGACCGCTGCGCTCCTGGTTGCGTCCAGGAAGCTGGACAAGGCCGTGTCGAAGGGCGTCATCCACGCCAACCAGGCTGCGAACCGCAAGTCCGCGCTGGCGAAGGCCGTCAACGGCCTGTGATGTGCCTCCCGGCCTCCACGCCGGGAACGTGAGTTGCTGAAGGCGCCGCCCCTCGGGGGTCGGCGCCTTCGGCATGTCCGGGACGGGTCAGTCCTGGGTCGCGGCACAGATGCGGAGCACGGCACGCTCGACTGCATAGACGGGGTCCCGGCCCGCGCCCTTGACCTCGGCGTCCGCCTCGGCGACGGCCGTGATCGCTTGCGCCAGCCCCTCGGGCGTCCAGCGCTGAAGGTCCTTGCGCGCCTTGTCGATCTGCCACGGAGCCATACCGAGCTGACCGGCGGTCGCTCCCCCGCGGCCGCGCATCGCAGCAACCTTCGCGAGGGCGCGGAGCTTCATCGCCAGGACGGCAACGATCGGCACGGGGTCGACGCCGGTCGAGAGCGCGTGCCGGAGGAGCGCTACCGCCTCGGCGCGGTTCCCCGCGACGGCGGCATCAGCGACGCGGAAGCCGGTCGCCTCGACGCGCCCGCCGTAGTAGCGGCCGACCACACCTTCGGAGATCGTGCCGGTCGTGTCGGAGCAGAGCTGCGAGCATGCGGACGCGAGCTCCCGCAGGTCGGAGCCGAGAGCCTCGACGAGAGCACGGACCGCGCCGGCATCAGCACGGCGCCCGGCCGCACGGAACTCGGCAGCGGCGAACGCGACCTTGTCGGCATCCTTCTTGATCGGTTCGCACACAGCGACGGGAGCTCCAGACGCCTTGACCGCGTCGAGCAGCTTCTTGCCGCGCTGACCGCCGCGGTGCTCGACGACGAGGAAGACGTCCGGCGCAGGAGCGGCGAGATAGTCGAGCACGTCCTGCGTGAGGTCGTCGCTCATCGCCTCGGCGCCGCGCACGATCACGAGGCGCTCCTCCGCGAACAACGACGGGCTCGTCTCGACTGCGAGCATCCCGCTCTGGTACGTGCTCGCCTCGACGTCGACCACCTCGACCTCGGGCATCGTCTCGCGGGCGAGGGCCGTGAGGCGCTGGACCGCGCGCTCGACGAGCAGCCCTTCGGCGCCGTGGACCAGCACGACGGGAGCGAGGCTCACGGTGTCCCAGGTCGCAGATCCAGCGGCAGGGCGGGAGGACGGACGAGCGCGCGAGACCATGCTCCAAGAATCCCACGGATCACCGACACCGACGCACGGCCGAGCCGTCGCGACGGCTCCTGGCGACCGCGCGATGACGCCGACGTCGCACCCGCGCGTCCTGCCAGACCCACCGGGCGGCTGGCATCGCTCCGACCGCCGCCCACGCTGTGAGGGTCGCGGCCGCGAGCAGCACCGCACCAGGCGCACCTTCAGGCCACGGCAGCGCGGCACCCGGCCAGCCTGCGAGCGTCGTGGACACCCACGCGATCCATCGAGCCGCCCAGCACGCGGGCAGCACGACGACGCCCGCGCCCGCGGGCCACACCGTGCTCAGCAGCGCGGCGAGCACGCCGCTCACCGTCGCCGGCGCGACGACCGGCGCGACGACGACGTTCGCGAGGATCGCGTAGGTGGGCAGCGCGGGCGACAGGAGCACGACGACGGGTCCGCACGCGAGCTGCGCGACGGTCGGCACCGCGACGGCGAGCGCGAGCCAGGACGGCACACGACGTCGCTCGAGCACAGCGGCGAGCGGCGACGCGCCCAGCACGAGCGCCCCCGTCGCCACGACCGACAGCACGAAGCCGAACGATCGCGCGAGCCACGGATCCACGACGAGCAGCACGACCACCGCACCGGCGAGCGCTGGGAGCGCGCTCGCCGGACGCCCGGCCGCGATGCCGAGGAGCGCGACGCCTCCCATCGTGGCAGCACGGAGCACTGAGGCGTCCGGCCGCACGAGGATCACGAACGCGACGAGCGCGACGACGAGGACCGCGACCCTCGCGCGCGGCGGCACCTTGAGCGCGGCCAGCAGGACGAGGAGCGTCCCGATGACGATCACGACGTGCGCGCCCGAGACAGCCGTCAGGTGTGTCAGCCCCGTGGTGCGCATCGCAGCGTCGAGCTCGGGGGCGAGGGCGGCCCGGTCGCCGACGGTCATGCCCCGCACGAGCCCGGCGACGTCGC
Source organism: Flavimobilis sp. BM9 (assembly GCF_058313055.1). Lineage (NCBI taxonomy): Bacteria > Bacillati > Actinomycetota > Actinomycetes > Micrococcales > Jonesiaceae > Flavimobilis > Flavimobilis sp. BM9. The sequence goes on along the minus strand of NZ_JBZEMO010000006.1, from coordinate 110,091 downwards.
CGTCCTGGTGTGCGACGGTCGCGGCGAGCCCGGCACGGACGTGCGCGGCAGCCCGGAACAGGGCGCCCGCAGGCGCGACGACGACGGGCTGCGCGGGCCGGGCGAGCTCGAAGCGCTCGGGACGAGAGCCGTCGGTGGGCCGCAACGTGCCCGACGTCGTGACTGTCGACCCGTAGGCCACGTCCGCCCACGCACCGTTCCCGACGACCGACACCGGGAGCCGCACGTCCTGCGCGGTGCGGTGCGAGAGATCGGGGCCCGACTCGAGGCGCATGACGCGCAACGTCACTGCACTGCGCTTCGGCGGGCCGTCCTCCCACGGAGCAGCCATCGGTCGCGGGTCCGACGTGACGACGGCGGTGAGCCAGACGGGAGCGCCGGCCCGGGCGGCGTCGTCCGCGAGGGACGAGGACGCGGTCGCGGTCGCGATCGCGGCTGAGGCCGCGACCGCCGCGACGACGGCGAGCGTCACCGCGGCGAGGGCGCCGAGCCCGCCGTGCTCAGCCCGCACGAGGACAGCCGCCAGGATCGTGCCGAGGACGAGAGCGCCGACTGCGACGACGACCGCAGCTCGCACACCCGCGGGGGCGAGCACCGCCGCGCAGCCCCACGCGGCGAGCGCGGCGGGCACGAGACGGACGTCGAGCCGCTTGTTCACCCCACCCGCACCAGGTCGCGCAGCCGGTCGAACGTCGCCGGCCCGATGCCGCTCACGTCCTGCAGCGCGTCGACCGAGGCGAAGGGCCCGTGCTGGTCGCGGTGGCTCACGATCCGTTCGGCGAGCACAGGACCCACCCCGGGGAGGGTCTCGAGCGTCGCGGCATCGGCGGTGTTGAGATCGAGCGCGCCACCGCCAGCACCACCCGTGCTGCCGGTGGGGTCGCCACCCGACGTCTGCGGGTTCGTGAGCGCCACCTCCCCCGGCTTCGGGACCCGCACCTGCTCCCCGTCCGTGACGGGCGCGGCGAGGTTGAGGGCCGCGAGGTCTGCGGTGCGCTTCGCGCCGCCGGCAGCCTCGATCGCGTCGCCGACGCGCGAGCCGGGCGGCAGCCGGACGACGCCCGGCTCCCGCACCTGCCCGACGACGTGGACGAGGAAGGTGGACGTGCCAGGCGCCTGCGTCGCCTCGCCTGCCTCGCCGCCGGGCGTCGCCTCCTCGGACGACGCGCCGGGCGCTGCGCCGGCAGGCGCGCTCGCGCCGGGTGCTCCCGTCGTGAGACCCGCCGTGTCTGGGAGGACGACGACGTCGCCGGGGCCTCCCCGCCACAGCAGCACGCCGAGCACGGCCACGGCGAGCACCAGGACCACGGCGACGGCGGTCGCGGCGCGTCCCGAGACCTCCCACCGGACGGGACCTGCCTCCCACGGCTCGTCCTCGCCCTCCGGGGCGTCCGCGGTCCGGCGCACGTTCGGAGGCTCGACGTGCCCCCGCAGGCGAGCGCGCAGTGCGGTGACGTCGTCGGTCTCGGGCAGCGGCAGGGACATGACGCCACCGTCCTTCGCGGACGGCCGTCTCGTCAGGGCTCACGCGCGCAGCGTGCGACCGGCGTCGAGAACGCAACCCTGTGGGCAGCCGCGCGCCTGCCCGGGAACCGTCAGCCCCGCGGGTCGGCGTCGGCCACGACGACCGCGAGGAGCCCGGGACCCACGTGCGCACCGAGGACCGCCCCGACAGGCGTCACCCGAGCCGCGACCCCGGTCGCTCCCGTGAGCTCGACGGCCAGCTCGCCGGCGTCGTGCGGGGAGTCGAGGTGGTGCACCGTGACGACGGGCGACGAGCAGCCGCGCACCTGGCCACGTGCGATCTCCGCGAGCCGCTCGATCGCGGCGGCCCGCGTACGCACCTTCGCGAGCACCTCGACGCGACCGTCCACGACCGTCAGGAGCGGCTTCATCGCGAGCATCCCGCCGATCGCGCTCGCCGTCCGGCTCAGGCGTCCGCCGCGGCGCAGGTAGTCGAGGGAGTCGACGAGAAAGGTCGCGTCAGAGGCCTCGGCCGTCCGCCGCGCGCGCTCTGCGACGTCCTCCCCCGTCGCGCCGCCCGCCGCGGCGCGCGCCGCGACCTCCGCGGCCGTGCCGAGCGCACCGGCCACCGTGCGCGAGTCGACGACGTGCACCGGGACGCCGACCTCGCGCGCACCGAGCGCGGCGGCACCGACCGTCCCGGACAGCTCGCCCGACAGGTGCACCGACACGATCTCCTGAGCCCCCTCGCTCGCGAGCCGCGCGTACGCCTCGGCGAACATCGCGGGGGTGGGCTGCGACGTCGTCACACGCTCCGGGCCGGCGACGAGCGTCGCGACCTGATCCGGCGCGAGGTCGACACCTTCCAGGTAGACCGTGTCGCCCACGTGGACGTGCAAGGGCACGACCGTCATCCGCAGGCGCTCGAGCGTCGCGGCAGGCAGGGACGCCGTCGAGTCGGTGACGACGCGCACGGCGCGGGAGAGGTGTGGCATCGCTCGCAGACTACGCCAACCCGCCGCCGCAGCACGTGGTCATAGGATGCCCGCATGAGCGACGACGCCCACGGTCCTGCCGACCTCGCGGCTCTGCGCGCCGCAGCCGCCCACGCTGCCGCGGAGGCCGCGGAGGCCCGCGCGGTCGCCGCGCAGGCCGCGCTTGAGGCGGCCGAGGCTGCTGCCGCTGCTCCCGCCGCCGGGGCTGCCGCCGCGCCTCCCACCTCCCCCGCGCGTCCCGCTCCCCCTGCGCGCGACGAGCACGCCCAGCGTGTCGCGGACGGCTACACGTTCGCCGGCCCCATGCTCCGCCTCGGCGCGCTCCTCTCCACCGACGGCGGCGCCGAGGCAGTCCCGCTCCCCGACGTCCAGGTCGGCCTCCCGCTCGCGATGCTCAACCGGCACGGCCTCGTCGCAGGCGCGACCGGCACCGGCAAGACACGCACGCTCCAGCTCATGGCCGAGGAGCTCTCGACGCACGGCGTCCCCGTGTTCGTCGCGGACATCAAGGGCGACCTGTCTGGCATGGCCGTCCCGGGCGCGGGCGGCGAGAAGCTGCTCGCACGCACGGCGAGCCTCGGCCAGGACTGGACAGCGGCAAGCTTCCCGGTCGAGCCGTTCTCGCTCGGAGGCATGGGCGTCGGCACGCCGGTCCGCACGACCGTCACGGACTTCGGGCCGCTCCTGCTCGCCAAGGTCCTCGGGCTCAACGACACGCAGGAGTCGTGCCTCGGGCTGATCTTCCACTGGGCCGACGCGCAAGGGCTCGCGCTGCTCGACCTCAAGGACCTGAAGGCGGCGATCTCCTACCTCACCTCACCCGAGGGCAAGGCCGAGCTCACGACGCTCGGCGGCGTCTCGGCTGCGACGGCGGGCGTGATCCTGCGCGAGATCGTCGCGCTCCAGGCGCAGGGCGCGGACGCGTTCTTCGGCGAGCCCGCCTTCGACACGGCCGACCTGCTGCGCACCGCGCCGGACGGGCGCGGGGTCGTCTCCGCGCTCCAGCTGCCCGCGGTGCAGGACCGTCCGCAGCTGTTCTCGACGTTCCTCATGTGGCTGCTCGCCGACCTGTTCGGCGAACTTCCCGAGGTGGGCGACGTCGACAAGCCGCGCCTCGTGTTCTTCTTCGACGAGGCGCACCTGCTGTTCACGGGCGCCTCGAAGGACTTCCTCACGCAGGTCGTGCAGACAGTCCGGCTCATCCGGTCCAAGGGCGTGGGCGTGTTCTTCGTGACGCAGAGCCCGAAGGACGTGCCAGCGGACGTGCTGGCGCAGCTCGGCAACCGGGTCCAGCACGCCCTGCGCGCGTTCACGCCCGACGACGCCGCGGCCCTGCGTGCAGCCGCGCGCACCTACCCGACGAGCGACTACGACCTCGAGCGCCTCCTGCAGGAGCTGGGCACGGGCGAGGCCGTCGTGACGGTGCTGAGCGAGAAGGGCGCACCGACGCCCGTCGCATGGACGCGGCTGCGCGCGCCCCAGGGATCGATGAACCCGGCACCGGCCGCGACCCTCGACAGCCTCGTCGCGGCGTCGCCCCTCGCGCCGCGCTACGCGACCGCCGTCGACAACGAGTCCGCGTACGAGCTGCTCGCGCAGCGCGTCGCCGCGCAGGCGGCCGCTGCGGAGGCGCAGCGGCTGGCCGGGGAGCAGGCGAAGGCGGACGAGGCCGCCCGCGCTGCCGCCGAGAAGGAGGCGAAGAAGCAGGCCGCCGAGCTCGAGCGCATGCGCGCGAAGCTCGAGCGCGACGCCGCCCGCCCCGCCCCCCGGTCGCAGAGCAGGTCCCGCAGCGGAGGCGTGAGCGGCGGGCTCGACTCGCTGCTGCGCTCAGCCGGGACACAGCTCGGTCGCGAGATCACGCGCACGATCTTCGGCACGCGCAAGCGCTGAGGCGGGTCAGGACGCCGCGACCCACTGCACGCGCGAGCGCCCGACCTCGTCCTTGACCGCCTGCAGCACCAGGTCCACATGCGGCTCGAGCGCCGACACCTTGTCGAGCGGCGCACCGATGATCAGCTGGAACCCGAGCCCCCGCCACGCACCGACCGCCCGCCCGGCGAACCGCGAGTCCGCCTTGATGAACGCCTCGTCGAGGAACACAGGCGCGTACCGCGGCCGCTCGGCGTCCGCGTCGCCGAGCTGGTAGCGCAGCGCCGCGCCGACGATGAACGCGATGAGCTCCTGCGACTCGCCGCCAGACTTCCCCGCGATGTGGTCGTAGACGCTCACGTGGTTGCCCTCGAGATCGACGCACTCCGCGCTGATCCGCACGTGCTCACGGACGTCGACGAGCCGGCGTCGCTCGGGGCTGTCCGGCCGGATGCGGGCGAGGAGCTTCGCCATCCGGGCGTAGCGCCGCTCGCGCTCGGCGGGCGTCGCGTCGTCGGGCACGTCCTTCGCGAGGGCCCGCAGCTCGCGACGGAACGTCGTGATGTCGTGCGCCTCCGTGACGGTCGCGGTGATGCGCAGGCGGTGCGCGTCGTCGTGGAAGGGCAGGACCGAAAGGATCTCGTTGACGGGCTCCATGCGCGCACGGATGTCCGCGACCGCCTGCTCGATCGCCGTGTCGAGCATGGTCAGGTCGCGGCCTGAGAGGCGTGAGATCGCCCGGCTCCACCGCTCGCGCAGCGAGTACATGCGCTGATGCTCGATCTCGCCGAGGATCCGCCTGAAGTCGTCGTAGGAGTCGTCGGGGTCCGTGCCGAGGTTCGGGTTGGGCCACATCTCGACGAAGCGCTCGAACGTCCGCGCGAGCGTGTCCTGCGCGGACTGCAGGTCGTGCGCGGCGAGCTCGTGCGCGTGCACGAGATCGGCCCGCATGGCCGCGACCGCGGTCGTGAACGCCCGGAGGTCGCCCCTGTCCCAGCCCGACGCCGCGAGGCGGTCGTCGAGCAGCGTCACCTGGACGTCGGTCGCCGCGACGCCCGCGTCCTCGAGCTCGGCGAGACCGTCGGAGAGCTCGTCGACCTCGTCGGTGAGCGTCCCCCACGCAGCCTCGAGGCGCTCCATCTCGACCGCGGCGCGCGACGACTGCGTGCGCAGGTCCTTGAGCTTCGCGGCGAGGCGCTGCTCGTCCTCGCGCAGAGCGCGCAGCACGTCGCTGCCCGCGGCGAGCTCGTCGAACCGTTCGCGACGCTCGGCGACGCGGCGCGTCGCGCCGCGCACGTCAATCTCGTCCCACCCGAACCCGCCGATGGCCTGGTATGCGGCGAACTGGTCGGTGAACGCGCGGGCTGCTGCCTCGGCGTCCTCGACGTCCCGGCGACGCTCGGCGACCGCGACGGTCGCCTCGCGGCGCTCCTCGTCGATCTGCGCGAGGCGCCGCTCGTTGGAGAACCCGAGGACGCTCGGCCGGCCGCGCCCACCGTGCGCTCCCCTGCTGCCGTCGTTCGTCTGGCCGGTGCGCGTGAGCGCCTTCGCGTGCTTGCCGAGGTCGGCGGGGTCGTCGACGCACACGTACGCGAACTGCCGGGCGAGGCGGTCGGTGAGCCAGCCCGTGAACGGGCCGTGCTTGACGTCGAGGCGCCCGTCGAGCCGGGAACGGTCGGTCTGCTCGACGACGGGCAGGCCCGTGCGCACGCCCTCGAACCGGAGGCGACGGCGCAGGTCCACGTCGTTGATCGCGCGGCGGAACGCGGTGAGGTGGTCGGCGTCGACGAGGAGCGTCGTCGCGAAGCCCCCCAGCGCGAGGCCGATCGCCTCGCGCCACGGCTCGTGCTCGGCACGGACGTCGAGCAGCTCCGCGACGAACGGGAGCTCGTCGGGCGTGAGCCCGGCCGCCTGAGCGAGCAGGCACCGGGCCTGGTGGTCCTCGGCGGCGACGTTGCCGCGGCGCACCGCAAGGGACGCCTTCTCACGGTCGAGCGTCTCGAGCGCGCGGACGGCATCGGCGTGCGCGGCACGCGCCTCGTAGACCGCGTCGGCGAGCTCACGCTCACGCGCGTCACGCGAGTCGACGAACGCACCCGCGGCGCGGCGCAGCGCCTCGAACTCGCTCTTCGACGTGACGGGCACGCCGACGACGGCGCGGTGCTGCTCGAAGCGCGCGTGGCGGACCTCGGTGTCGCCGAGGGCATCCTCGAGCGCGGCGATCTCGCGTTCGAGGCGCGCGATCTCGTCACCGCCGTTGCGACGCTGGTTGTCCTTGACCTCCTCGTGCTCACGCTCGGTCACGAGGATCTGCGCGTCGAGCCCGACCTTGCGCTCCTCGGCCTGCGCGTGGGCGCGCCGGTTGGCGACCTCCTGGGCTCGGGCGAGCTCGAGGCGCCGCGAGTCGTGCCAGTGCGCGAACGGCGTCGTCCGCTCGGACGCGCGCTCGACGCCGAGCGTCGAGACGACCTCGAGCTGCTCGCGAGCCGCCTCGACGCGCTGGCGCAGCCCCACGATCGGCGAGAGGACCTCGAGCTGCCGCTGCGCGGTCAGCATCTCCTCGCGGACCTCGCTCAGCTCGTCAAAGTGGTCGATCGCCTCCTGCGCCTTCGCGAGCGTCTCCGGCTCTTCGAGGACCATCGACTTGTAGAGCGCGTCGACCGTCGTGATCTGCTGACCGGCCTGGATACGGGCGAGCAGGCCCATGGCCTTCGCGCCGTCACCAGCGGCGCCGATGCCGAGGGTCGCGTGCAGGCGCGTCGTGAACGCGATGTCCGTGTCGTGCAGCACGAGGCCGAGCCGCTCCTGGAGCGGGCCGCGCGGGAAGCGCCCGGTCGCGAACGGCTCGAGCGAACGCAGGTCGAACGCCGAGTCCGTCGTCGCGCGCACGAGCGTGCACTCGTCGTTGCGGGTCGCGGCGGCGGGGACGTAGTAGGCGCGGACCGCGGTGAACGTCTGCCCGACCTGGTCGGCCCACGTCATCGCGATCGCGGACCACGTGTCGGTGCCGTCCCCGCGCAGGACCGCGTCGCGCGACGAGCTCGTGCCCGCGACACGGGCCTCGTCGAGCTTGCCGCGTGCGTAGGAGAGCACGTTGCGCTGCTCACGGCCGCGCGCCCGGCCCGACGCCGCGCCGTTGGACGCACCGTTGAACGGGGTCGTGTGGCTCATCGTCAGCGCGATGTACGCGTCGAGCAGCGTCGACTTGCCGGTGCCCGACCCGCCCGACAGGAGCGTGGCGGTCGAGGCGAACGCGACCTCGTGGAAGCCGTGGTAGCCGCCCCAGTTGATGAGCTGCATCGAGCGCGCGACCCACTGCTGGCCCGTCGACGCGGTCGGGATCAGCCCGAACAGGGACTGGCTCATGGTCGTCACAGCAGCGCCTCCTCGGCGTCGTCGTCCGCGTCGTCTGCGTCGTCCGCATCGCCCTCGTCGAGGGCGCCGTCCCCACCAGCGGCCCCGTCCCGGCCCCCGGCGCCGTCGGCGTCCGCGCCACCGGGGTTCCGCAGCCACCGCGCAAGCTCGTGGAGGCGGTCGACCGGGAGCAGCACCTCGATCACGGGCAGGATGCGGTAGCGCCCTTCGCCGACCTCGTCGAGGACGTGCTCGCGCACGAGCGTCGCGATCGCGTTGTCCGCCTCGCGGCGGCGCGCAGCAAGGTTCGTCTCGTCCCGCGCGAGGTAGCTCAGCGCGTACTCGACCAGCTCCTCGGCATCGATGAACGCGACCCGCTCGCCCGCACCCTGCTGCTGGCGGAACGCGTTGCGCAGGTGCACCATCATGAGCGTCTCGACGCGCTTGTACGGCTCGTCCTTGAGCAGGATCGGCACGGCGAGCCCGTCCTCGCGGACCTGAGTCTTGTACGCCAGCTCGTAGTCACGGTCGACGACGAGCTGCAGGAACAGGTCGTGGCAGCGGCTCTCGAGGACGTCCTGGTGGGCGAGCAGCGCACGCCACTCCCCCGGGTTGTCCGCAGCGGAGAGGTAGCGCGAGCGCAGGAGCAGCGCGAAGGCGCGCCGCGCCTCGTACGGGAGCTGGCCCTTGTCGCCGTCGAACAGGACGGCCGAGTCCTCCTCCAAGGCGACCGTGTCGACGAACGCGCCGGGGCCCGGCGAGAAGGGCACCGTGGTCAGGTCCTCGGTCATGGTCGTCCTCCGGTGTCGGGCGGGGCAGGGGTCAGGTTCTCGTCGCTGGGGGTCGGTCGCAACGGCACGCGCGGCACGACAAACGTGCGCTGCGTGCCGTCCGGCCTGCGGGCCACGACGCTCTCGACTGGTACCTCGGCGGCCGCAGTCGTCGGCGTCGCGTCGGCGAGCTCGAGGTAGCCGAGCAGGTCGACCGGGCGGCGCAGCTCGTCCGTGCCCGCCGCGAACGCCTCGGCGACGGACACGTCCGCGCCGGCGGCGAGCAGCGCGTGCACGTGCGCGTCGATGTCGGCGTGCCGTGGGCCGCCCATCGAGCGGATCTGCGCGAGCTCGGCCTCGTCGAGCCCGGGCTCGTCGTCGGCCCAGTCGTCGAGGACCGGGGGCGGCGACTCGGGCCGCAGGTCGTGCAGCGAGTCGCGCAGCCTTCCGAGGTGGGCGCGGCCGAGCCACGTGAGCGGCTCGACGCGGGCACCGCGCGCCGTCTGCGGGAACCACTCCGACAGCGCGGAGACGACGTCACGGATCGCGTGGTCGAGCTCGCGGTCGCGCAGCGGGTTGTGCGAGCGGATCTGCGCGGTGAGCGTCCGCGACGCGCGCGCCTGCTCGGCGAGCACGACCTCGATCGACGAGACGATCTGGTGCCGGATGCCGCGCAGAGCGGTGCGCTGGCTGCGCGTGAGCCGGTCGGCGAAGCGGTGCTGGAGGATCGCCGCGAGGTCGGCGTCGAGCCGCGCGAGCAGCCCCGGGTCACCGAGCAGCTCGAGCGCACCGAGGAACGCACGCCCCTCGGGCGTGTTCTCCATGAGGTTCTCGGACGCGGTCAGGTACTCCTCGAGGATCTCGCCCGTAGGCCGGTCGTCCTCGCGGAGCTGCTGGATGATGGTTCGCTGCAGCTCCTTGATCGACTCCGCGACGCGCGTGAAGTCGGTCGGCAGCTCGCGCATGAGCAGCAGGAGGTGGTCGTGCTGCTCCTCCATCCGGGCGTCGGGCACGGGCTCGACAGCGCCGCCGCGGGCGAGCCGGTCGCGCTCTGCGCTCAGCCGGGCGATCTGCTCGTCGAGCGACGCGATCCGTGCGTCGCGGTCGGGGTTGGCGTCCTGCGCGAAGTGGTCGACGGCGTCGAGCAGCGCGCGGATGCGCGACTCCGAGACGAGAGAGCGGGCACCGCCGGCGCGTGCGACGAAGTCGAGCGCCTCCTGAGCGTGCGAGGTGAGCTGGTACTCCTCCTCGTCCGCGTCGTTGACGTTCTTGATGAGCCACCGCTCGCGGACCCAGCGCGCGCACAGGACGCGCGCCGGGTCGTCCGGCACGTCAGGGGTGCCGGCGCGCGTGAGCTCGGCGAGCAGGTCGGAGACCTCGAGGTGCAGCTGCTCGACGCCGATCGACTGCCGCCCCTGGAACGCGGACGCGAAGACGGCGACGACGAGCGGCGCGCTCTGCTTGTGCAGGAGCGTGAGCGTCGGGCGCTCGAAGGCGCGCTGCGCACCGGCGAGCGCACCGCCGATCGCGGTGTGCGGGATCTCCACCCGTCAGATGACGACGTTGACGAGCTTCGGCGCCTTGACGATGACCTTCCGCACGGGACGGCCGTCGAGGAAGCGCACGAGCGCGGGCTCGGCGAGGGCGGCGGCCTCGAGGTCGGCGTCGCTGATCGACGGCGACACCTCGAGACGTGCGCGGACCTTGCCCTGGACCTGGACGACGCACGTCACGGTGTCCTCGACGAGGTACGCCTCGTCGGCGACCGGGAAGGGCTCGTAGGCGAGCGACTCGGTGTGGCCGAGGCGCTCCCACAGCTCTTCGGCGATGTGCGGCGCGACGGGCGCGGTCATGAGCACGATCGCCTCGGCGGCGACGCGCGGGACGGCGGGCAGACTCGTGAGGTGGTTGTTGAGCGTGATGAGCTTGGCGATCGCGGTGTTGGGGCGCATCGCCTCCATCTCGGCGCGCACGTCCGCGATCGCGCGGTGCAGCACGCGCAGCGTCGCGGTGTCGGGCTCGTCGTCTGTCACGGTCACGGCGCCGGTCGTCTCGTCGACGACGTTGCGCCACAGCCGCTGCAGGAAGCGCTGCGAGCCGACGACGGCGCGCGTCTCCCACGGGCGCGACAGGTCGAGCGGACCCATCGACATCTCGTAGACGCGGAACGTGTCGGCGCCGTAGGCGTCGTACATCTCGTCGGGTGTGACGACGTTCTTGAGGGACTTGCCCATCTTGCCGTACTCGCGCTGCACGACCTCGCCCTGGTAGCGGTATTCGGTCTCGCCGTCGGCGCCCGTCGTCTCCGTGACCTCCGCTGCGGAGACGTAGGCGCCGCGCGCGTCCGTGTAGGCGTACGCCTGGACGTAGCCCTGGTTGAAGAGCTTGTGGAACGGCTCCGCACCGGAGACGTGCCCGAGGTCGAAGAGGACCTTGTGCCAGAAGCGTGCGTAGAGCAGGTGCAGCACGGCGTGCTCGACGCCGCCGACGTACAGGTCGACGCCGCCCGCGGCGCCGGCGGTCGCGTTGTGGTCGGGGCCGAGCCAGTACTTCTCGAGCTCGGCGGACACCGCCGCGTCGGCGTTGGTCGGGTCGAGGTAGCGCAGGTAGTACCAGCACGAACCGGCCCAGTTGGGCATCGTGTTCGTGTCGCGGCGGTACTCGCGCGGGCCGTCGCCGAGGTCGAGGGTCACGGTGACCCAGTCCTCGTTGCGGCCGAGCGGGGGCTCGGGCGACGACTGGGCATCCTGCGGGTCGTACGTGCGCGGCGAGTAGTCGGGCACGTCGGGCAGGTCGACGGGCAGCGCGGAGTCCGGGATCGCGATGGGCAGGTCGTTCTCGTCGTACACGATCGGGAACGGCTCGCCCCAGTAGCGCTGACGGCTGAACAGCCAGTCGCGCAGGCGGTACGTGATGGTGCCCTCGCCGATGCCGCGCTCCTCGAGCCAGGCGATCATCGCGGCCTTGGCCTCGGGGACGGACAGGCCTTCGAGCGTGATCGAGTCGTTCGACGAGTTGATGATCGCGCCGTCTGCCGTGCGCGCGCCGTCCGGCGTGCCCTCGGGCGCGTCGACGGTGTAGACGACGGGCACGTCGAAGGCCTGGGCGAACGCGTAGTCGCGCTCGTCGCCGCCCGGGACGGCCATGATCGCGCCGGTGCCGTAGCCCATGAGGACGTAGTCGGCGGTGAAGACGGGGAGCAGCTCACCGTTGACGGGGTTGGTCGCGAGGTGGCCGGTGAACACGCCCGTCTTGCGGCCGGCGTCGGCCTGACGCTCGACGGCGGTCTTCGCGGCGGCCTCGGCGCGGTACGCGGCGACGGCCTCGGCGGGGCTGGCGTGCCCGCCGGTCCAGACGTCGCGCGTGCCGTCAGGCCATGCTGCGGGGACCTCGTCGAGCACCGGGTGCTCGGGCGCGACGACCATGAAGGTCGCGCCGAAGAGGGTGTCGGGGCGGGTCGTGAAGACCTCGACCTCGGTGCCGCCCTGCACGGCGAACCGGACCTTGGCGCCCTGGGAGCGGCCGATCCAGTTGCGCTGCATGGCCTTGACCTTGTCGGGCCAGTCGATGTCCTCGAGGTCGTCTGCGAGGCGGTCGGCGTAGGCGGTGATGCGCATGTTCCACTGGCGCAGGCTGCGCTGGAACACGGGGAAGTTGCCGCGCTCGGAGCGGCCGTCGGCCGTGACCTCCTCGTTCGCAAGGACGGTGCCGAGGCCCGGGCACCAGTTCACGGGCGACTCGGAGACGTAGGCGAGCCGGTAGGAGTCGACGAGGCGGCGGCGCGCGACGGCGTCCATGTCGGCCCACGGCGTGCCGTCGGGCGTCGGGCGGCTGGCGTCCGCGAGCTCTGCCTCGAGCTCGGAGATCGGGCGGGCCATGCCCGTGCCGCCGTCGGGCCGGACGGCCGACTCGTCGTACCAGGAGCTGAAGATCTGCAGGAAGATCCACTGCGTCCAGCGCACGTACTCGCTGTCCGTCGTCGCGAACGAGCGACGCTCGTCGTGGGCGAGGCCGAGGCGGCGCAGCTGGCGCTGCATGTTCGCGATGTTCTGGTCGGTCGTGATGCGAGGGTGCTGACCCGTCTGGACCGCGTACTGCTCGGCGGGGAGGCCGAACGCGTCGAAGCCGAGCGCGTGCAGCACGTTGTCGCCGCACATGCGGCGGAAGCGCCCGACGACGTCGGTCGCGATGTAGCCGAGCGGGTGGCCGACGTGCAGGCCCGCACCCGAGGGGTACGGGAACATGTCCATGACGAAGAAGCTCGACGACGACGGGTCCGCGTGGCGCCCCTTGCCGTCCGTGAGCGCCCCGCTCGGGTTCGCGGCCCAGAACGTGCCGCGCTCCGCCCAGCGGTCCTGCCAGCGCAGCTCGATCTCCTCGGCGAGCTGCGGCGTGTAGCGCAGTCGCGGCTCCTCCGACGACGTGGCGCCAGAGCGCGCGGGAGCAGGCTGGTTCGGGACGTGGGGGTTGTCAGTCACTCTCGCGAGTTTACCGGGCCGAGGGGGCCGCGCGGTCATCGCGTCGCCTGCACGACGTCGACGGCACCACGACAACGATCCCTGCGAACCACACCACGAGGCGAGCGGTCAGCCCCGTCGGCCACTTCGCCGACGGCCCCACCGACGTCAGGCACGGCCGCCTGGAACACCTGCGCCGCTCAGCCCAGCGATTCCGCAACCTCACCAAATACATCGCCAGGAGCTTGCTCGAGTCCGGTGGCTTCAGGGCACGAACACCCCTTGGATTGGGATGAGCCGCCTACCGCGCTGACGCCCAAACTCCCCACCACATCTCCGAAGAGCACACACAGCACCTCGGTCGCTACCCGCGCAGAAATGCGTCGAGAACCCTCACCATCTCTTGCAGTTCAGCATCAGGGTCCGCTCGGAGCCGAGAATCGTCGACTCGTTCGATGAAATCAAGGAGCCTACACAGAAGGCCCTCCCGGTCCTCGACCTGCGTTGGCTCAGCGCCAAACCCCCCGGGAATCACAATCAGCCTCAGGACCCGACCAGAAGAATCCCAAGCATCGTACACATTGTCACGGACATCAATGCCTTCTATTCCAAGCAGAAGCTCGGACGGACTCGCAAAAGTGGCGATATCCCCACCATCATCTAGCACTATAGGATACAAGACAGCAATTTGCCTCAAAAGCGATCCCTCCAACCCCGATCGGTAGAGCGTTTGTCCCAAGGACGATGCCTAGCGATTCCCCCCCCCCGGCTTAGTCTTGCCCGATGTCTTGTCTATTGCGCGGCGATGGTAGTGGGGGAACCGTCCGGTCGGGTGGCTCGTCCTGTTCACCAACGGTGCGATTCTGACGTTCTTCCCGATCCGGATCTCACGCCCACTCGCCTTCACGACGGCCCGACCGGCCCGCGCGGCTCCCCGCATCGCGGGTGCCGCGAGCCGAGATCCTGCGCACCGCCCATCCTGTCGCCGCCACCACTGCTGCTGCTGCTGCTGCTGCTGCTGCTGCTGCTGCTGCTGCGACGCTATATCCGCACCGCACACAACGGGTCCCATTCGACGAGTACTGGCGCCAAGGGTAGTGACGAACACGTGGCGAGGCTCAATTGCTAGAGGACGATAAACCAATTGCGCAGGACCTCCTCCCATTGACCTCGCTCCACGCCCCTCATCTCGTCTATCGCACAGGCCACGTACGAAGCGCGCCCAGCGAACGAGACATTGGAACCTCCGCGAAATCCTGGGCCAGACCGCGCTGCGCACCCAACCGGAATGGCGCACCATTCAAAGGCAAGATCGATCTCAATCGACGCCGGTACAAAGCCTCGCGGACGACTCGCCGCCCCCTTACCGCTACGAAACTCAGGTCGGGCGGCGCCCCGCCAGTCAGCATCCCTCTCGAGCTCACCGCAGTCGAAGATCGTTACCCCGACGATCTCGTGGACATGCCCCTCGACGACCCGCTCACCAATCGGCGCCAAGCCGCCAAGAACCGGCTCGCCTCGGAGCGTGGCCGCGACACCTGGGGCCCAGTCGGCAACGAGCGGCCCGCGCTCTGCCAGCGCCTCCACGCCGGACATGTCCGTGATCCACCAGTAGGATTCAAGACCCTCGATCCAGAAGGCGTCATACCCACCTGACGGCGTCTGAAGTACATCGATACTCGGGTTCGCGCATTCTGAGGAGTCGAACGCGGCAATCCACTCAAAACTCATCCACGCCAAAGGCGACTCTTGGCTGGCTGGGTGTCGAATGGACCGCCAACGAGAGACCGGGGCGCGCTCAACCGCAACTCCGGAGACGCGAAACAAGAATTCCCCGCCGTCGCTGTCGCGACCTCCGCCATAGAATCGACGTTGCCCCATTCGCCACAGACCCTGCGGCACAGACACTCTCAGACGCTTCACCATGCGTCCCCTATCGTATTCTCACGTGTATATTTGTTTTGCCCGATTCGAAGTTTCGAGCATTTGCCCTTGTAGCCCGGATTGTTCTTCATCGTTGGCGTGCGGTACTGGTTCCCTGTGTGAAGCGATCTATAGCGAGTAAAGGGCTGCCCCCATGTCGTCCCGCTATGGGCAGTGCGCTCACCCCTAGTCCAAATGCGCCCCGCGAGATTGCTTTGCCGAGCCGTAGCCGAAAGCCCTTGTTTGCCCGCCTTGACACCACGAAGCAACCGTACTGCCCCCGGGAGAGCCCGAGCAGTCCGCACACCGGTGGCGATGGCTCCGATGCATCCGCCGCCTGAGGCAGCGACACACGCCACAGCCACAATCACTACCGCTGCAACGACGACTTTCCCCCAGTTGCGGGACCACCAGCCCTTACGGCCGTCGAGGTCGAGCTTGTTGACGGGGTCGCTTGGGTAGCCGTAGACGGTCTCATTCCCACCTTCGACCGGGTCGACGGAGGTGAACAGGCCGGTGACGGAGTTGTACAACCGTACGCCCATCAAGACGAGGCCGGAACCGTCGGTGGCCCTCTCCTTGCCGCCCAGCCATCCGTAGCTGAGTGCTCCGGCCGACGGGCCGGAGGTGATGGCGTTGCCGTACTCGTCGTAGACGCCCAGGCCTGCCACCGTGCGCTTGGCCCCGTCGAGAGTCAGCGTGGTGGCGATGGACCCGAGCGGGTCGACAACGTCCAACGTGACCCGCGAACCGGTCACCGTGGCGGCAAGGTCCCCGTTGATGCCCGAGACATAACGCGAGACGACCGGCTGACTACCGTCCGTAGTCGTCGTGGCCCAACGCGGGGTATCGGAGGAGTCAGTGTAGTGACGCTGGACAGTGGTCGTCGAGCCGGACGTGACGGTCGTCTGCGCTGCTCGCCGATGCGCAGCGTCAAGGGCGAACGTCGTCGCAGCATCCCCTTGCGTGATCGATCGCGCCAGGTCGTTGTCGAAGTAGCCGAGGGACAGCGCCCCACCGTCGGCGCCGACCACAGTGTCGACGCCCGGCACGCTCGTCTGGCGTCCGAAGGCGTCGTACACGTACGCGCCCTGACCGTTCGCGCCGGTCTGGACCCGCTCCGCGCCGTCGTAGGTCCACGCGCTCGACTCGACTGCAGCCTCGCCGACGCACGTCTCTCCTTCGAAGGTCTTGACCGTCTTCGACAGACGGTTCCCCCCGTGGTCGAACCCGTAGTCCCGCGTTGTGCACATGCCGTCGAGCACGTCCTTGACGGACACCAGGCGATCAGCCCCGTCATACGTGAAGGACTGCGTGCGACCTTCCGTGCCAGCGCTCGGTCCCTCCTGGACCGTGACTCGCCCTTGGATGTCGTATCCCATGGACCACGAGGCAAGCTCGGCGTCACCCGAGGCGTAGGTCAACGCAGTGCGCTCCCCGGCCCGGTCGTACGTGTTGGTCAAGCTCAACTGGCCTGCCAACGAGCTCGACACGGGGCTACCCGCGGCGTCGTACGTCGAGGTGAACTCACCCACGCCGCTGACGTTCAAGGAGGTGACCAGGCCGCGGCGCTCGTCGGCCCCGTCATAGGCGTAGGTGGTCGTGCCCGTCGGGTCCGCCACCGCGGCGACTCGTCCAGCCGCATCGTAGGAGGTGGTGGTCACCGCACCGTCGGTGTCGGTGTAGGTCGTCTGCCGGCCCCACAGGTCAAAGCCGGTGGAGATCGTGCCAGCCGAAGCTGCGATCGTCCCGGTCACCAACCCGGTCGCCGGGTCGTAGAGCGTCGTGGTTCGTGGGAGCGACCGCCCTCGCCGAGAGTCGTCGAGGTGATCAACCAGTCGCCCGCACCATAGGACGCGGTGTTGATCACGTAGCCGCTGTCGTCGGTGGACCGCCGACGTCGCCGAGTATCAGGCGAAGGCGCCCGCGACGCTCGGGCCGAGGCCGACGACGATCCACGCGAGCAGCGCGACGAACATCGCCGCGAGCAGGAGGCCGCGCTGCCGCACGATGCCGGACGACGCGCTCCCCCCGAACAGGCCGTCCTGGACGTTGCGCACGAGCAGGAACCAGAAGATCGGCAGCGTCGCGAACCACACGACCATGCAGTAGGGGCACAGCGCGACGAGGACCTCGAGGCTCGTGTACACGAGGTATCCGATGAGCCCCATGGCGGCGGTCGTCACAGCGAGGAACGTCCGCCAGAACCAGCGCGGGAGCGCGATACCAGGGACGGCGAGGAGCACGACGCCGATCGTGACGACAACGGGGAACGCCCCGAGGCCGATGTACGGGTTCGGGAACCCGAGGAGGCTGCCCGCGTCGGACGCCATCGCCGGGCTGCACGTGAGCAGCGCGTTGATCGAGCAGGTCGGCTGGTGGTCCGGGTCGACGAGCGACAGGTAGCGCTCGATCGCGAGCGCGAGCGAGCCCGCGAAGCCGACGAGGCCGAGGACCACGAGCAGGCGGCCGAGGGTGCGGTCCGCGAGCGGGCGCGGCGCGAGGACTCCGTCGTCGGTCTCGTCGAGCTGCGACGCGCCGTCGGGCACGTGGGCGGCGGTCCTGTCGGTCACTGGGCGCTCCTCGGTTCCAGGCCGCCCGGCTGCGGCCGGGACCATGGTCCCATGCATGTCTGGACGTCGGCTGGGGGCGTCACGCCTCGTCGGCGGGCTCGTCCTCGAGGCTGCGTCGGACCCGCTCGGCGACCGGGAGGCCGACGCGCTGGCGCCCGGCGACGAGCACGATCACGAGCCCGACGGCGGTCAGCGCCGCCCCGACCCACGCGGTCGAGAGGTAGCCCCAGCCCGCGTCGATCACGAGGCCGCCGACGAACGCCCCCTCCGCGTTGCCCGCATTGAGCGCCGAGTGGCACAGGGCTGCCCCGAGCGACGGTGCGAGCGGAGACAGGTCCATCAGCCGAGCCTGCATCGCGAGCCCGAGCACCTGTGACGTCACGCCGAGCGCGACGAGCCCGACGACGAGCATGACGGGCGCGGAGCCCGTCGCCCCGAGGAGGACGAGAGCGAGCAGCGTCGACACGAAGCCGAGCACGACCGTGCGGAGCACGCCACGGTCGACGAGCCGACCGCCGAAGAACACCCCGACCGTCATCGCGAGCCCGAAGAGCCCCATGACGAGCGGCACGCTCGAGTCAGCCATGCCACCCACCTCGGTGACGAGCGGAGCGACGTACGTGTAGACGGCGAACAGGCCGCCAAAGCCGATCGCGCCGGCCGCGAACGCGAGCCAGAGCGGGCCGTTGCGCAGGGCGCGCACCTCGTCCCGGACCGACGACCCCTCGCCGCCAGCGCCGCGCGGCACGAGACGCCAGAGCGCGAGCATCGTGAGCAGCGCCAGGACGGCGACGATCCAGAACGTCGCACGCCAGCCCCACAGCTGCCCGACGCGCGTCGTCAGCGGTACGCCGATCATGTTCGCGATGGTCAGGCCAGCCATCATCATCCCGATGGCCTTGCCGCGGTTCTGCGGCCCCGCGATCGCAGCCCCGACGACCGCGCCCACGCCGAAGAACGCACCGTGCGGCAGCCCTGCGAGGAACCGCGCCACGATCAGCAGGCCCATCGAGCCCGCGAGCGCCGACAGCACGTGCCCGATCACGAACATGCCCATGAGGATCAGGAGCAGACGGGTCCGCTCGACGCGGGCCGCGAGGACCGTGAGCGTCGGCGCGCCCGCGACGACGCCCACGGCGTACGCGGTCACCGCGTGCCCGGCAGTCGGGACCGAGACCGCGAGGTCGTCGGCGATGAGCGGGACGAGGCCCATGGACGCGAACTCGGTCGTGCCGATCGTGAAGCCTCCGACGGCGAGCGCGAGGAGCGCGGGCATCGCTGCCCGCAGGCCGGGCGTCTGGCCGTCCGTCGCGGCGGTCACTCCCCCGCCTCGGCATCCACCACGTCGACCCACACGGCACGTGCGGCGGGGAGGCCGAGGTCGGCCTCCCGCTCGGGTCCGCCGTCGCCGGGCGTCCAGGCGACCGTGACGACGCCGGCGAACTCGCGCCGGGCGCGGACCTCGACGCGTGCGTCGAGACCGAGGCCAAGGTCCGTGAACCAGCGCAGCATGTCGCCGTCGGCGTCGGAGATGCGGGTGACGACTCCGGCCGTGCCCTGCGGCAGCTCGTCGATCGTGCGGGCGGAGCTCGGTTCGAGCTCGCCCTGCGCCGTGGGGATCGGGTCGCCGTGCGGGTCGCGGCGCGGGTGGCCGAGCGCGGCGTCCATGCGGTCGATGAGCAGGTCGGAGACGGCGTGCTCGAGAACCTCGGCCTCCTCGTGGACCTCGTCCCACTGGTAGCCGAGGCGCTCCACGAGGTAGGTCTCGAGCAGGCGGTGCCTGCGGACCATGGCGACGGCGAGGTCGCGGCCCTCCTCGGTGAGCGAGATCGCGCCGTAGCGCTCGTGCTCGAGGAGGCCCATGCCGCACATGCGACGGACGGTCTCCGAGACGGTCGACGCGCCGACCCCGAGCCGCTCGGCGAGCTGCTTGGTCGTCACAGGGGTGTCGGACCACTCCTGGGCCGACCACACGACCTTGAGGTAGTCCTCGACGACGGGGGTGATGTCGATGTCGCGGCGCACAGGCTCACGATAACCGTCGACGCCTGAGCCACGTGCCGAGGTGCACGCACGTGAACACGACGCCCTGCGCGAGGACGACCATCCCGGCGGGCGACGCGTCGAGCGCGTACGACGCGGTGAAGCCGACGACGGCGCACACGGCCGCGACGAGGGGCGCGACGACGAGCATCCGGTCGATCCGGTCGCTCAGCAGGTAGGCGGTCGCGCCGGGGATGATGAGCATCGCGACGACGAGGATCACGCCGACGGCCTGCAGGGCGACGACGACGGTCACGGCGAGCAGGCCGAGGAGCAGCGCGCCGAGGCGCCGCGGCGAGAGGCCGATCGCGTGGGCGTGCGCGGGGTCGAACGCGTAGAGGGTCAGGTCGCGTCGCTTCGCGAGGAGCGCGACGACGACGATCGCGCCGAGGACGGCGACCTGCACGAGGTCGGCGGGGGCGACGCCGAGGACGTTGCCGAGCAAGATGTGGCTGAGGTCGACCTGGCTCGGGGTGACGGAGACGAGCACGAGGCCGAGCGCGAAGAGGCTCGTGAAGACGACGCCGATCGCGGTGTCCTCCTTGAGCTTCGACGTGTCGCGCACGGCGCCGATGAGGGCGACCGACCCGATCCCGAAGACGAGGGCGCCGACGGCGAACGGCACACCGGCGAGGTAGGACAGCACGACGCCGGGCAGGACGGCGTGCGACACGGCGTCGCCCATGAGGGACCAGCCGACGAGGACGAGCCAGCAGGAGAGCAGCGCGCACACGATCGACGCGACGAGCGTGACAGTGAACGCGCGCTGGAGGAACCCGTACTGGAAGGGCTCGACGAGCGTGGCGATGACGTCGTTCATGAGGCGCTCCTCGGCGTCGTCGGGATGGTGGGGATGGAGCCGGAGGGAGCACGCAGGTCCCCGATCCGCCCGAGGTCGAGGCCGGTGAACGCCTCGACGAGGCGTTCGGGCGCGAGCGCCTCGTCGGGCGGGCCTGTGAACAGGACGCGGCGCTGGAGGAGGACGACCTGGTCGACCAGGCCGGGCAGCGTCGGAAGGTCGTGGGTGGACACGAGCACGGAGGTGCCGTCGGCGGCGAGGTCGCGCAGCAGCGCGAGGATCCCGGCCTCCTGGGTCTTGTCGACACCGGAGAACGGCTCGTCGAGCAGCAGGACGTCCGCTTCCTGGGCGATCGCACGGGCGAGGAACACGCGCTGGCGCTGCCCGCCGGACAGCCGGCCGACCTGGCGGTCGGCGAGATCGGTGAGCCCGACGCGCTCGAGCGCCTCCGCGACAGCCGCGCGGTCGTGCGCGCGGAGCCGGCGCATCGGGCCGAGGTGCGGGTAGCGCCCCGTCTCGACGACGTCGCGCACGACGACGGGGAACGTCCAGTCGACGTCCTGGCTCTGCGGGAGGTGGGCGAGCGCGCCCGCGCGCCGCGCCGTGTCGGCGTGACGTCCGAGGATCGTCACGGTCCCGCTCGTGGGCCGGACGGCGCCGACGACGGCGCGCATGAGCGTCGACTTGCCGGAGCCGTTGACGCCGACGAGGCCCGTGACGGAGCCTCGCGGCAGCGTGAGGCTCACGGAGTCGAGGGCGACGACGTCTCCGTAACGGACGCTGAGGTCGTGGACCTCGAGCGCGGGCGATGTGGCTGCGGGGTTCACAGCTCCTCCTGGGTGAGTCCGGCGACGATCGTGGTCGTCGTGTGGCGGAGCAGGTCGAGGTAGGTGGGTACGGGCCCGTCGGGGCCCGAGAGGGAGTCGACGTAGAGCGGGCCTGCGAGGTGCGTGCCTGTCTCGCGGGCGACCTGGCGCTGCGCGACGTCGGGCACGGTCGACTCGCAGAAGACGGCGCGCGGGCGGCCCCGGCGCACCGCGTCGACGACGCCGACGGCCGAGCGCGGGGTCGCCTGGGACTCGGCGTTGACGGGCCAGAGGTACGCCTCGCGCAGGCCCGCGTCACGGGCGAGATAGGAGAAGGCGCCCTCGCACGTCACGAGGAGGCGTGCGGGCTCGGGGACGGTCGCGACGGCGTCGGCGAGCTCGCGAGCGAGGCCTGCGAGCTGCTCACGGTAGGCCGCAGCGTTGGCCCGGTAGACGGGAGCACCGTCGGGATCGGCCACGGCGAGCGCGTCAGCGATGTTCGTGACGTACGTCTGACCTGCGGTCGGCGACATCCAGGCGTGGGGGTTCGGGTGGCCCGCTGCCTCGCCCGACGTGATCGGCTGCGGGACGATGCCGTCGCTCACCGTGACGTGCGGCGCGTCCACGTCGTCGAGGAAGCGTGCGAACCACGCCTCGAGGCCGAGCCCGTTGTCGACGACGAGGTCGGCGCCCTGCGCGCGGACGAGGTCGGCGGGTGTCGGCTCGTACCCGTGGATCTCGGCGCCAGCCTTGGTGATCGACTCGACGCGGACGCGGTCGCCGCCGACCTCGGCGACCATGTCGGCGAGCACGGTGAACGTGGTGACGACGTGGAGGCGGTCGTCGGCGGACGGCGCCGGGGCAGCCGCAGGCTCCCCGCTGCAGGCTGCGACCGCGGCGGTCGCAAGGGCGACGACCAGGAGTCGTTCGTAGTGGCGAAACCGAAAGTTCGGCATACCGAACTTTTGCACGTCGCGCGGACACCTCGCAACGAGCACGAGCCCCGGCCGCGGCGGCGCGGCAGGTCAGGCGCGCGCGAGCACCAGGAGCATCTCGATCGTCCCGGCGTCCTCGACCTGCACGAACCCCAGGTTCGGCGCCTCGATCTCGAAGTCGGTGAACGTCACGGGGATCGAGCCGCTCACACGTACGCCGTCGCCGGACCGCTGCGCCTGCATGCTCACCGTGACCTCGCGCGCGACGTCGCGGATCGTGAGCGTCCCCGTCACCTCGACCGCGACCGGCTCCCCCGTGAGCTCGGGAAGCGCGACAGGCGCTCCGAGCTCGAACGTCGCGTCCGGGAACGTGCTCGTCTCGAGCGTGTCTCGAAGGAAGCTGTCGCGCGGCCCCACGCCCGTCTCGATCGTCGCGGTCGTGACCGCGACCGTCGCCGTGGTGAGCTGGCCGTCCGCGATCGTGACGTCACCCGTCACGTCCTTGCTGCGCCCGACGACGGTCACGTCCTCGCCGCGCAGCACCTCCTCGACCCGGTACCCGGCCTCAGATCCCGCGCCGACGGTCCACGCACCGTCAGGATCGAACAGCCCCGACGCAGGCGGCTCCGCGGGGGCGCTCGTGAGCGTGATCGGGTCAGGGTTGCGGCTCTCCTGCCAGCGCGAGTACAGCGGCGGACCTGCGAGGACCGCGAGCAGCGCGACCACGACGACGGACACGAGGATGACGACCATGCGGCGGCTCATGCCGCCATCGTCGCACCGCGCTCCCCTCCCGGCCCGCGCCCGCTCACGGCGTCTCGACCCGCGAACGCCGCCTCACTGCGGCTCGTCCTGCTCCTGACCAGGCCCGCCCGACGGCGCGCTCTCGGCGCCCGTGCCCTCCGCCTGCTGCGGCGACGGCGACGGGAACGCGACCGCACCACCGACGGTGACGCTGCCGTCCGGTCGCGCGACGACGACGCGCATGTCGAGCATCCGGTGCGTCGTGCGGTCGAACCGCAGGACGGTCATCTGCGACTCGCCGCGCAGCGGACCCACCGTGAGCTGGCCCTCCGCAGCCCCCGCCGTCGTCGAGCTGACGTACCGCACGCCGAGCCCGACGCGCGTCGGGCCGATCCGACGGTGCACGTGCCCGGAGAGCTGCGTCGCGGCACAGCCGCTGCTGAGCGCAGCCGTCCCGGAGCGCGGCGTGTGGACCATGAGCAGGTCGACCCGCTCGTCCTCGTCGCACGCGACCCGCATCATCCGGTCGGCGAACGCCTCGACGTCCTCCTCGCTGGTCAGCTGCGTGCCGATCCCCGGACGCGTCTCGTTCGGGTCCCCGTCGCCGAGGATCCGCACGCCCTCGACGTCGATCACGCCGCCGTCGAGGACCGTCATGCCCGCGGCGCGGGCCTGCCCGGCCGTCTCGGCCGAGTCGTGGTTGCCCGTGATGAGGACGTACGGCGCACCATCGGGCGCAGCGCCCGCGAAGGTCGTCACGCAGAACCGTTCGACGGCCGTGCCGTTCATCGTGAGGTCGCCCGTGTCGAGGATCGCGTCGGCTCCCGAGAGGTCCGCGATGCGCCGGATCACCGGGGCCATCCCGACGTTGCAGTGCAGGTCGGACACGTGCAGGAACGTGACGACGTCGTCAGGGTCAGGCTCCTCGGTCGGTTCCGGGGAGGCCTCGGTCGTCTCGTCGTCCGACGGCGCGGAGCTCGGCGTGCCTGTCGAGCCGTCACCTGTACCGGACGGGTCCGGCGTCTGCTCCCCGTCCGCCGTGTCGTCCGAACCCACGAGGTCCTCGAACCCGGTGCGGTCGGGCGACGTCGCGCGCGGGAGCCGCAGCGACACCGCGGTCGAGTCCGACTCGGCGCGTTCGACCCATGCCGCCTCCGCAGCGGCAGCGAGCTCCGCGTAGTACATCTCGTTGTCCTCGTACACCTTGACGAGCTGCCCGCCATACGTCTCGACGACGCCCGCGAGGCGCCCGGTGATGCGCGCCCCCTCGAGCGCCGTGCCGGCGAACACGGTCGTCTCCCGCTGGCCCGCGGTGTTGCGCTCGACCGTCGAAGGATTCGTCACGACGAGCGTCGCGACGAGCAGCACGACCGCCCACGACACGGTCGCCGAGTGCGGCGCGAACGCGTGCGCAAGCTCGTAGCGTCGCGGCGATCCCGCGAGCAGCAGCGCGAGCCCGAGCACGAGGGCCGCACCCGCCAGGAGAAGGACGAACCTCGTGGCCGCGTCCCGGAGCAGACCGTCGATCGCGTCGTGGATCGTCGCGGACGGGCCCCCGAAGAACTGCAGGTACGCCTGGAGGTCGTTCGTGAGCGCCTCGAGCGTCGGGCTCTGCTCGAGCGCGGAGAGGTCGGACGGGATCTCCTTGACGGTGACGAGCACGCCGAGCCCCGCCGGGGCCGGCGAGTCGAGCTCGATCGTGCCGAGCGGCCCCAGGTCGACCGTGACCTGACCGTCGATCGTCACCTCGTAGCGCGCCTCGTGCGGCCCCAGGCTCAGGTCGGTGCGAGCGGTCACGAGAGCGACGAGCGCGCTGACGACGACGACCGCGAGCGCGACCGACGACCAGCGGAACCACCGGGGCGGGACCCGGTGCCCTGGCCGCCACCGTGCGCTGCGCGCCGGTCCGCTCTCGTCCATCGGTCCCCTCCCTCGTGCCGCAGCCACGAGCGTAACCGCCAGTCCCGGGCGGCGCGGCCCGGGTCCGCCGTCTAGCCTGCAGAGATGACGTACGCCTCCCCCGAGTACACCCGTGACGCCCGGTACATCGCCACCCGGATCACCGCCGACGGCGCGGACGGCTACCCCGTCGAGGCCGGCCGCTACCGTCTCGTCGCGGCGCGCGCCTGCCCGTGGGCCAACCGGGCGCTCATCGTGCGGCGCCTCCTCGGTCTCGAGGACGCGATCTCGCTCGGCCTGTGCGGCCCGACGCACGACGAGCGGTCGTGGACCTTCGACCTCGACCCGGGAGGGGTGGACCCGGTGCTGGGCATCGAACGCCTCCAGGACGCGTACTTCAAGCGCGTGCCCGGCTACGAGCGCGGCATCACGGTGCCGGCGATCGTCGACACGCGCGACGGCGCGGTCGTGACGAACGACTTCGCGCAGATCACCCTCGACCTGAGCACCGAGTGGAGGGCGCTGCACCGCACGGGAGCGCCCGACCTGTATCCCGAGAACCGCCGTGACGAGATCGACGCGCTCGTCGAGGACATCTACCGCGACGTCAACAACGGCGTGTACCGGTGCGGCTTCTCGACGTCGCAGGCCTCGTACGAGCGCGCGTACGAGCGTCTCTTCGCGCAGCTCGACCGGCTGAGCGACCGGCTCGCGGTGCAGCGGTACCTCGTCGGCGACACGATCACCGAGGCGGACGTGCGGCTGTTCCCGACGCTCGTCCGGTTCGACGCCGTCTACCACGGACACTTCAAGTGCAACCGCACCAAGCTCACCGAGATGCCGGTGCTGTGGGCGTACGCGCGTGACCTGTTCCAGACGCCCGGCTTCGGCGACACGATCGACTTCGGCCAGATCAAGGACCACTACTACAAGGTGCACCGCGACGTGAACCCGTCGGGTGTCGTCCCGGCTGGCCCCGACCTGTCGGGGTGGCTCACGGAGCATGGTCGTGACTCGCTCGGCGGGCGCCCGTTCGGCGACGGCACCGCACCGGCGCCCGTGCGCCGCGAGGAGGCTCCGCCGGCGATCGGCTGAGCCGGGACGGAGCTCGCGGGAGCGGCGGTCCTGGGGCCAGCCGCCGGACAGTCCTGCAGTCAGGCGTCGACAGTCCCGTCGGGGGACGCGGTGAGGTCCGGGCGCAGGCCGCGCCACACCGGGTGGCGCAGCCGCCCGCTCCCCGTCCAGCCGCCGTGCTCGACCTCGGCGAGGAGCCCGCGCGCCAGCCAGCGCGCGTCGCGTGACTCGGCCGCCGGGACGTCGTCGACGATCGGCCGGTCCGCCGCGAGCGGTTCGACCTTCTTCTCGAGCCGCGCGAGATCGCGGTCGGAGAGACCCGCACCGACGCGGCCCGAGTACCGCAGGCCGTCGGGCGTCCGCGTCGCGACGAGGAGCGACCCGATGGACCCGGTGCGCTCCCCGCGCCCGGGACGCCACCCCACGACGACGACGTCCGTGTGCTGCGCGTGCTTGATCTTGCGCCAGTCCGTCGACCGGACGCCGGGCCGGTAGACGGAGTCGCGTCGCTTCGCGAGGACCCCTTCGAGCCCGAGCTTCTCGGAGACTGCGAGCGCGTCCTCGAGCGGGAGTGTGACGGCGTCGGGCACCTGGATCGTCCCGCCGGCGTCGACGACCATCTCGAGAGCCTCGCGCCTCTGCGTGTACGGGAGCGAGGTGAGGTCCTGACCGCTCGCGCGCAGAGCGTCGAACAGCACGAGCTCGACGGGGGCGGTGCGCCGGACGCGCTCGACGTCACGCGGCTCCGTGAGGCCGAGGCGCGTCTGCAACCGTGAGAAGTCGGGCGTCCCGTCAGGGCCAGGCGCGATGATCTCGCCGTCGAGGACGGCCGGGACGTGGACGCGGTCGACGAGCTCGGCAAGCTCGGGGTAGCCCGCCGTGACGTCGTGGCCGCCCCGGGTGCGCACGGACCACGTCCTCGCGTCCGGGTCGACGGTGACGATCGCGCGGATGCCGTCCCACTTCATCTCGAGCGCCCACGGGCTGTCGTCGGCCCCCGCACGGGCCAGGTCGCGGCGCACGACGGCGTCTGCGGGCGAGGCGAGCATCGGACGCAGGTCCCGCGCGGGCTCGGGCGGCGCGCCGTCGTCGGGACCCGCTGCCGGCAGCAGGCCGCGGCGGCGCAACGACTCGCGGTGCTTGCGCTTGTCCATGCGGTGGATGAGCCACTGCTTCTTCTCCGCGTCGGTGCGGATGAGGACGAACGTCGGGGGCTGCGGGCCGCCGTCGTTAGCGAGGCCGCCGTCGGGCCGCCCTGCGAGCTCGACGATGATCTCGTCGTCGCGCATCTTCTCGGCCTGGTAGGTGCCTGCGTCCCAGATCGTCACGGTGCCTGCGCCGTACTCGCCCTTCGGGATGGTGCCCTCGAAGGTGCCGTAGTCGAGCGGGTGGTCCTCGGTCTGCACGGCGAGGTTGTTGCGGCCCGTGCTCGACGGCGTCAGTCGCGGCAGCGCCCAGCTCAGCAGCACCCCGTCGTGCTCGAGGCGGAAGTCGTGGTGGTGGCGGCTCGCGTGGTGGTCCTGGATGACGAAGGTCGGCGGGCCGTCGGCGTCCCTGCCGGACGACGTGAACGGCTCGGGCGTGCGCGACTCGTCGCGCTTGGCGCGGTACTGCGCGAGCCGGTCCTCGGCTCCCTCGCCCGTGCCTGCGACCGCCATCGGGTCGCCGATCTGGGCGACGCGGTCGAGCACCTCCTGCGGCCCGAGCTGCGCGAGGTCGTCGTCGAGCTCGTCCCACGTGCGGGGTGAGGCGACGGCGGGGCGTTCGCGTCCGCGCAGCGAGTAGGGCGCGACGGTCGTCTTGTTGCCGCTGTTCTGGCTCCAGTCGACGAGGACCCGGCCCTCGCGCAGGGACTTCTTCATGTCGCTCACGACGAGATCGGGATGGTCGGCCTCGAGGGACCGTGCGAGCTCGTGCGCGACGGCGGACACGTCGTCGCTCGCGAGCGTCCCGTCGAGGCGCGCGTACAGGTGGATGCCCTTCGAGCCGCTCGTGACGGGGACGAGGTCGAGGCCCATCCCGGAGACGATCTCGCGGCACAGGCGCGCGACGGCGACGCACTCGGCCAGTCCTGCGCCGGGGCCGGGGTCGAGGTCGAGGACCATCCGGTCAGGGTGGTGCACGATCGTGCCGCGCGAGGTCGTGTCGTCGACGAAGCGCCACTGGGGCACGTGCACCTCGAGGGCGGCGAGCTGCGCGAACCAGGCGAGCGTCGCGGCACCGTCCTCCTCCTCGACGAGCGGGTAGGTGTTCGTGTGGTCGCGGTGCGCGAGGTCCTGGCGGTGCACCCACGGCGGCGCGGACGCCTCGAGGTTCTTCTGGAAGAACACCTCCCCGGGCGCGTCCGCCGTCCCCACGCCGTGGACCCATCGCTTGCGCGTCACGGGACGCCCCGCGACGTGCGGGATCATCGTCGGGGCGATCGCGAGGTAGTAGTCGAGCACGTCGCCCTTGGTGGTCCCGGTCGCCGGGTAGATGACCTTGTCGAGGTTCGTGACGCGCAGCGAGCGGCCGTCGACCTCGATCGTCGTCGTGCGCACCATCTGTCCATCCTGCGACCCCGGCGGAAACGTCGCACACTGGGACCGTGCGGTCGGTGTGGAAGGGTGCGATCTCGTTCGGGCTGGTCAACGTGCCGGTCCGGCTCTTCAGCGCGCTCGAGGAGCACGACGTCCCGCTGCACCAGGTGCACGACGCCGACGGCGGGCGGATCCGCTACCAGCGCCGTTGCGAGGTGTGCGGCGAGGTCGTCGACTTCCAGCACATCGACAAGGCGTTCGACGACGGCGAGAAGACGGTCGTCGTGACGAAGGAGGACCTCGCGTCGCTCCCGTCGGAGCACAGCCGCGAGATCGAGGTCGTCGAATTCGTGCCGTCGGACCAGATCGACCCGATCCTCCTCGACCGGACGTACTACCTCGAGGCCGACCCGAAGACGCGCAAGCCGTACGCCCTCCTGCTCAAGACGCTCCAGGCGTCCGAGCTGACCGCGATCACGCGGTTCGCGATGCGGCAGAAGACGCGGCTCGCGGCCCTGCGGGCGCGCGGCGACATCCTCACGCTGCAGACGCTCCTGTGGGCGGACGAGGTGCGCAGTCCGGACGAGCTCGAGGGTGGCGCCGGAGCGAAGGTGACTCCTCAGGAGCTGAAGATGTCGGCGTCGCTCGTCGAGTCGTACGCGGGTGACTTCCACCCCGAGCAGTACACGGACGACTACCAGGCTGAGCTGCGCAAGCTCATCGACGCGAAGCTCGAGAAGGGCGAGTCGCTCGACACCGAGGCGACGTTCGGCACGCCGGCCGAGGGTGACGAGGAAGGCGGCGGCACGGTCGTCAGCCTCATGGACGCGCTCAAGCGGAGCGTCGAGGAGGCGCGGCGCCGGTCGGGCTGATCCTGCACCTCCCTGCCCCGCGTCAAGGCTTCGTGTCCGTCAGCGGTCGGCGAACCTGTCCGTCGCGGCCACGAGCGCGGCGAGGATGCCGGGCTCCTCGAGCGAGTGGCCGGCGTCCGGCACCATGACGAGCTCCGAGCCGGGCCACGCCTGGTGGAGTTCCCACGCGGACACGGCCGGGCAGACGACGTCGTAACGTCCCTGGACGATCACGCCCGGGATCCCGGCGAGCGTCGCGGCGTCGGCGATGAGCTGCCCCTCCTCGAGCCAGCCGCCGTGCATGAAGTAGTGGTTCTCGATGCGCGCGAACGCGGTCGCGTGCTTCGGGTCGGCGGCCTTCGCGACCGCCTCCTCGTCGAGCAGGAGCCTGACGGTCGAGGCCTCCCACGTGGTCCAAGCGACACCTGCGGGCACGTGCACGGCGGGGTCGGGGTCGGTCAGCAGGCGGTGGTACGCGGCGATGAGGTCGCCGCGCTCGCTCTCGGGGACGGGGGCGAGGTACTGCTCCCACAGCTCGGGGAACATCATCGACGTGCCGTGCTGGTAGAACCACTCGAGCTCTGCGCGCCGCAGCGTGAAGATGCCCCGCAGGACGAGCTCGGTGACCCTCTCGGGGTACGTCTGCGCGTACGCGAGGGCGAGCGCGCTCCCCCACGAGCCGCCGAACACCTGCCAGCGCTCGATCCCGAGGTGGGTGCGCAGCGTCTCGAGATCACCGACGAGGTGCCACGTCGTGTTCGTCGACAGGTCGGCGTCGGGCGAGCTCGCGTGCGGCAGGCTGCGGCCGCAGCCGCGCTGGTCGAGGACGACGATCCGGTAGCGCGCGGGGTCGAACACACGTCGGTGGCGCGGCGTCGCGCCACCGCCGGGCCCGCCGTGCAGGAAGACCGCAGGCTTGCCGTCCGGGTTGCCGCACTGCTCGTAGTAGATCTGCTGCCCGTCGCCGACGTCGAGGAGCCCCTGGTCGTAGGGCTCGATCTCGGGGTACAGGGGCGTCGCTCGGTTGACCACGAGCGTCATGATGCCACTGCGCCCAGGGCCGGGCGAGCCAGGCCGCACGCTCGGGGGGTCTTCGTCACGTTGCACGAAAGGTCACGGAAGCACGGACCCGTCCGATCGGGATGGAGTTCCCCCAGACGTGAAGAAGGGCCCCTCATGACCAGCACCACCTCCCGCTCCAGCATGAGCTCCGACACCGGCAGGCGGCGGCGCTTCGGCGACCTCCCGGTGGGTGTCCGGATCGGCAGCGCGGTCGGCGCGCTCGCAGTCGTGGCGACCGGCATGGGCGTGCTCGCGGTGACCACCGCCCAGGCGCTCAGCGACGGTCAGGAGCGGATGTACCTCGAGCACGCCGTGCCGCTCGACCAGCTCGACGAGATCCAGCGGATGATGCAGGGAAACCGCGTGCGCGCGAACCTCTTCGCGTTCGAGTCCCCGGCCGACCGCGCCGCGTTGCGCGCCGAGCTCACGGAACGCACAGCGACGCTCGAGGCGCTCGTCGAGGACTACATGCCCCGCGCTGTCGACCCCGACCGGACGGCCGCGGGCCTGGACTCCGCGCGCGCGTTCGCGGCCGCGTTCGAGTCGGAGTTCGTTCCCGCCGTCGAGAGCGGCGCGACGAACCTGGACGTCGTCTACCACGACAAGATCTACCCGGTGGGCGACGCCGCCCTCAACGCCTTCTCCGAGGAGGCCGAGGCCCACGCGACCGCCACCTCCGTGGCATATGACGAAGGAGAGGCACTCATGTCGTCGCGGCGGACGATCCTCGTCGTCGCGCTGGTGCTGGGGCTGGGCGCAGCCCTCGCGCTCGCCTGGACGGTCGTGCGTGGGATCACGCGCACCGTCACCGACGTGCAGCGGACGGCGGACGCGATGGCGACCGGCGACCTGACGCGCGATCCCGCGGTCACGTCGCGCGACGAGCTCGGCGAGATGGCGGGGGCGCTCGTGCGAGCGCAGGCTTCGCTGCGCGAGACGCTCGCGAAGGCGGGGAGCGCGTCGGGAACGATCGCTGCGAGCTCCGAGCAGATGTCGGCGGCTGGGACGCAGGTCGCGGCCGGAGCCGAGGAGACGTCGGCGCAGGCCTCGGTCGTGGCCGTCGCCGCAGAGCAGGTCTCGCGGAACGTCGAGGCGGTGTCAGCCGGGGCGGAGCAGATGGGCGCGTCGATCCGCGAGATCGCGCTGAACGCGCACGAGGCCGCACGCGTCGCGCAGCAGGCGACCTCGGTCGCCGCGACGACCAACGAGACGGTCAGCCGCCTGGGCAGGTCCAGCCACGAGATCGGCAACGTGGTCAAGCTGATCACGTCGATCGCCGAGCAGACGAACCTGCTCGCCCTGAACGCCACGATCGAGGCAGCGCGCGCCGGTGAGGCCGGCAAGGGCTTCGCGGTCGTCGCGTCCGAGGTGAAGGAGCTCGCGCAGGAGACGGCGCGTGCGACGGAGGACATCGTGCGCAAGGTCCAGGTCATCCAGGACGACAGCGGCGACGCCGTCGCGGCGATCGCCCAGATCACGGACATCATCGCGAGCATCAACAGCTTCCAGATGACGATCGCCTCGGCGGTCGAGGAGCAGACCGCGACCACGGCCGAGATCTCTCGCGGCGTGATCGAGGCCGCGACCGGTTCGAGCGAGATCGCCGCCAACATCACCGGGGTCGCGACTGCCGCCTCGACCACGACGGAGGTCGTCACCCAGATGCAGGAAGCGACCCGCGAGCTCGCGCACATGTCGGTCGACCTGAAGGCCCACCTGGACACGTTCAGGTACTGAGCCCGATGCACCCTGTCCGGCTCCGGGGTCAAGCCCCGGAGCCGGATTCGTCGACGTGGCATTTGTCACGCAACCAACCGTGAGACGCAGGCCTTTCGTCCCAGTCGTCCCACCTAACATCGACGAATGGCCAAGGCGAACAACACCGTGGATGTCGTCCTCATCGGCGGCGGGATCATGAGCGCGACGCTGGGCTCCCTGATCTCCCTGCTCGAGCCCACCTGGAACATCGAGATCTTCGAGCGGCTCGACGACGTCGCGCTCGAGAGCTCGAACCCGTGGAACAACGCGGGCACCGGCCACGCGGCGCACTGCGAGCTCAACTACACGATCGAGCGCCCCGACGGGTCGATCGACATCTCGAAGGCCGTGACGATCAACGAGCAGTTCGAGGTCTCGCGAGAGTTCTGGAACCACCTCGTGACCGCCGGGCTGATCGGCGACCAGAGCACGTTCCTCAGCTCGACCCCCCACATGACCTTCGTGCGCGGTGAGAAGAATGTCGACTTCCTCCGCCGCCGGCACGCGACGCTCGCTGCCCACCCGCTCTTCTCCGACCTCGAGTTCTCCGACGATCCCACGGTCATCGCGCAGTGGGCGCCGCTGCTCATGGAGGACCGCCACGGTGACGAGCCCGTCGCTGCCACACGCGCCGCGTCCGGCACCGACGTCGACTTCGGCTCACTGACCCGTTCCCTCTTCGACCTCCTGACCGCGCAGGGCCACCGCCTCCACCTCCAGCACGAGGTCCGCGACCTGCGCAAGCGCCGCGACGGCAGCTGGGACGTCAAGGTGCGCGACCTCTCGTGGAACGCGTCTCCCGCGCGTCGCACGGTCAACGCGCGCTTCGTCTTCGTCGGCGCGGGCGGCGGCGCCCTCCCGCTCCTGCAGAAGTCCGGTATCAAGGAGATCCGCGGATACGGCGGCTTCCCGATCTCCGGCCAGTTCCTGCGCACGACCAACCCGGAGATCGTCGCGAAGCACCACGCGAAGGTCTACGGGAAGGCCGACGTCGGTGCTCCCCCGATGTCCGTCCCGCACCTCGACACCCGCGTCGTCGACGGGCAGGCCTCGGTCATGTTCGGGCCGTACGCCGGGTTCTCGACGAAGTACCTCAAGCGCGGCTCGCTCCTCGACCTGTTCACGTCCATCCGCCCCGGGAACATCGTCACGATGCTCGGCGCCGGCCTCGACAACGTCGACCTCACCGCCTACCTCGTCAAGGAGGTCGCCAAGACCCCCGAGGCGAAGTTCCGTACGCTGCGGGCGTTCATGCCGACCGCGCACCCCAAGGACTGGGAGCTCATCACGGCGGGCCAGCGCGTCCAGGTGATGAAGCGCGACAAGACCAAGGGTGGACGGCTCGAGTTCGGGACCGACGTGGTCGCGTCGGCCGACGGCACGATCGCCGGCCTGCTCGGCGCCTCACCGGGAGCGTCGACCGCGACGAGCGCCATGATCGACCTGCTCCAGCGCTGCTTCCCGGAGGACAGCGTCCGATGGGCACCGACGATCGCCGCGATCGCGCCGTCGAGCCACGCGGGTGCGTGGGACACGCCGGAGGAGCGCGACGCCCTGACCCCCTTCGAGGTCGCCGCGGAGCCAGGCGCCTGAGCGTTCGCCCTACGAGGCCCTGAGCGCCTCGTCGACGTGATCGGCCCAGGCCCGGATCATGTCCCAGTCGCGAGTGTCGGCATCCGGAGCGCGCAGCGCCCGGGCGACCGCACGCTCGACGAACGACAGGACGGTCTTGTCGAGGCGGCCTCCGAACATGACGTGCTCGCGCGCGTCGAGCGCGGTCATGGTCCCGTCGATCGCGATCGTCGACTCCTCGACGCTCGTCGGCTCGCCGTCGGGCGCGACAGGTCCGCTCGAGAACAACCACACCGGCCGTCCGTCGACCCGGTCCGCCAGGTCGTCGACCAGGTCGTTCGCCTCGTTCGGCCATCGACCGAAGTACACGGCCCCGCCGAGGACGAGCGCCTCCGCCTCGTCGAGGTCCTCCGCGCTCGTCGATGCCATGTCGTGCTCGGTCACGTCATGGCCGAGCTCCCGCAGCCGTTCGACGACCGCGTGTCCGATCTCCTTCGTGGCCCCGTGCTTGCTGGCCACAGCAACCGCGATCCTCATGCGCACGCCTCCCCGTCGAGATGTACGTCCACGATGGCCCGGCGGTGCCGGGTCGTGCCAGTGACCTTCGGCCCTGTTTTCCGCGCCGATCACCGTCTGGAGCGCCGGACCTCGCTGGCGAGACGCCGCGAGGGGGCGTGCGGCTCAGCGCGCGCGCACCTCGTCGACCCCACGGTTCGCGAGCTGGTCCGCCCGCTCGTTGCCCGGGTCGCCCGCGTGCCCCTTGACCCAGACCCAGCGGACGTCGTGCCTCGCGACCTCGGCCTCGAGGTCCTGCCAGAGCTCCTGGTTCTTGACGGGCTTCTTGTCCCCGGTGCGCCAGCCGTTGCGCTTCCACCCAGCGAGCCACTTCGTCATGCCGTTCATGACGTAGGACGAGTCGACGTGGAGCGTGACCTGGCACGCCCTGTTGAGAGCGCGCAGACCTTGGATGACGGCCATGAGCTCCATGCGGTTGTTGGTCGTGTGCGCCTCCCCGCCCCAGAGCTCGCGCTCGTGGCCGCCGGCACGCATCCATGCGCCCCAGCCGCCCGGTCCCGGGTTTCCCTTGCACGCGCCGTCGGTCCACATCTCGACGACCGTGGGGCTCGTCGCGGGGGGCGTGGGCGGGGTCGCGGCGGGGTCGTCGAGCATCCGATCATCCTAGTGGGAGGCGCGCGGATGGTCGGCCGCGGATTTTCCCTTACGAGATGGGATTCCGCATCTTGAAAGCACCGACTATGGTGTGGCCATGAGAGCCGATGACGTCTCCCCGGCCATGACGCCGGGACATGCAGCACCCGTGGCGACCTCGCCGTACGCCCGCCCCACCACGGGCCCTCAGCCGGTCGTGCCGTCCAGCGCGCACCCTGAGCAGGTCCGCGCCGACCTGCTCTACGAGTTCGAGCTCGAGCTGCGCCACACCGCCAAGGCGCTCGCGCGTGGCAAGGCCGCTCCGGCGCCCATCCTCGTCGCGGTCCCGGTTCCTGACGCGAAGCCGGGGGTTCCCGACGTCTCGTGGCGGACGACCGAGGTGCGCGGCTGGATGGTCGGGCCGCGGCTCGCCGTCCTCGAGGACGGCTCGTGGGTGCCGCACACGGTCGGGCGCACGCACAAGCTCGACAAGCCCCGCCACCAGAAGTTCTTCGGTGACGCGAACACGAAGGAGTATGCGCAGCGCTGGCAAGACCTCACGGATGCAGGCGTCACGCCCGGTGGCGCGTACATCTACATCGACCTGGAGAACGAGCCGATGCTCGGCGTCGGCCGTCATCCGCGCCGGGCAGAGCTGTTCGAGGTCCAGCAGATCAGCGGGGCACCGCACCTCGTCATGCTCTACGACCGCGGCACCGCAGGCGTGAAGGTCTCGGACGTCCGTGAGGACCTGCAGAAGAGGCTCAAGGACTACCTCTGACGCGAGCGAGCCGGCCATGACGGCGGCGCCGACCCTCGAGGGTCGGCGCCGCCGTCTGCGTCATCCGGTGATCGTGCCCCTGAGCGTCACGGGCGCGGTGAGATAGCCCTCCTGCGGCAGCTCGAGCCGCACCGCACCGCCTGCAGCTGCCGTCCTGCGGACGGGTATCTCGAAGACTGCTGACGTCGCCCCTGCGGGGATGACCGCCTCGATGGCGAGCCCGGCGTCGGCGAGGCTCGTGCGCGGGTCCACGGCGGGCACGCGCAGCGCCGCCCAGGCGGGCACGAGGTCGGAGACCCGGATCGGCGTCCCGTTGAAGGGCGCGGCGACTGCGGTGAGGTAGGTCTCCTGGCTGACCGGTCCTGAGAGCCGCACCTGCCACACGAGAGAGCCGCCGGGGGCTGCCGTCACGTCGGTCTGGACGATGCTCAGCGTCGGCCTGGGCGACCGGGAGCGGGTGTGGACCGCGCCGAGATACGTGTCGACGACGGCGTTTCGCCGAGCCGTCGCCACGATCGTGTAGCCCGCCAGGTCACCGGACGACTCGTCGACGTACACGTCGTCCCCGTAGTACGTGACGGCCACGTCGACGTACCTCTGTCCCGGCTTGATCGTCCGCAGCCCGGAGCCGTTCACCCCCGGACCGCGCTGCGCGTCGATGACGTCGACCCAGACCTTGGCTGTGCCGGCGAACGAGCCACGCACAGGGATGCGGACCGTCGCGGTCTGCTCCCCGTCCGCGACCGCGGTGACGAGTGTCGCGGCGGGCACGTCGAGAAACGCGACGTTGCGCACGTTCGCAGTGGTCACCGCAGGCTTCGCCTTGGCCGCCGTGACGTCGAGCAGCACGACCTTGCCGGCGGCCGAGCGTGACGTGAGCGTCAGGCTCGTGACGCTCGCGAGATCGATCTTGCTCGCTGCAGGGAGTCGGTAACGGACGTTCTGCGCCCAGGCGTGGTTCCAGGCGCCGGACGGAAGGCGCTGTGCGCTCGCCTGCGGACGCAGGGTCACGCGGCGCCCCCTGCCGTCCTTGAGCACGACGGAGAGGTCCGGCTTGCCGCGCCCGGGCATGACGACCAGTCGCAGGTCGAGGTACGACTTCCCGTCGAGCGCCGGGGTGTCAGGAAAGGTCACCCGCGCCCCCGCCTTGCGCCACGACACGAGAACACCACGGACCGGGTCGGCGGTCGTCTCGAAAGCGGGAGCGGGCCAGTGCGGGGACGAGAGGCTCTGCGTCGGGTCGCACGACTGCGGCCCCTCCGACTGGCCGCCCTCGCAGACGAATGCGGTCGCCCCCCGCGCGGCCTTGACGGTGAGCCCCGCCGACGGCCGGACGACCGTGCGGCGGTTGCCGCCCGTCGCGTGGACGAGCGCGACGGCCCTGCCCGCAGACCTTGCGCGGACGGGGGTCCCGTCGAGGAGCGGGGCCGCTGACCGGTTCGACGTGAGATAGGTCCGCGCCGCGGCCGCGATGTAGGTCGCCCCGACGTCGCGCTGCTGCTTGGCCGACAAGCGGGTCGGCGCGGTCTTCCCGCAGAGCGGGTCGTCGCCCCACACGTCGTCGTCGGCCGGGGCCTTGGCGACGCCAGGGGTCCACTGCGTGTTGAAGAAGTTGTGGTTCGTGCCCATGATCAGGACCGACGTCTTGAGCGAGCGGTCGCCCGCCGCGATGCGGGCCCCCTGGTCGACGTACTGCTGTCCCTGAAGATCGGAGACGTCGCCGTCGCAGAAGGGCAGGAGCACGGTCGTCGGGACGCCGACGGCGACCTGACGGCCGAAGTCGGTCGGCGCGACGAGCACCTGACCTTTGATCCTGAACCGGTCCCCCGAGCCTGCCCGGATCGCAGCGCGGACGACACCTTCGCCCCCGCGGGAGTGTCCCACGGTCATCACCCTGCGCAGGTTCATCGCGCCCTTGAGCTTCGTGCGCGCCGCGGGCCCGCGCCCCTTGCCGACCTGCCAGTCGGCGAGGACGTCGAGGTGGCGACGGACGAGATCCGCGCGTGCCTTGGATCCGCCGTCCTGGTCAGCCCAGTCCTGACCGTTGATGCCGTTCGCCGAGATCGACACGGTCACGTAGCCCTGGCTCGCCAGGAGCTTCTGGGCATAGACGTAGCCGAGGTGGCTCGGGATCGGCTTGGCAGGCGCGAGGCACGGCCAGTCGCCGGTGACCTCCCCGCCGACGTAGCACGTGGCGTGGCGTCCGTGGAGGAAGACGACGACGGGTCGCTGGCCCCGGGTGCCGACGGGCATCACGACGTGGCCCTTCATCTCGACCTTCGCGGCGTATCCCTCGACGCGGACGCCCGGAAGCTTGTAGTCGAAGCTCGTGGTCTTGAGCTTCCCGGGCCTGCCCGGGTCCGACGTGACGGTCTTCGAGGGCGCCGTGACCGCTGTCAGGGCGGCCGCGCCGGCCCCGACGTCCCCCGCCGCGCCAGCGGCGACGGAGCCGACCGTGGCGCGCGCACCGGCCGCGGCCGCGCTCGCGGGCCCGTCGAGCAGCCGCCCGGACGCCACGACCGCGATGCTCGAGGCGTTCAGGGCGGTGGCGCCGGCCACGCGCAGGCGAAGCACGGGCCCGAACCTCGTCGGCACACCGAGCGCGGCGCCGTCGGCGAAGAACTCGGGACGCGCATCTCCCAGAGGGAGGTCGCCCTCGTGACGCCAGGTGATCGTCGAGCCGTAGTCGTCGGTCGCCACCGTGACACGACCGGCCTCGCTCGTGCTCGGGCCCGGCGCGGTGACCGGGGCGAGCGGTGCGGCGCTCGCCTGGGGAACGGCACCGGCGACACCACCCGGCGTCATGAGAGCGAGGGCCAAGGCGACAGCAAGCGCTCCGCGCCTGCCTCCCGCCCTCGGCGGCTGCGAGCCGCGAGGGGTCGTTCCGAACGTCGAGCGCATGCGCATGAGTGCCTCAGTCCCTGTGGCGGGGGCGCCCCCTGCGTCCCGTATGGGACGACACTATCCGTGTCGTCCCATACGGGACATCCTCCGCGGGAATGAGTGCCGGGGTGGTTCCCTACCGGGCTCGCTTCGACGTCGTGACCGTCGTCTTCGCGAGGTTCTTCGACGCAGCCTTCGCCGGCGCGTAGACCACCTTGATCTTGCCCTTGGGCAGCTTCTTCGTCGTGACGACGGCGATCCAGCGCCCCTTCGACTTTTTGAGCTTGACGATCTTCGAGACGGTCTTGGAACCCACCTTGACGGCGATCTTGCCCTGGGGCTTGGTCGAAGACGTCCCGGTCACCTGGATGGTGAGGCGAGCGCTCTTGCCTGCCTTGAGGTTCTTGGCCTTGATGATCTTGGCCTTGACCTTCGCCTTCGCGACCTTGATCGTGCGCGTGCTGCTCGATCCGGCCAGCGCGGTCGAGCCGCTGTAGACCGCCTTGAGGGCATGCTTGCCGGCCTTGGTCGACGTGGGGAGGTAAAAGGTTGCGGTCCCGTCGAGCGCGAGCGCCTTGGCGCCGATCTTCTTCGAGCCGTCATACAGCGTCACGCCGCCGAGCGGACGGACGCCACCGGTGACCTTGACCTTGACCTTGGTCTTCTTGCCGTGCGTCGCCTTGGCGACCGAGAGGGAGGTCTTGCTCGCGCTCGCACCCGTGACCCTCACGGTCGCGGTGCCCCCACCGACCGCCTCGGCCGTGATCTTCAGCTTGCCGTCCCGGGTCGTGAGCGACTCGCCCGCCGTGATGGTCGAGTGCCAGCCGTCCCCGCGCCAGGTACCGAGCGTCAGGACGCGCCAGCCAAACTTCTGGTCGAGCTGGTACACGCGCACACCCGGGCCCGCGTCCAACCTCTTCTCGGGCCAGACTACGTTGCGTAGCTGGGAGTAGAAGGTGCCGGCGTCGGTGCCGGCGCCGTCGCGGTACTCGACGAAGTACATCCGCTGGGCACTGTCGTAGAAGGCCAGGCCCTTGGTGCCGGAGGCCGCAGTCACGGGCTTGAGCGTGGTCGCCCCGGTCGCGCTGCCTGTCGTGATCGCACCGGCAGGCACCGAGTCGAAGAGCCACTCGTATGCGACGTCGAGCGATGGCGTCGCGTACGTGGTCGTGTAGGCCATATCCCGGAACATCGCGATGCCCTGGACGCTGTGCACGCCGAGGTAGGACTCCTCCTTGCCGTCGCGCAGGATGTCCGAGTGTCCGAGCCCGAAGTTGTGACCGAGCTCGTGCGCGACCGTGTGGTCGTCGCCCATGGCGAGCATGACCTCTCCACCGGAGGCCAGGCCCGTGTTGATCCGAGCCATGCCAGTCCAGCCGATCAGCCCTTCGTCGAAGCAGCCGCGCGGCACGAAGACCACGAGGTGGCTCGCGTTCGCGCTCGTGAACGCCTGGGTCGGGAAGTAGGTGTCCCCGATCTGCGACCAGACCTGCTCGACCCCGTAGTTCCCGTTGCTCGCGATCGTGGTGCACACGTCCGTGGTCTTGTGCTTGACGACCTTCTTGACGGAGATGCCGTTCACCACGCCGCCGGTCTCCCGCTTCCAGTAGCCGGCACCGGCGGCGATCGAAGCCCGAGCCTGAGCCTCGGTGTAGTCACCCGCTGCTTTGGCGTCGTCGATGATCGCGACGTACGCGTCGTGCGTCTTCGCGGCAGCGGCCGCGGCGACCGCACCGCCCGCCGCGGTGCTGCCAGCCAGCTCGGTGGGCGCTTCCTCGTCCACGACCGTCGCGGTCGCGGCGACGACCGGGGTCTCGACCTCCGCAAGGGCGTCAGCGACCAGGTCTGCCGCGGCCCCGCCCGCGAGAGCAGCGTCGCTCAGGCCGTCGGCGCGCAGCTCGGCTCGCACGTCCTGAGGGACGACGACGGTCACGGCGACCTCGGCGCCCGAGGCCGCCTGTGCGAGCGACTCTGGCGCGGTGTCCGCGTCGATCGGCACGGTCGCACCTTCGTCGGTCCGCACCGACACGAGGGTCTTCTCGACCCCTGGCCCGTGTGCGACGGCGACAAGAAGCTCGCCCTCGATCGTCGCGCGCACCTCGCGAGCGAGGCTCGACGCTGACGCGTCGACCTCCGCTGCGGATGCGGTCGCGGGAAGCGTGACAGCAGCCAGCGCCATGACGCACGCGGCTGCGATCCCCCTGGTCCGAATCACAAAAAGCTCCTCGACGAGCACCGCGACGTCCTCCGACGCCGCTCCACCAGCACGACGTCCTCGCCCCGTCACCGTGCCGTCGGGCCTCCAGGCCCGCGCTCAGGCTAGCGCGACCGACCGACTCCGTGCGGGGTGAACCCGCGCCTCGACCGCCATGGCGCCGGGTGAATCCGGTGCCGCAACCCCGTCACCACCGGTGGTGCACGTCCTCCGCCCAGCCGACGACGTCGGCGACACGCACCCACGTGCCTGCTTCGTCACGCACGCGTCCTGACCACACGCCGAAGCACTGGTGCGTGCGCCCCGACACGACCTTGAGGTCCATCTCGGACTCCTTGACGTGGAACGGGGTGAGGGTCAGGTCGACCGACCCACCCTCGACGCGCCACGGGCGCATCCAGTCCTCGACGTCGTACGTCCACACGAGCTCGTCGCTGATCTTCGTGAGGCGGCCGTCGACGAGGAGGGAGTTCTCGACGGCACCGGTCCCGTCGGTCCAGCGTCCGCCGACCTGGATACCGACGACCCGCCCGTCGGTCCGGCCGGAACCTGCGCCCCAGTTCCACGAGATCGAATAGGGCCAGCGTCCCCGGCCGTGGTCGAGCGTCGCCCACGAGTCCCCGTCGGGAAGGCGGTGCGCCACGCCGTCGACCCAGATCCTGCCGGTGGCCGGGCGGGCGACGTCCTTGACCGTGTACTGGAACAGGCGTTCGTCCCACGGCACGACGACGCCGAGGCACTCGTGCCCGTCGGGTCGGTGCGCGACGACGTCGAACCGCACGCGCGGCGACTCGCCGCGCAGGCGCGTGCCGCCCTCGACCTCGTCGACCGCGAGACGGAACGTCCTCGTCGTCGCGCGGGCCGGGCCGCGGCCCAGCGTCCCGGGCAGGGACGTGCCGCGCCCGAACGGCCGCACGGCTTCGAGGTCGATCTCCTCGCCCGTCGCACGGCCGAGCAGGAACAGGCTCGGGACGGCCGCGTACCCGATGTCGGAGACGACGAGGGCGAGGACGTGCGTCGGCGTCGTGACGGCCCAGTACTCCCAGCGCTTGTTGCGCCCCCAGCCCAAGCGTCCGTGGCCGATGCCGTCCGTGTCGTGGAGCGGGGTGCGGGTCCAGCCGACCGCGTCGGGGTCGAGGCGGCCGTCGGGGCGGGTGAGGGAGACGGGCGCGGTGATCTCCCGCTCGTCCGACCGGTGCGGGGCGTGCGGGGGCTGACCAGCCTCGTTGCTGTCGCGCATGGCGGCACTCTACGCGGCGTCCGCACACCGCACGAGCCACGTTCCGGATGCGGGAGGCGCCGCCACGGCACAAGGTGGAGGCACGACATCCCCCAGGACCAGGAGGAGCGCAGCATGAGCGACGAGCACGAGACCCCGACGGCGGGGACGGACGGCGCCACGACTCCCGAGACGACGCCCGGCCCACCCGAGACGGACCTGCACAACGAGAAGGTCGACGAGACGCCCGACGAGCGTTTCGACGCCGGGTGAGCCCGGCACGAACGCACGAGGGCCGGGGCCCCGACGCAGCAGCGTCGGGGCCCCGGCCTGTTGACCGTCAGAAGACGGGCTTGCCACCCGTGACGCCGAGGACGGTCGCGGAGACGTAGCTCGAGTCCGCGTCGTTGGCGAGGAACACGAACGCCGGGGCGCACTCGGCGGGCTGGCCTGCGCGGCCGAGCGGCGTGTCCTGGCCGAACTTCTCGACCTTCTCCTCCGACTGCGTCGCGGGCTGCAGCGGCGTCCAGATCGGGCCGGGTGCGACGGCGTTGACGCGGATGCCGCGCTCCCCCACCTCGGCCGCGAGGTTGACGGTGAAGTTGTTGATCGCGGCCTTGGTCGACGCGTAGTCGAGCAGCGTGGTCGACGGCTGGTACGCCTGGATCGACGAGACGTTGATGATGCTCGCGCCGTCGGGCAGGTGCTCGAGCGCCTCCTGAGTGACCCAGAACAGGGCGTACAGGTTGGTCTTGAGCACGCGGTCGAGGTCGTCCGTCGTGACGTCGGCGATCGAGTCGCGGCGCGCCATCTGGAAGCCCGCGTTGTTGACGAGGACGTCGAGCCCACCGAGCGCCGCGACCGCGTCGCGCACGACCTTGCGGGAGGTCTCCTCGTCGCGCAGGTCGCCGGGCAGCAACGTGACCTTGCGGCCCGCCTCGCGCACCCACCGCGCGGTCTCCTCGGCATCCTCCTGCTCCTCGGCGAGGTACGACAGCGCGACGTCGGCCCCCTCGCGGGCGTAGGCGATCGCGACCGCGCGTCCGATGCCGGAGTCGCCCCCGGTGATCAGGGCGCGCTTGCCCTCGAGCCGGCCGTGGCCCACATAGCTCGCCTCACCGTGGTCGGGCTGCGGCTGCATCGGTGCCGTGAGGCCGGGGGGCTCCTGCTGCTGGGCAGGGAACGAGGTCGGGTAGTCGGTCATGGCGTTCTCCTCGTCATGCGGGGAAGGCCGGGCTTCCGCTGCGCTCCGACCCGCCTTCCACGCTCTGGCACACCTCGCCAGCCCGCAACCTGAGACGGCGGAAGGCCGTTACCGTGACGGCATGACGACACGACTGGACCATGTCCGCTGGGGGATCATCGGCGTCGGCGACGTCACGGAGCGCAAGTCGGGACCAGGTCTGCAGCGCGCCGAGCGGTCGTCGCTCGTCGCTGTCATGCGGCGCGACGGCGCCAAGGCGGCGGACTTCGCGCGCCGGCACGGCGTGCCACGCTCGTACGACGACGCGGACGCGCTGATCGGCGACCCTGAGGTGGATGCGGTGTACGTCGCGACACCCCCCGACTCGCATGCGCACTACGCCCTGCGCGCCGCGGCGGCCGGTAAGCCGGTCTACGTCGAGAAGCCGATGGCGCGCACAGCGGACGAGGCGCGCACGATGATCGAGGCGTGCGACGCGGCGTCGGTCCCGCTGTTCGTCGCCTACTACCGCCGCGCGATGCCGCGGTACGCGACGATCGTCGATCTCGTGCGCGACGGTGCGATCGGCGACGTGCGTACGGTCACCGTGCAGAACCTCTCGCCACGCGAGATGTGGGAGCCGGGGCACGCGCCGTGGCGGCTGCAGCCGGAGGTCTCGGGCGGCGGGCTCTTCGTCGACCTCGGGTCGCACGCGCTCGACTTCCTCGACCTCCTGCTCGGCCCTGTCGAGGAGGTCCACGGGCTCGCTTCGAACCTCGCGGGCGCGTACGACGCCGAGGACCACGTGGTCGGCGCGTTCCGCTGGGCGAGCGGCGCCGTCGGGACGGGCACGTGGGGCTATGACGCGGACGAGCGCACCGACCGCGTCGAGCTTGTCGGGACGCGTGGCCGGCTGACGTTCTCGATGTTCGGCGAGGACCCGCTCGTCCTGCGCAGCGGCGGCACGGAGCGGCGCATCGAGGCGCCCTACCCCGAGGTGGTGCAGCAGCCGCTCATCCAGACGGTCGTGGACGAGCTCACCGGGCACGGGACGTGCCCGAGCACCGGCCGCACGGCGCTCCGCACGGCCGAGGTCGTCGATGCGCTGCTCGCGGGGTATCGCGCCCGGGACTGACGGGCACGACGGACGCGCACGACCCAGGCGCTGTGCTGCCTGGGCCGTGCGCGGCGCTCAGGTGAGGGTGAGAGCGGGGCTCGACTCCGGTTCCGGAGCCGTCCGTGCCACCGCCTCGCCGTCCGCGGCACGGACGGCGCCGGGGACGTCGGCCGTGCGCGTGCTGGCGAAGGCGATGACGGCGACCGCGCCGAACACGACCGTCGCGACGGCCATCGGCAGCGCGTCATGGTCCCCGCGGGCCCCGACGACCGGGGCGATGGCAGCCGCGAGAAGGAACTGGACGGCGCCCAGGAGCGCGGAGCCCGTACCCGCGTGCCGGCCGGACGCGGCGAGCGCGAGAGCGGTCGCGTTACCGAAGACGAGCCCGAGCGACCCCTGCAGCAGGAAGAACGCGGCGAGCGTCGGGTAGGTGGGCAGGCCCGCGAGGACGAGCACGAGGAGAGCGACGGCGCACGCCGACATGACGGCCAGACCGACGCGGATCATCCCTCGTGGGCTGAACTTCCCGGCCAGGGCGGCTGCTGCGGCGCTCGTCACGGTGATCGCGAGGGCATTGAGCGCGAACAGGACCGCATACGTCCCCGCGGAGAAGCCCAGGATGTTCTGCAGCACGAACGGCGACGCGGCGATGTAGGCGAACAGCGTCGCGAACCCGAAGCAGAACGTGAGCATGTAGCCGACATAGGCGCGATTCACCAGGACTGCGCCCATCGCACCGAACGCGGCGCCGAGCCCGCCGCCCGAGCGCTCCTCGGCGGGGAGCGTCTCCGTGCCCCACACGAGCGCACCCATGAACATCAGCAGGACGAGTCCTGCGA
This sequence comes from Flavimobilis sp. BM9, assembly GCF_058313055.1. Taxonomy (NCBI): domain Bacteria; kingdom Bacillati; phylum Actinomycetota; class Actinomycetes; order Micrococcales; family Jonesiaceae; genus Flavimobilis; species Flavimobilis sp. BM9. The sequence goes on along the minus strand of NZ_JBZEMO010000006.1, from coordinate 65,238 downwards.
TGACCCAGAACACTGCGCGCCAGCTCGCACCCGTGATGATGGCGCCACCGAGGAGGGGCGCAGCCACGGGGGCGATCGCGACGATGATCGTGAGCACCCCGAGCAGCCTGGCGGCCCTCGTACCCTCCGACGTGTCCGAGACGACGGCACGCGCAAGGACGATGCCGGCGGCCCCACCGAGGCCCTGGAGGAAACGAGCGACCGCGAGCAGCTCGGCAGCGGGGGCGAGCGCACAACCGACGCTCGCCACGAAGCACAGGAGCGTGCCGACGAGCAGCGGGCGTCGGCGTCCCGTCCCGTCGGACATCGGGCCGATGACGAGCTGGCCGACGGCGAGGCCGAGGAGGAAGGTGGTCATGGTGAGCTGGACCCCGCTCGCCGTCGTGCCGAGCTCGACGGCCATGGCGGGGAAGGCGGGCAGGTACATGTCGATCGAGAGCGGCGCGACAGCCGTGAGGAGGCACAGGACCGCGAAGAGCATAGTCGGGAGCGGCGCGCCAGCAGGGCGCGTGGTGGTGGGAGCGGACATGGTGACCTCAGGTCGGAGATGGGGAACCCGGTGAGATTACATATGCCACGATATGTATGTCAACATATGTTGTACGATCGTGGCCATGGACACCGACGGCGCCCCCGACAACGTCGCGGACGTGCTGCGCGACCTCGCCTGGACCGTCCACCGGACGGTCCCGCACGTCGCCGGGCTCGAACCGCTGCCGACGACAGAGCTCGCCGTCCTCAAGCACGTCCTCGACTCGCCGGGCATCACCGTCACCGAGCTCGCCAGGTCCGTCGGCCTGCGTCAGAGCAACGCCAGCGCCGCCGTCCGCGTCCTCGTCGAGCGCGGCCTCGTCCACCGCGAGCCCTCGCCGACCGACCGCCGCCAGACTCTCCTCGTCACCACAGACCGCGCACGGTCCGACGATGCCGTGATCCGCGAGGCGTGGTCCGGGGAGGTGCGTTCCGCGCTCTCCCGGCTCGACCACGCAGACGTCGCCGCGATCGAGGCTGCGTCGGGGGCCCTCGACCGGCTCGACGCCCTGCTCCGTGGCACCACACCGCCGGGGCCCGACGCCGCCGTCAGCACCTAGTCAGACCGTCGGCCGCGCACCTCAGGCCCGGGCAAGATCCTCGCGCAGGTAACGGGCATACCCACCGGGTGCCCGGCCCACCGTGCGGCCGGACGTGAGCACGTCGACGACGTCGGACGCCACGACCACGACGCCCGGCGCGGAGCGAAGCCGCTCGGCGAGGTGCACGTCCTCGTGGAGCGGCTCGGGCGCGAATCCCCCGGCCGCGAGGTAGGCGCTCGCACGCACACCGAGGTTCGCGCCGTGCACGTGCCCGTTCGGGCGACCCGGGACGCGCGTGCGCGCCCAGGCGAGGAGCTGCCGCTCGGAGAGGTCGGCCGGGTCGGGGCGGACGGTGCCGACGACGACGTCCGCTCCCCTGTCCGCGAGCGCCACCTGGTCGAGGACCCAGCCGGGCGGGACGCACGAGTCGGCGTCGGTGTGGGCGAGCCAGACGGCGTCGAGCGGCGCGTCGACGCCCGCGAGGGCTGCGGACGTGCCGAGCGCGCGGGCGACGCCCACCGAGCGGGCGTCGGTCTCGACGACGTCGAGCGGGACGGGCAGGTCGGTGGCCGCGACGACGTCTGCGGTGCGGTCGTGGCAGTCGTCGAGCACGACCGTGACGCGCACGTCGATCCTCGCCGCGGCCGCGCGGCCCGCTGCGGAGGCGAGGCCTGCGAGACACCGGCCGACGAGCGCTTCCTCGTCGTGCGCCGGCACGACGACGCACACCGTGCGGATCGCGGGTCGGCTGGTCATACGAGCCCCTCTCGCCGCGCGACCGATCGCGCGTCACGGGCGTGGACGGTGAGCGTGAAGTCCTCTTCGACGTGCCGGACGAGCTCGGGCAGACCGAGGTGCCGGTCGACGACATCCTGCACGGCGTCCCCGCTCAGGGGGTAGTCCTGCACGGGGTGGCGCCAGTGGCACGCGAGGACCGTGCCCCCGTCGGCGAGCAGGGCGGGCAGGCTCGAGACGAGGTCGACGAGCTCCGCGTGCCCGAGGTAGTACCCGACCTCGGACAGCACGATCGTGTCGAACGGACCATCGCGCACGGCGCCGTCGCTCGTGTCGACGGCCGTGAGGCGGTCGGCGAGACCCGCGTCCTCGAGGCGCGCTCGGCAGCGCTCGAGCGCTGTCGCCGAGACGTCGGTCGCGACGACCGCCGTCGCGCGCGCAGCGAGCTGCTCGGTGAGGACCCCGACCGAGCACCCGATCTCGAGGACCCGGCCGAGGTCGCGCTCAGGCAGGGCGCTGAGGGTGACGGCGCGCTTGCGCTCTTCGTACCAGCGGGTCGCGAACCCCCACGGGTCGGCCTTGCGGCCGTGCAGCTCCTCGAAGTATCCCGAGGGCATCGTGCCGTCCTCGGGCTCGGGGCGGTCGCCCGCGGCGGGCGTGCGCCTCGGCGTCTCGATGAACACCTCGACGTCACGGTCGAACGCCGTGAGGAAGCGCCCGTGCAGCACGGGCGGCCCGTCCGGGTCGAAGACCTGGCTCGCGTGCGTCCGGATGGCGCGCGTCTTGAGCACGACCTCGCGGTCACGCAGCGGGTAGGCGCGCATCGCTGCGGTCGGCAGGTCGGGGTGGTCAGGGCGGTCGGGCGTGGCCCAGTGCCACATCCACACGGGGTACTCCCACAGCCGCACGCCCGAGCGTGCGGCGACGTCGGCACACACCTCGCCGACGACGCGGTGGTCGCGGTGCCCGTCGCCACGCCAGGGCGCGACAAGGAGCGTGCGTGCACCGTCGCCGACGGCGTCGAGCACACCGCGAGCGACGTCGTCGCGGCGGTCGACCGTGCCGCCGTCCGGCACGCCGAGGAGCGTGACGGTCGCGTGCGGGCACAGCAGCGCGACCGCGTCGCGCACCTCACGGGCTCGCACGTCCGCCAGGTCGCCCGGCGCGTCGGGGTGGGACGCGGCACCGTCCGTGACGACGACGACGTCGACCCGCACGGACCGTCCTGCGAGCGAGGCGAGCAGGCCGCCGGCACCGAGGCTCTCGTCGTCCGGGTGGGGCGCGACGACGACGACGTGGGTCGCGTCGCCGACGTCCGTCGCGGGCAGCAATGCGACGAGCGCGTCCCACGCGCGCGGGTCGGTCCCCGGGTCGCGTGCGTCGAACTTCACCACGGCTCCTCCTGCGCGTTCTCACGCTGCGCGAGGACCTTGCGGCCCAGCGAGACGAGGTCGCGCTCGGCGTGGTGCTGGCGCACGTACAGCTCGAGGTCGGCGACGCGCTTGACGTGCTCGGCGTCGAGGGCGAGCGGCGCGGGACCGAGCGCGTGCGCCGACGCACGCAGGACCCTCTCGACCGTGCGTGCGACGGTGGCGCGGACCCGCGCGGCACCGAGCTTCGTCGGGCGCCCCTCGGCGACCTCGCCGGCCACCTCCGTGAGAGCGGCGCGCGCGGCGACGAGGTGCTCGTCCACGTCCCCGAGGTGCATGAGGAGGAGCTCCGCCTCGGGACGCGCGGCGACGGCCGCGACGAGGGTCCGGGCGAGGCCGACGGCGCCGCCGTACCAGCATGCCGCGACGCCTGCGCCGCCCCACGCGAAGCCAGGGCGACGCAGGTACCAGCCGGGCCCACCGACCGGGACGGCTGGGACGTCGTGGAGGTGCAGGGACGTGCTCGGGATCTCCGTGAGCCCGCGTGCTGCCCACGGCTCGTCGCCCTGACGGACACCGGGGTGGCGCAGGTCGATCGCGAACAGCGCACGCTCGCCGTCGGGCAGGTGCGCGGTGACGAGCGCGGCCGAGAGGCTGCTCGCGAGCGAGCACCACGGCTTGGTGCCGTCGAGCCGGACGGTACCGCCGACGCCGTCGGTCGCGTCGACGCGGACCCCCGGGCCCTCGGCGGCGAACACACCCCACGTCCGCCCCTCGGCCGGCCCGGCGACGGTCGTCAGCGCGGCGTCGTCGACCTGCGCCTGCTCGAGGATCGCGAGCGCGTCCAGGTGCGGCTCGATCGCCCGGGCGACCGCGAGGTCGCGCGCCGCGACCGTGGCGAGGACCTCCCAGAGCGCGGCCGTCCCGGGGCCACCCGGGCGCAGGCCGGACGGGAGGTCGCGGGCTGCCGCGAGCGCGTCGTCGACCGTCTGCACGCCCTCCAGACGAGTGAGCGCGGCGTCCCGCAGCGCCCCTCCCTCGAGAGTCTCCGTCAGCCGTACCGCTGCGTACTTCTGCGTCATGAGCGTCCTCCCAGGTCAGCGGTCTGGAATCGATGATCACCCCGCGGTTCGCGGCGCGCGAGCCGGGCGGGCTGTGACCCGCACCCTATGCGCACCCGGCCGCTGCGGCCCGACATGCAGGCGCGCGCGCGTGCCCGCAGGATGGGAAGGACCGACCACAGGCCGACGGAAGGATGAACGATGGGTTCCAAGGCAGCATTTCTGCTCGGCGCGGGCGTGGGATACGTCCTCGGGACGAAGGCGGGCCGTGCCCGCTACGAGCAGATCAAGATCAAGGCCGACCACTTCATGCAGGACGAGCGCGTACAGAGCGCGGTCGCGACCGCGAAAGACAAGCTCGGTGACGTCGCAGGCGCAGCGGGTACGGCCGTGAAGGACAAGGTGGCCGACACGGCCGCGGAGGCGGGCGAGGCGCTCAAGGCGAAGGTCTCGTCGATCAGGCACCACGACGACGACAAGGACACCACCGAGGCGCCAGCGCCCCCGCCTGCCGCGCACATCTGACCGGATCGCTCGCACCCGCTCCGCCCCAGGCCCCAGCGCTCACGCCCCTCGACGGCCGAGCGCCGCACTCACCTCGGGGGCGAGCGCGGGTGCGAGCGTCCGCGCGTACGACGCGGACATGTGCCCGCCGTCGAAGTAGACGATCAGCCCACCGACCGTCGAGTAGCACGTCTCGTCGCGGCAGAACCGGTCCGTGAGGTCGAGCACCCGCACGAGCGGGCTCGGGTGCGCCTCGGCGGCGTCGGCGAGCGGGTCGACCTGCTCGCGGTCGCGTCCGCCGTCGCACGCCGCAAGATCGCTCGCGTGCGCGGCGACGCAGTCGGGCACGCTCGGCAGGCCGGTGTGCGGCGTGTCCCGGAGCACGATCGTGGGCACGCCGCCGCCGACCCACCGGTCGAGCGAGCGGCCGTAGGCCGTGCGCGCGGCAGACTCCTGCTCGCCCGCGGGCACGCCTGCGAGCGGCATCCCGAACAGGTTCGAGACCACGACGAGGTCGTACCGGCCGTCGGACGTCTCGAAGAGCACGCGCTCGTTCCAGCGTTGGCACGCCTGCGTGCGCGGGTCCCCGAAGTCGAGCGGCTCCGTCACGGTGTAGCACCGTGACGCGAGGTAGGTGTGGATCCGGAGGTTCTGCTCCTCGGCGATCACCTGCAGCGCGGGCAGCCAGTGGCCGCCGTGCGAGTTGCCGACGAGCGCGACCTCTCGGGCGTCGGGCGCCGTCGACCCGTAGGTGCAGACCTTCTGGTCGGTGAGGGTTCCGAGCACCCAGCAGTCGTCGTCGTACGGGTCGGGCATGTCGTTCATCGCGACGACCGGGGCGTGCACGATCTCGGGGCCGTGCGGGTCGCATCCCGCCGTGACGAGGGCCGCGGCGCCGAAGCACGGCCCGGGCAGTGCAGCCGCTGCGGCCAGGCTCAGCTCGGCGTCCCTGACGACGCGCCGAAGGTCGGCGCGCACGACCAGGGCGAGCGTGACGAGCACGATCATGCCGAGCGCCATGAAGACGTATGTCCGCCGCAGCGGGACGCCGAGCGGGTGGCGTCCGCGCAGCGGGTCCTCGACCCCTACCTTCGTCGCTGCCGCCAGCGCGAGGGTCAGCGCGCCGATCGCGACGGCGTCGAGCAGCGTCCGGTCGCGGCCCAGCGCGAGCGGGACCAGGACGATGAGCGGCCAGTGCCACAGGTAGATCGCGTACGAGACAGAACCGACGTACTGGACCGGGCCGGGGGTCAGCAGACGTTCGGGCGAGCCGCGTCCCTCGCTCGACGCCGCGATGACGGCGACCGTGCCGAGCACGGGCGCGAGCGCGACGGCCCCCGGGAACGGCGTCGACGCGTCGAGCACGAGCGCGGTGGCGACGATGGCGGCGAGACCAGCCCACGCGAGGACCGCACGAGCGACCCGCCGGCCCCCGAGCGCCCGCGCGACGACGGGTGCCGCACCTGCCAGCAGCGCCCCGGCGCCGAGCTCCCACACGCGGACGTGCGTCGCGAAGTAGGCCTGCGCAGGGTCCTTCGCGGTGACGAGCACGGACGCGGAGAACGACAGGGCGACGACGCCGGCGAGCCCGCCCGTGACCCAGAGCCGCACCTGCTCCGTTCTGCGTGTGCGGCGGGCGACCAGCCGCGCGAGCACTGCCAGGACGAGGACGAGCACGGGCCAGCCGAGGTAGAACTGCTCCTCGACGCCGAGCGACCAGAAGTGCTGGACAGGTGTGGGCGTCGAGTCGGCGGCGAGGTAGTCCACCGCACGCTTCGCGAGCGCCCAGTTCTCGAGGTAGAACGTCGACGCGATGATCTGGCGCGTCGTCTCGGCCCACTGGGACGGCGGCGCCACCCACCACGTGGCGAGCAGCGTCACCGCGAGCACGAGGAAGGACGCCGGCAAGAGGCGGCGGATGCGTCGCCCCCAGAACTCCGCGAGGTCGCGTGGCGTCCGGGGCGGGTGCTGCAGCAGGTGGGACGTGATGAGGAATCCCGAGACGACGAGGAACACGTCGACGCCGATGAACCCGCCGGTCAGGACGTCGGGCCAGAGGTGGTAGACGACGACGAGGGTGACCGCGAGCGCGCGCAGGCCTTCGATGTCCTTGCGGACGTGACGCTCTCGCCCGCTGCGCGCGAGTGCGGGCCCCACCTGCGCGGCCGTGTCGACCGTCGCGGTCCCCGTCACCCTTGCCGTCTCGGATGTCATCGATGTCCCCCCGGACCAGATGCCGCAATTCCGACAGACTAGACGGATCGCTGCTGGAGGGGACGGGCGGTTTAGCCCGGGTGAGCCGTCAGGGCGTAGCCGTCACGAGCCGCCGCACGTGTCGGTGCCGTCCTCCCCCGCAAACCTCTCGCGGGTCCAGCTCTCGAGCCGTTCGCTGAGCTGCGACCCGTCCTCCAGGACGTCGAGGTGCCCGCCTCCGGGGATGCGCACGAGCTCGATCGGTTGCCCTGCTGTGCACAGGCGCGCAGCGAGGTCGTCGCTGAGCTGCACGGGCACGACCGTGTCGGCATCCCCGTGGACGACGAGGAGCGGCGCGGGCCACGGGCCTGCGGGGACGTTCTCGGCGAGGCGCGCCTCGAAGGGCCCGTCGAGGGCGCCGGCGTCGACGATCGGCTGGTCCTTGCCGATCGCGAGGCCTGCGAGGATCGTCACGAGCGTGCCGCCCTGGTCGGTGCACCTGCTCGCGGCCTCACGGACGATGGTCCGGGCGGACGGCGCGGCGACGTCGTCGACCTCGAGCTCAGGGTAGTAGCGGGTGTACGCGTCGACGACGAAGGACATCGCGAGGCTCGCTCCCGGGCTGCCGGGATGGGCGAGCACACCGTCGGCGAGCGCGAGCGGGTCGCTCGCGGGCGACAGTGCGGCGGTCCCGGCGACGGCGAGGTCGGGGGCGTACGTGTCGGCGAGCTGGCCCGCCCACAGCGCGGCGTGGCCGCCCTGGGAATGACCCCAGACGACCGTGCGGTCGCCCAGGCCTGCACCGGGGACCTGGCGGGCGGCCCGGGCGGCGTCGAGCACGGCGCGGCCCTGCCCCTCGCCGATGAGGTACGGGAACGGGCCATCGGTCCCCATGCCCGGGTAGTCGGTCGCGACGACCGCCCACCCGTTGCGGACGAACGCGTCCGAGGCGGGCAGCGTCGTCGTGGCGACGGCGTCACGGCCGAGCGAGGGCGCGCACGAGCGCGCGACGCCGACCGTCCCGTGCGCCCACGTGACGAGCGGCGCCCCGGTCACCCCGTCGGGCACCGCGAGGACGGCGCTCGCGAGGACCGGGGTGCCCGACGCGTCCGTGGTGACGTAGAGCAGACGGGAAGCGGTCATCCCGGCGATGACGTCGCCGTCGTACGAGTCCCACCGCACGAGCGTGCCCGAGGTCGTGGGGAGCGTGTCGGGCGCGTCGTAGAAGGCGTCGACGACAGGTGTGCCGTCACGGAACGCGTGGCTGATGAGCGCCGTCCCGGCGGCGAGGGCGAGGACGAGGCACGCGCCGACCCAGCGCGCGGCGGTCACGGGCCTGCGCGCCCGCGCGGACGGATCTGGTGCCCGGCCCCGCACGCGGGCGGCGATGCCGCCCGCCGCGAGGGAGAGCCCGACGAGTGCGGTGCGTCCGCCGAAGAGGATCGCGACGACGACGAGCGTCGCGTCGGGCCACAGCAGTGCGAGCAGGCCGAAGACGACCTCCGCGACGCCGACGGCTGCGCGCCACCAGCGCTCGGTGCTGCGCTCGCGCACGAGACGTACGAGCGCGAGAGTGCCGGAGAGGGCGAGCGCGGCTGCGACCAGCGGCACGAGCACCGCGACGGAGCGCCCCGCCCACACGACGATGACGACTCCGAGCACGACCCAGCCTGCCGCGGTCGCCCGCGCCGTGCGACGTCCGGAGGATCCGTCGCTGCGGCGGACGGACAGCTCCGCGACGCCTGACAGCACACAGCTCAGGCCGAGGTACCACCCCAGGACGGCGAGCGCGGCGAGCGGCCGGGCGACGAGCAGCGTCCCCACGACGACGAGCGCGACTCCCCCGACGACCGCTGCCCACCAGGGAGCGCGTCCCTGGAGCGTGCGGCGCGTGATCGCCAGCGGAGGCAGGGTCATGTCGTCCTCCGGATGCTCGGCTGCTGCTTCACGTGCAGCCTAGCGACGGCCCGCGAGCGCTCGGGTCAGTCGTCGAGCATGTCGTCCGTGGCGCGGCTGCCGGGCTGCTACGGCCGAGCCTTCTGCGCTGCCTGGAGGCTGCCGAGGTGCGTGTGCCCGAACCCGTGGAGCTTGAGCCCGAACCCGAGCGCCCGGTCGACCGCGACGTGGAACGCCCAGCAGGCGGCGAGAACGACGAGCCAGCCGGGTCGCGCGTCCCCGGCGAGGAAGTAGACGGCGAGAGCGACAGCGGGGCCCGTGTAGTTGTGCACGACGTTGTAGGTGAGCGCGCCGAGGCGCGGGCTGCGCGCGTATCCGACCATCGAGAGGTCGAAGAGCAGGAACGACGCGGCGAGCCACCACGCGGGCAGGTCGAGCGCGACGAGCGCGACGACGATCATGGCGGCGATCGCGCCGTTCTCAAGGCGCTGCAGGACGACGACGTCGCGCGCGTCCGTCGGCGCGCCGTCGTCCACGGTCTCCGGTGTGCTCATGCTGGGTCTCCGTCCTCGGTGGTGGTCGGTCCAGCACCAGTCTGGTGCACCGGGCGGCGGCGTCGCGTGCGCGGTGCCGCGCCGGGCTTGCTTCTGCCATGGTGTCAGGGTGTGCAGTGAGGGCATGGATCACGACAGGTTGCTGCGGATCGGCACGTTCTCGACGTTGTCGAGGATCAGCGTGCGGATGCTGCGCCACTACCAGGAGCACGGGGTGATCGCCCCGGACTGGGTCGACCCTCTCTCGGGTCATCGGTTCTACCGACCGGAACAGCTCGCCACCGCTCAGCTGGCAGTTCAGCTGCGCGACGCGGGCTTCCCGGTCGCGACGATCGCTCAGCTCCTCGGGTCGACCGATCCTTCCAGGATCGACGCTGCGCTCAGCGCGCAGCGGGTCGTCCTCTCGCAGCAGCGTGAGGACCTCCGCGGCAAGCTCGCCGCCCTGGATCGTGTCAGCACCGCACTGAGAGGACAGACCATCATGAGCACGATCGACGTGACCGTCGCGCACCTTCCCGAGATGACGTTCGCCAGCCTCCGCAGGACGCTGCCCGGCTACGGCGACGAGGGCCTGCTCTGGCAGGACCTCGTGCCGCTCGCGGCAAGGTCAGGCGCAGAGCTCGCGCCGGACGGGATCTCGGGCGCCACGTTCCACGACCCGGAGTACCGCGAGACGGACGTCGACGTCGAGGTCTGGATGCAGGTCACAGCGCCGTTCGCACCCGTGGCGCCGCTCTCCTGCCGCCACCAGCCCGCCCAGGAGATCGTCACGGCCACGCTCGTCGGCGACTACTCGCAGATGCCTGTGGTCACCGGCGCCATCGGTGCGTATCTCGCCGAGCACCAGCTCCGGACGGGACCGATGTTCAACATCTACCGCGTGAGCCCGTCGCAGGATCCTGACCCGAGCGCGTGGGTCACGGACGTCTGCTTCCCGATCCTCGGGAGCTAGGGCGACTCCTGGGACCGTCCGGGCGGACGGTCCCAGGGGCGCAGTCCAGAGCGTCAGCCTGCGTCGACGATCTCCCCGTTGCGGGGAACCACCCCTCGGAAGGTGAGCGGCACGGCGGAGGCGCGTGCGACGTCGACCCGGTCGACTGCCTGCACGTGGAGGTGCGGCTCGGTGGAGTTTCCCGTGCTCCCGCACCTCCCGAGGACGTCGCCTGCCCGCACCTGTTGCCCCACCTGCACGCGCAGGCTGCCGTGCGCGAGGTGGCACAGCGCGACGACGACGCCCTCGCCTGCGACGAGCACGTGGTTCCCCGCGAGCGCGCGCCAGCCTCGGCGCACCCGACGTCGCTGCGTCAGGGCAAACCCGATCGACGGCAGCCCGCGGTATGCGGGGTGGTCTCGCTCGTCGCGCTCGGCTGCGACGACCTCCCCGTCGAGCGGAGCCAGCACCTCACGTCCGAACCCGGGGAATGCGTCAGGCGGCTCGGGCAGCACGGCCGACCGGAGGGTGAACGGTGCCGTGCGATCACGTGCGCCGACGGGCACGAAGTCGATCGCCCACGACGACGCGAAGAGCGTCGTGCCGTGGCTGGGCACGCGATCGGCGGGACTGTTCTGCACGAGCCACCGCCCGGTGAACGGGTAGGCGAGGTCGACGGTGCGGGACACGCTCGCCTCCTCAGTCGATGATCTGTGCCGCGCCGGCCTCGCGCAGGCGTCGAAGGTTCGCGAGCATCGTCTCGACCTGCTCGGGCGGGTGACCCTGCCAGTCGTCGATCTCCGCGACCACTCGGACGGGGTCGGTGCTGCGGTAGGAGCGAGTCGGGTTGCCGGGGAACCGCTTGTCGGTGACGTTCGGGTCGTCCTCGAACTCTCCTGTCGGTTCGACGACGTAGATCCGCCCTCTGCCCTCACCGCGCGCGAGCTCTGCTCCCCATGTCGCGGCGTCGAGGGTCGCGGTGAAGTACACGTGCCGCATCTCGAGCCCGTCCTCGAAGTTCGACGCACGGCCCGGTCCGAGCAGGTCGCCGGGCGCGAGATCTGCTCTGGTCCCGTGAAGGTAGACGCCCTCGGCGTAGAGCTCGAAGGGGACGGGTGCTCGTCGGCTCGCCATGCGTCCGACGATATCGACGATCCGGGGCCTTCCGCCCGGTTGCGTCGCCCTACTGCTGCGCCAGCTCAGCGGGGAGCTGGCACACGAGGACGTCGGAGGCGCTGCTGAGCGCCGCGACGACCTCGGGCGCGGGCTCGTCGTAGAGCGTCCGGTAGTCCCGCTCCCCCACGCTCTCGTCGACGCGGTAGACGAGGTTCTCGGTGCCGATCGAGAACTGCGCGTCGACGCCCGGCTTGTTCCCTCGCGGGTCCTGGCGGTGCCATGCGCCGTCGAGGTGCACCGACACGAGCCCGTGAAGCACGAACCCGCCGCTCGACGACCTGAGGCGCTGGTAGCCGAGAGCCGCCGGGACGCCCTGGCTGCGCAGCACGGCGGCGTACAGGACCGACTTCGCGTAGCAGAGCCCTACCCGCTCGCGCAGGACGTCGGTGGCGGAGAGCGTGACCCGCGGGTCCTGCACGTCGTACGAGTGCGCGACCTCGTCACGCACCCACTCGAACGACGCGCGCGCGAAGTCGACGTCGTCCGGGTGCGCGGCGCGCAGCTCTGTGCCGAGCCTGACCACGTCGGGGTGGTCGGACTCGACCCAGGCGTTGGCACGGAGGTAGTCGGTCGGTGTCGGAGCCTCGGTCGTCACGTCGCCATTGTGCCGAAGATCCGGTCGGCCGCACGATGTCACCATGGTCGATTTCGAGGTCGTGGTCGGCGCCGGGACGCTGCGCAGCCCGTCCGCGGCAGCCGTGCGCTTCCCGCACCGCTGGACGAGCGAGGGCGTCACGGTCGAGGCTCAGTTCACGGGTGGGCATCTCTGGGTGCTCGCCCCGGCGGGGTGCGTCCTCAACGACGTGTACCGGGAGGCCGCCGCGCTCGACGTCCCCGTCGAGGGGGTGCAGGTCAGGGCTGTCGGCCGCCTCTCCGAGGGGACGTGGCGGTCGGAAGGGATCCGTTACACGGTCGACGTCGACAGCACAGCACCCGCGTCGGCGGTCGACGCCCTGCTCGCCAGGGTCGACGTGGTCGCGGAGATCCCGAAGGCGCTGCGCGCGCCCAGCGCCGTGGAGCGCGTCCCCGCAGGACGCGCTCCCGGCGCAGGACCATCCTGAGATCAGGTGAGCTGCATGGTCGTGACGCAGGTCGGGTCCTCCAGGCTCGTCGCGGAGATCTTCGCAGACCCGCTGACGCCGTCCTGGCTCACGACGAGCTCGCCCGAGAAGTCCCGCGGAACCCAGAAGCCCATGAACCCGTTGTCGTAGGTCGTGCGCGTCTCGTCGAGGACGACGGTGCCGTCCGCGCTCGTGAGCACGACCTGAACGTCCTCGTTGGCCATCTCGCCGCGGCACGTCGTGAGGCTGTGGAAGTAGCAGTCGTGGGTGTCGTTGCGGTACGGCGCGACCGAGACGTACACCTGGGCGTCGGGCAACGGCAGGCGAGTCTCGCGGTCCTGGTCGTCGGTGAGGATCAGGACGTCCGGTCGCACCGACGCCATGAGGTCACCGGGACGGTCGGCAACGGGCATGGCATCGAGCCGGTCGATGACGGCGCGGGCGTCGAGCCCCTCGAGGCCGTGCTCGGACAGGACGCTCGTCGCGGGAGACGAGGTGGACGACGGCGCTGGCGAAGGGGTGGGCGAGGCGCAGCCTGCGAGAGCGAGCCCGGACGCGAGGAGTGCAGCAGTGGCGAGGATCCGCCGCCGAGGCGTGGCGAAGAGAGGCATGGTGAGGTCAGGCATGGTGAGCTCCAACGGTGATGGGTGTGGCGGCTCGGGCGTGCGCACCGAGCGCCGAGGTGTCGAGGGGCGACGGGGGTACGTCGAGCTTGCGGCTCGCGGGACGCGGGCGGCGAGGCACGGGCACCCCTGGCGGCGTCAGGTCCGGCTGATGCAGAGGACGTGGAGCGACGGCGGTCGCGGGAGCACGTGCGACGTCGGGCCTGTGCGCCGGGCGACACGTGCGGCCAGAGGCAGCCATCTGGTCGGAGCGCGAGGGACGACGAGAACGACGAGCGCGAGCAGCAGTCCGAGCGCGCAAGCCATCGCAACGGTCACGTGACCGGCCGCTCCGCACCCGCCGCACAGGTCGTTGAGATCGCCCGGGATGGCGCCGCTGCTGACGGCCGCGTCGAGGCTCTGCTGGGCGTGGTGCGTGATCGCGGTCGCCACCGAACCGTCTGGTGCTGCGGCCGCGGGAGGCGCGAGCGCGCTCGGGCCGTGCATCGACAGCAGCCCGGCGACGATCGCGGCTGCGAGGAGGGCGCGCAGGGCAGCGACCCGGACCAGGCGTGCCGCCTTGGTGCCTGTCGGTGCGAGTGCCGCTGCTCCCATGGGACGACCCTAGCCAGCCGAGGCCGGCACGTCCCGGGCCCGACGTCCCTGTCCCCCGCCTGCGGCGTCGCCGCCGGCTGGGAACGACAAACGAGGCCCGACCCCGCTGGGGTCGGACCTCGAATTGTGGAGCTGAGGGGACTCGAACCCCTGACCCCCTGCATGCCATGCAGGTGCGCTACCAGCTGCGCCACAGCCCCGGGACCAGCGGCTTCCTCGGGAGGACGTCGCAGTTCCGGCCCCGCCTCAGCGGGACTCCGTAATCTTAGACCGATCCTCGCTCGATCGCGAAATCGGGTCCGGCGACCCAGTGCTCGACCGGATAGTCGGGCCCGACGTTGTGCGCGGTGAGCCGCCACGCCGGTGTGGCACCGGCTCCGGAGGCGCGCAGCACGGACCAGTGGGCGTTGTGCATGCCCTGGATACCCTTCCAGCCGTCAGGGTCGATCCCGAGCAGCGCGGTGATCGCGATCGAGATCGCAGCACCGTGCGAGACGACCGCCAGCACGTCCTTCGGCCCGAGCGCCTCCCCGTGCTCGGCGACCGCAGCAGCGAACCGCTCACCCACAACTGTGCGACGCTCCGCACCGATCGTGGTCGGCTCGCTACCGCTCTTCCATCCCGCGTACTCGTCGGGCCAGCCCGTGACCATCTCGTCGGCTGTGAGACCTTCCCACGCCCCAAAGCTGCGCTCGCGCAGGCGGGCGTCGTAGGCGACCTCGAGGCCGACGGCGTCGCCCAGGTACTGCGCGGTCGCCGCGGCGCGCTGCAGGTCCGACGACACGATCGCCGTCGGCGAGAAACGCGCGAGGAGCGCCTGCGCACCGACCTCGGCCTGCCAGCGGCCGACGTCGTCGAGCGGGATGTCGACCTGCCCCTGCAGGCGCTGTGCCGCGTTGTACTCGGTGCGCCCGTGGCGCACGAGCACGAGCGTCCCGGCGGTCACTCCTGGCCGCCAGCCTCGCCGTCGGCCAGGTCAGCGTCGGCAGGCGTGCCGTGCACGTCGGCAGGCAGCTCGACGACGGGGCAGTCCTTCCAGAGGCGCTCGAGCGCGTAGTAGACGCGGTCCTCGGAGTGCTGGACGTGCACGACGACGTCACCGAAGTCGATGAGCACCCACCGGGCCTCCGACTTGCCCTCGCGGCGCAGCGCCTTGGCGCCGGCCTTGTGCATGGCCTCCTCGACGGCGTCGACGATCGCGACGACCTGACGCTCGTTGTTCGCGGACGCGATCAGGAAGACGTCGGTCAGGACGAGCTGCTCGCTGACGTCGAGGGCGATGATCTCCTCGGCCTTCAGGTCGCTGGCCGCGCGGGCGGCGACGATGGCAAGCTCGGTGGCGCGCTGGGTGGCGGGCACGGTTCTCCTCGGGTACGTGGGTGTGTACCCCCAGTATGCCTGCCGCAGCGCGGCAGACGTCAGGCGGAGCCGGGAGACGCCCCCTGCACGACCGCGACCATGGCCTGTGCGGCCTTCGCGGCCGAGTCAGAGGTCGCGGAGAGCAGCTGCCAGCACACGAACCCGAGCACGAGGCCGATGACGACGAGGATCACGTAGTGGAAAGGCGTGTAGCCGAGCCACGAGTCGTTCGTCGCAGGCTCCTCGTCGATCTCCTCGCCAGGCTGCTCTGGCGCGGCGACCGGGGAGAACGGCGACGCGTGGGCGACGGGCTGCGAACCTCCTCCGCCCAGGACGGCATCCCAGCTGGGCACGCCTGGCTCGTCAGCGGAGCCTGCGGCCGGCTGGAAGGACGCGGGTCGCGGCGCTGCGGCTGAGTACCCGACGGCCGACGGCTGTGCCGGAGCGGCTGGCTGGGCAGGGGCGGGCTGATGACCGGGCGTCCCGGCCTGGACCGGCGCGAACCGCTGACCAGGCGCGACCTGCTGCCCCGCTCCGGCTGCAGGCTGCCCGGCTGAGGTCGGAGCCCACCCCTGCTGGCCGCGTGCCTGAGCAGGCGCCTGCTGGACGGGTGCCTGCCGGGCGGGGACCTGAGCGGCGGGCGCGACAGCCCCGTACGGCGCTGGCGTCGGCGGCCCTGCGGGCCGCGCGGTCTGCGAGCTGAGACGGGACGGCTGGTTGGGCTCCGCCGGGTAGGGAGTGGTCCCGGCCGGGTAGACGCGCGGCGCCGTGTTCTGCTGCGCCTTCGCGACGGCGTCGCGCACCCCGACGCGGCTGGGCTGTCCCGACGCGGCGCGCGGGTCCGGCTCGACGACCGGGACGCCGTCCGAGCTGACGGCGACCGCAGGCGTGAGCCGTCCGGTCCCGTCGATACGCCGCACCGCACCTGTCACGGGCGGAGGCGCGACCACGGGCGCCTGCTGAGGACGTGCCTGCGCGGCAGCACGCTCGGCCTGGGTGCGCGCGGCCGCCTGCGCGGTGCGTGACGGCGGCTCGACCGGGCGCTGCGGGAGCGGCCTCTGCTGCTGGGGCTGCGGTGCGGCCACGGGAGCCTGATGCTGCTGGACGGGCGCACGCACTCCCCGCGGGGCCGGCGCCTCCGCGGCAGCGGGACGCTGCACAGGCTGACGCACGGGCGCACCCGCCGCTGGCATGACGCTCGGTCGCGCCTGACGAGCCGGGGCGGCCTGGGGCTCCTGCTGAGGGCGTCCGGCTGCGGGCCGCTGAGCGGGAGCAGCCGGTGCAGCCGGGCGCTGGGGTGCCGGAGCAGCCGCGGCCTGCGTGCCCTGCGCCGGACGCGGCGCGGCGGCAGCGGGACGCTGCGCGACGCTCTCGCGAGCGTCCTGGTCGAGGGAGTGCTCGCGCATCGCACGGCGCGAGAGCGGCGCCTGCTGCTGGCCAGGGTTCGTCGGGCCTGCGACCTGCGCCGTCTCCTGGCTCACCGCACGCTCGCGCATCTGCCGGCGCGTCAGAGGCGCCCCAGCGCGGTCGTTCTCAGAACTGGCCATCGATCGATTCCCGGTAGAGACGATGCTTGCTGATGTACTGCACGACGCCGTCCGGAACGAGATACCAGACCGGCAGCCCCGAAGCGGCGCGCTCACGGCACTCAGTCGACGAGATCGCCAGTGCAGGCACCTCGACGGCCGTGACCGACTCCGGGGCCAGACCCTCGAGCGACATGGTGTGCCCTGGACGCGTCACCGCGACGAAGTGTGCCAGATCGAAGAGCTCCGGGGCATCCTTCCACGACAGTATCTGCGCGATCGCGTCGGCCCCGGTGATGAAGAAGAGGTCCGAATGTGGACGTTCCCGGCGAAGGTCCCGCAGGGTGTCGATCGTGTAGGTCAGACCGACACGGTCGATGTCGACCCGGCTGACCGTGAACCGCGGGTTGGACGCCGTCGCGACGACAGTCATGAGGTAGCGGTGCTCCGCTGGCGTGACGACCGAGTCCTGCTTGAAGGACGGACGCCCTGTGGGGACGAACACGACCTCGTCGAGGTCGAAGCGTGCAGCCACCTCGCTCGCAGCCACGAGGTGACCGTGGTGGATCGGGTCGAACGTGCCGCCCATGACCCCGAGACGGGTGCGCCTGGGCGCGCTGCGCTCCCCCGAGGTGCTCACTCGAAAACCAGGTCGGACCGTCGCGCTACGTCAGTGGCGCTTGCCGACGCTCCGGAAGGCGAAGGTCACCAGGAGCAGAGAGATCAGCCCCACGAACGCGATGATCCCGTAGGCGCTCGGCTCGATCGGGAGCTCGGTGACGACAGCGCTCTCGGAAGCCAGCAGGGTGGCCGCGACCATGGGATCCTCCAAGGTGGTTCGGGGGTACGTCCGCAGCGGCAGTGGCCCGCGGCGGGCAAGTCACCAGTCTCTCACGGCAGGCGCTGCGCTTGAAGACGCGCCACGCTCACCGTCAGCGGGTCAGCCGCGCACCTGGCCGTCACCGTTGACGATCCACTTCGTGGTCGTCAGCTCGGCGAGGCCCATGGGGCCGCGCGCGTGCAGCTTCTGCGTCGAGATGCCGATCTCGGCGCCGAGGCCGAACTGTCCACCGTCCGTGAACCGCGTCGACGCGTTGACGTTGACGACCGCCGAGTCGAGCTCGGCGACGAACCGCTCGGAGGAGGCGAGGTCCTTCGTGACGATCGCCTCGGTGTGCCCCGAGCTCCACGTGCGGACGTGCTCGATCGCAGCGTCGAGGTCGTCGACGACCTTGACCGCGATCTCCGCGGCCAGGTACTCGGTCCCCCAGTCGACGTCGGTCGCCGGGACGACGTCGACCCCGCTGGGCGCGAGGGCGGCGGTCTGGTCGTCACCGTGCACGACGGCACCCGCCGAGGCGAGCGCGCTGAGCGCGACCGGCAGGAAGTCCTCCGCGGCGTCGCGGTGCACGAGCAGCGTCTCGACGGCGTTGCACACGCCCACGCGCTGCAGCTTCGAGTTGAGCAGGATCTGCAGGGCCATGTCGCGGTCCGCGCTCGCATCGACGAAGAGGTGGCAGTTGCCCACGCCCGTCTCGATCACGGGCACGACCGACTCACGCACGACCGTCTGGATCAGGTCCGCGCCGCCGCGCGGCACCAGCACGTCGACGAGGCCGCGGGCGCGCATGAGCGCGACGCCGCCGGGCCGGCCGAAGCGGTCGATCGACTGCACCAGGTCAGCGGGCAGCCCCTGGGTCTCGAGCGCCTCGCCGAGGACGCGCACGATCACCTCGTTCGAGCTCGCAGCAGCCGAGCCACCGCGCAGCACGACCGCGTTGCCGCTCTTGAGCGCAAGGCCCGCAGCGTCGACCGTGACGTTGGGGCGCGCCTCGTAGATCATCCCGACGACACCCATCGGCACGCGCAGCTGGCGCAGGCGCAAGCCGTTGGGGAGGGTCGAGCCGCGTACGACCTCACCGACCGGGTCGGGCAGCGACGCGAGCTCGCGCAGCGCGTCGGCGATCGCGCCGACCCGCTCAGGCGTCAGCGTGAGCCGGTCGAGCAGACCGTCGGTCATGCCGTGAGCACGTCCGCGCGCGACGTCGTCCGCGTTGGCCTCGACGATCACGCCGGCCTGCGCGACGAGCGCGTCCGCGAGAGCGTGCAGCGCAGCGTCCTTGACGCCGCGCGGCGCGTTCGCGAGGGCGCGCGACGCGACCTTCGCGCGCCGGGCGACGTCGAAGACCTGCTCGGTGACGTCGTCCGACGTCGTCGCGGCCTTCGCGGACAGGGTGGGAGACTCGACGCTCATGCGGGCGAGCCTAGTCCGCGCCCGTGTGTCCCGGCAGAGGGGGTCCACCGCGCGGACGCGGCGGGATCCCGGCGGGTCAGGCCTTGCTCGGACGGCGTCGCACGACGACGAGGTCGTCACGGTGCACGACCGTGCGGTCGTATCCCTCGCCGAACTTCTCCCGTAGCTCGGCGGTCGTCCGCCCGAGCAGCGCAGGCAGCTCGCTCGAACCGAACGACACGACGCCGCGAGCGACCACGCGCCCGTCGCCGTCGTGCAGCTCGACGACGTCCCCCGGGGCGAACTCGCCGTCCACCGCCGTGACGCCCGCAGCGAGCAGCGATGCCTTGCCGCCCTCGACCGCCCGCACCGCGCCGTCGTCGAGCGTCAGCACACCGTGCGCGCGAGCCGCGTGCGCGAGCCACATCGCACGCGCAGAGCCGCGCTTGCCGAACGGCGAGAACCACGTACCCGTGTCCTCCCCGGCGAGCGCCTCGCGGACGCGCGGTGCGGCCGTGAGGACCACGGGGATGCCCGAGCTCGTCGCCATCCGCACCGAGTCGAGCTTCGTGAGCATGCCGCCGGTTCCGACGGCCGAGCCGCGCCCCGTGACCTCGATACCTGCGAGGTCTGCTGCGGAGCGCACCTCGGCGATGCGCCGCGCCCCCGGGCGGGACGGCGGAGCGTCGTAGAGCCCGTCGACGTCGGTCAGCAGCACCATCGCGTCGGCGCGCACGAGGTGCGACACGAGCGCCGCGAGGCGGTCGTTGTCCCCGAACCGCAGCTCGTCGGTCGTGACCGCGTCGTTCTCGTTGATGATCGGGACCACCCCGAGCGCGAGCAGGCGCTCGAGCGCGCGCTGCGCGTTGCGGTAGCGCGACCGGCGGATCGTGTCCTCGGCGGTCAGGAGGATCTGGCCCACCCGGATGCCGTGGTACGCGAACGCCTCCGTGTACCGAGCGATGAGCTGTCCCTGCCCGACGGACGCAGCGGCCTGCTGCGTCGCGACGTCGCGCGGGCGCGTGGTCAGGCCGAGCGGGAGCAGCGCGGCCGCGACAGCGCCAGACGTCACGAGGACGACCTCGACACCGGCACGCCGCCGCTCCGCGATGACACCGACGAGCGCCCCGAGCGCGTCGAGCGAGAGGTGGCCGTCCGGTCGCGTGAGCGAGGACGAACCGATCTTCACGACGACGCGGCGCGCGTCAGCGATCTGGGCGCGCGTCTGCACGGCGCTCTGCTGGTCGGTGCCGTGCCGGACGTCGCTGAGCCCGCAGGCGTCGTCGTCCTGCACGTCGGGGCTGTCGTGCTCCACCTGGTCGTTCACCACGCCCACATTGTCCACCACACGCGGGCGTGGTCGGACGGCGTCCCACGACCGCGCCGTGCGGGGGAACGAGGACGGCGCCGTTGGGCTCAACGGCGCCGCCCTCGAGGCAGGGTCACTCGTCAGCGGCGTCCGTCCACTTGCCCGCCTCGCGCTCGGTCCACAGCTCGCTGCGGGCCTCCGCCTTCGCGTCCATGCGGTCGTGGTACCGCTCGCGCTTCTCGTTGCGGCTCGGACGCGAGTGGTCCTCGAGGCGCAGGTCGGTGCCTCGCGGGCCCGTGAGGAGCTCGGCGCCCGTCATGAGGGTGGGCTCCCAGTCGAACACGACCGCGTTGTCGCCTGCGCCGATGAGGACCTCGGCACCGGCGCGGGCGCCTGCCTTGAGGAGCGCCTCCTCGACGCCGAGGCGTGCGAGCCGGTCTGCAAGGTAGCCGACGGCCTCGTCGTTGTTGAAGTCGGTCTGGCGCACCCAGCGCACGGGCTTGGTGCCCGTGAC
This sequence comes from Flavimobilis sp. BM9, assembly GCF_058313055.1. Classification (NCBI taxonomy): domain Bacteria; kingdom Bacillati; phylum Actinomycetota; class Actinomycetes; order Micrococcales; family Jonesiaceae; genus Flavimobilis; species Flavimobilis sp. BM9. The sequence goes on along the minus strand of NZ_JBZEMO010000006.1, from coordinate 44,526 downwards.
GCGGAAGTACTCCTGACCGTCCTCCTCGACGCGCGTCACGCTGAAGCCGGAGTCGTCGACGGCCTTCGGGCGCAGCACGATGCGGGCGGGCTCAGGAGCCGGCGCCTCGCGGCGCGCCTTCTCGACGAGCTCGGCGAGCGCGAACGTGAGCTGCTTGAGTCCCTCGTGGCTCACCGCGGAGATCTCGAAGACGCGCAGGCCGCGCCCTTCGAGCTCGGCGGTGACGAAGTCGGCGAGCTCGCGCGCCTCGGGGACGTCGATCTTGTTGAGCACGACGAGGCGAGGGCGCTCGGCGAGCGGCACACGCGAGCCGTCGATGTCGAGGTCCGCCGAGTAGGCGGCCAGCTCGGCCTCGATGACGTCGAGGTCCGAGATCGGGTCACGACCGGGCTCGAGGGTCGCGCAGTCGAGGACGTGCACGAGGACGGCGCACCGCTCGATGTGGCGCAGGAACTCGAGGCCGAGGCCCTTGCCCTCGCTCGCGCCGGGGATGAGGCCGGGCACGTCGGCGACCGTGTAGCGGGAGTCGCCCGCCTGGACGACGCCGAGGTTCGGCACGAGCGTCGTGAACGGGTAGTCCGCGATCTTGGGGCGTGCTGCTGAGATCGCCGCGATGAGCGAGGACTTGCCAGCGCTCGGGTATCCGACGAGGGCGACGTCGGCGATCGTCTTGAGCTCGAGGACGACGTCTGCCTCGTCGCCCGGCTCACCGAGGAGCGCGAAGCCGGGTGCCTTGCGCTTCGCCGACGCGAGCGACATGTTGCCGAGGCCGCCGCGGCCGCCGGCGGCGACGACGTACTCCGCGCCCTCACCGACGAGGTCCGCGAGGATGTTGCCGTCCAGATCCTTCACGACGGTCCCGTCGGGGACGCGCAGCACCAGGTCCTGGCCGTGGGCGCCCTGGCGGTAGTCCCCCATGCCCATCGCACCCTTGTCGGCGCGGCGGTGCGGCGAGTGGTGGTACTCGAGCAGGGTCGTCACCTGGGCGTCGACGACCAGGCGGACGGACCCGCCGTCGCCACCGTTGGCGCCGTCCGGTCCCGCGAGGGGCTTGAACTTCTCTCGACGGATCGACGCACAGCCGTTGCCGCCGTCACCGCCGAAGGCGTGAAGGACGACGCGGTCGACAAAGCTGGCCATGGGGGTTCCTCAATGCTTGCGGTGAAAATTGCGAGAGGGGCGCACCGTACCGGTACGCCCCTCTCGAAGATGATCTGACGATCAGGCAGCAGCCTCGATGTCGACGACCTTGCGGCCACGACGGGTGCCGAACTTGACGGCGCCGGCCTCGAGGGCGAACAGCGTGTCGTCCTTGCCACGGCCGACGTTGACGCCGGGGTGGAAGTGCGTGCCGCGCTGGCGGACGATGATCTCGCCGGCCTTGACGACCTGGCCACCGAAGCGCTTGACGCCAAGACGCTGAGCGTTGGAGTCACGACCGTTGCGAGAGGAGCTCGCACCCTTCTTGTGTGCCATGACGGCAACCTACCTTCTTGCTGAACGAATAGGACATGCTCCGGGCTGCTCAGACGCGGCCCGGAGGAAGATCACTTGATGCCGGTGACCTTGAGGCGCGTGAGGGCCTGGCGGTGGCCGATGCGCTTGCGGTAGCCGGTCTTGTTCTTGTACTTGAGGATGTCGATCTTCGGGCCCTTCTCGTCCCGAACGATCTCGGCGGTCACCGTCACCTTGGCCAGAGCCGCAGCGTCGGAGGTCACCTTCTCACCGTCCACAAGGAGGAGTGCGGGCAACTGAACGGACTCACCGGACTTGCCGGAGAGACGGTCGACGACGACGACGTCACCAACAGAGACCTTCTCCTGGCGGCCACCAGCCTTGACGATCGCGTACACCACGTTGCTGCTCATCTCTCTAGGTCTTCTCGGCGTGCTCATCACCGGAAGGATCCGGGAGCACACGGGAACAGGCGCGAACCAATACGCGCCGACGTTCAAGGTTACGGAACTTGGAGCGGGGGGTCAAATTGCTCGACTCCCCCACGACGTTCGGGGCGTCGCTCGCCCCCACATCATCTCGCGAGGTCAGCGCCCGCACCAGGTGCGACGCGCCGATCTGTCCGTGTGAGGCGTCACACCGGGGTCCTGAGGACCCCGGTGCTCCGTCTCGTTCAGCCCTCGTTGGGGCTGCTGCTCGGTGCGCCAGCGGCGCGCGTCGACCGCCCGCGCGACGAGGCCCGGCGCCGCTTGGGCGCCGTCGTCGCAGGCTCTGACGACGGGCCCGCGGGGACCGCGATGTCGTCGACCGACGTGATCGTGTCGCCGCTGGGCGCGGCGGACGTCTCGGAGCCGGCGTCCCGGCGCACCGAGGCGAGCTCGGCGAGGACGTCGAGGACCGGCGCCTCGGACGGGGCGTCCGTGGTAGCGGGCTCCGCCCCGCCCTCCTCGGCCTGTACTGCAGGAGCAGCCGGACGGGTCGCCGCACGACGACGGCGCTTCGGCTCGGCGGCGACGGGCTCAGCCGCAACGGGCTCAGTGGCGACCGGCTCGGCCACGACGGGCTCCGAGACGGCTGCTGCGACCGGCGCAGCCTCGACGTCAGACGTCACCGCGGGCTCAGCCTCGACTGCCGGCTTCTCCGCGTGGTCGTGCTCGTGGGCGTGCGCCGCGGCGGCAGCGATCGTCGCGAGGGTCTCCTTGACGGCCTTGCGCGCCTCCTCCTTCGGGAGGACGGGGACCGCGGGGGCCGCCGACGAGGACTCGTCCTTGTCTCCACCACCGCGCTTGCGGCGTGACCGCTTGGACTCGCCCTCGGGACGGTCCTGGCCGGCGCCGTTCTGGCCGCCGTTGCCCTTCTCGATGGGCTCGGCGTGCACGAGGAAGCCGCGGCCGTTGCAGTGCTCGCACGTCGTGCTGAAGGCCTCGACGAGGCCCTGCCCGACGCGCTTGCGCGTCATCTGTACGAGGCCGAGCGACGTGACCTCCGCGACCTGGTGCTTCGTCCGGTCCCGGCCGAGGCACTCGACGAGACGACGCAGCACGAGGTCACGGTTGGACTCGAGGACCATGTCGATGAAGTCGATGACGATGATCCCGCCGATGTCCCGAAGACGGAGCTGACGGACGATCTCCTCAGCGGCCTCGAGGTTGTTGCGGGTCACCGTCTCCTCGAGCGTGCCGCCAGAGCCGGTGAACTTGCCCGTGTTGACGTCGACGACGGTCATCGCCTCGGTGCGGTCGATCACGAGCGAGCCGCCCGACGGGAGCCAGACCTTGCGGTCCATGCCCTTGGCGAGCTGCTCGTCGACGCGGTGCGACGCGAAGACGTCCTTCTCTCCCGTCCAGCGTGTGACACGCTCGGCGAGGTCGGGAGCGAGCTCGCCGACATAGCTCGAGATCTCGTCCCACGCGGACTCGCCCTGGACGACGAGCGACGAGAAGTCGTCGTTGAAGATGTCGCGGACGACACGGATCGCGAGGTCGGGCTCACCCTGCAGCAGGGCGGGCGCCGAGGCGGTCTTCGCCTTCTTCTCGATCTTCGCCCACTGGTCCTGCAGGCGGGTCACGTCGGCGCGCAGCTCGTCCTCGCTCGCCCCCTCGGCGGCGGTACGGACGATGACGCCGGCGTGGTCGGGGACGATCTCCTTGAGGATCTTCTTCAGGCGCGCGCGCTCAGTGTCGGGGAGCTTGCGGGAGATGCCCGTCATGCCGCCACCGGGGACGTACACGAGGTAGCGGCCCGCGAGCGTGACCTGCGACGTGAGGCGTGCGCCCTTGTGGCCGATCGGGTCCTTCGTCACCTGGACGAGGACCGAGTCGCCCGACTTGAGCGCCTGCTCGATGCGGCGCGGCTGACCTTCGAGGCCCGCAGCGTCCCAGTTGACCTCACCGGCGTACAGGACAGCGTTGCGGCCCTTGCCGACGTCGATGAACGCGGCCTCCATGCTCGGCAGCACGTTCTGCACGCGACCGAGGTACACGTTGCCAGCCATCGAGGCCTGCTCCTGCTGGGAGACGTAGTGCTCGACGAGCACGCCGTCCTCGAGCACGGCGATCTGCGTCCGGCCGTCGCGCTCACGCACGACCATCGAACGCTCGACGGACTCGCGGCGGGCGAGGAACTCGGCCTCGGTGATGATCTGACGACGACGGCCCGCGTCACGGCCCTCGCGGCGGCGCTGGCGCTTCGCCTCGAGACGCGTCGAGCCCTTGAGCGCGGTGACCTCGTCGGCCCCCGTGCCGCGACGTGCGCGGGTCGAGGACGTCGCGCTGGTCGACTCCGTGTCACGAGCACCGGGGGTGCGGCGGCGACGGCGACGGCGACGGCTCGACGAGCTGCCGCCCTCTGCGTCCTCGCCTGCCTCGTCCTCGTCCTGGTCCTCGTCGTCCGTGTCGCTCTCGGCCTCGGTCGTCTCGGCGGCACGGCCCGAGCCGCGGCGCGAACGGCTGCGCGAGCGGCCCGAAGGCTTCTCGGCGTCGGTCTCATCGCCCTGCTCGGCGTCAGGCTCGTCGTTCTCGTCGGAGGCTTCGGTGTCAGTCTCGTCGCCCTGCTCGCCCTGGGCGGAGCTGCGGCGGCGGCCACGGCCACCACGACGGCGGCGACGGCGCTGGCCGCCCGCTGAGCCGGACTCCTGGTCCTCGCCCTGCTCGGCGTCGTCAGACTCGTCGTCCGTCTCGGCGTCGTCGTCCACCTCGGGCGCGTCCGCGTTGTCCTGGTCGGTCTCGACCTCGGCGACGACCGCGTCGACGATCTCCTCGGACTCCTCGTCGGACTCCTCGTCGGGGACGGGGACGATCGCTTCCGGCGGGCCCGCCGGAGCAGACACGCGACGACGACGGGCTCGGCCCTTGGTCGGGTCCGGCGCCTGGAACAGGAGGGCGGTCATCGGGAGCCGGGTCTCGACGACCGGCTCTTCCTCGGCCGCGTCGGCAACGGTCTCGGCCTGCGGCGCCACGGTCGGCGCCTCCTCGACGCGAGGCGTGGTCGCGCGGCGGGACCGGCGCGCAGGCTTCTCGGGAGCCTCGTCCGTGGTCGCGTCGACCGCCGGGGCCTCGGCGGGCACAGCCTTCGCCCGGCTCGAGCGCCGAGCACGGGGCGCGGTCTTCTCGACAGCGGTCTCCTCGACGGCGGGCATCTCGGTCGTCTTCTCAGCAGGAGCGTCGACGACATCGGCCGCGGCGGCCGGCTTCGTCGCGCGGCGGCTGCGCGTCGTCTTCTTCGGCGCGGGCGCCTCGGTACCTGCGTCCCCGGCGAGGGGCTCGGGAGCGACACCTTCCGTCGCCGCGGCGGGCGCAGTCGCACGGGTCGCACGGGTGCGCCGCTTCGGCGCAGCAGCCTCGGCCTCAGCCGCGGGAGCCTCGGCGACTGTCGCTTGATCGGCGGGCGACTCGGTCACGGGCCGGGCCTTGCGGGTGCGGGGAGTCTTCGTCTGCGGCGCGGTCGTCGACTCCGTCGCCGCGGCGGCCGGCGCGGCTACGCTCGTCGCCGTCTCGCTCTGCACGGGGGCGGGGGTGCCCGCCGAACGCACCACGCGGCGACGCGTCTTCTTCACGGGCTCGGTCGAGCCCTCGGCGTTCGCGGTGCTGTTGTCGAGGTTCACTCGTGGTACTCCTGCCCCAGGCTGCGCCACACACCGGGCGGGCCCGAGAAGCTCGGTCGTCGCTCACCCGCAGGCGGCGACGGAAGTCGTCGAGACGGCCCGGCAGCGCAGTCGGGGCGGTCGCGCGTCGATGTCGACGGCTGCGTTCCGCGACGACGGGTCCAGGGGCGTCGAGGACGGCGTCTCACGCCGATCCCGCGCCTCGCGGACCGATCGGTGGACCGGTGCCTGCTGCGAGCTCGTCGCAGAGGTCCGTGGTGTGACGGGCCCCCGCTGCCGCAAGTATCTCACAACGCCCCCTCCGCGCCCGGGAAGCGACGCGACTCACAACGGCAGCTCTTTCGGGACCTAGGTCCTGGCCCGTCTAGTACCGAGGTCCTAGGTTCGACTTGTCACGACAGTGCGTCACCTCGTGACTACTTGTGCACCTCGGAACCGGACCAAGGAAGACCAGTGGACGTACTCGATCTCGGCAGGTGGCAGTTCGGCATCACGACCGTCTACCACTTCATCTTCGTCCCGCTCACGATCGGCCTCTCGCCGCTCGTGGCCGGCCTGCAGACCGCCTGGGTCCGGACCGGGGACGAGAAGTGGCTCAAGCTCACCAAGTTCTTCGGCAAGCTCCTGCTGATCAACTTCGCGATCGGAGTCGTGACCGGCATCGTCCAGGAGTTCCAGTTCGGCATGAACTGGAGCGAGTACTCGCGGTTCGTCGGTGACGTCTTCGGTGCCCCGCTCGCCATGGAAGCCCTCGCCGCGTTCTTCGTCGAGTCGACGTTCCTCGGCCTGTGGATCTTCGGGTGGGGCCGCCTCCCCAAGAAGATCCACCTCGCGTGCATCTGGGCCGTCGCCCTCGCGACCAACCTCTCCGCCTACTTCATCCTCGCCGCCAACTCGTGGATGCAGCACCCCGTCGGCTCGATCTTCAACGAGGAGACCGGCCGCGCCGAGCTCGTCGACATCTGGGCGGTGCTGACCAACAACACCGTGCTCGCAGCGTTCCCGCACACGATCACTGCCGCCTTCGTCACCGCCGGAACGTTCGTGGCCGGGATCAGTGCCTGGTGGATGGTCCGCCTCGTCCGTTCGAAGAAGGCCGAGAACATCACCCTCGCGAAGACCGTCTACCGCTCCGGCCTGCGCCTGGGCATGTGGGTCATGCTCGTCGCCGGCGTCGGTGTCGCCTTCACCGGCCACTGGCAGGCACAGCTCATGTTCGACCAGCAGCCCGCCAAGATGGCTGCCGCCGAGGGCCTCTGCCACAGCGAGAAGGGCGCCGACTTCTCGATCCTGACGGTCGGCAACCTCAACGGCGACTGCGCGAGCGTCAAGCACATCATCGCGCTGCCGAACCTCACGTCCTTCCTCGCGACGAACACGTTCGACGCCGAGATCAAGGGAACGATCCAGATCCAGGACGAGATGGCGCAGAAGTTCGGCGCCACCCGCGGCGAGCACTCCGAGATCGTCGGCGTCGACGCCCCCACGGACGGCACGGCCGACCAGGAGCTCAGCTACATCCCCAACCTCGCCGTCACCTACTGGTCCTTCCGCCTCATGATCGGATTCGGCGTGTTCTCCGCAGCGCTCGCGCTCGCCGGCCTGTGGGTCACCCGCAAGGGCGGCGTCACCGACTCGAAGTGGATCAAGCGCCTCGCGCTCGTCGCCATCCCGGCCCCGTTCCTCGCCTCCGCGTTCGGCTGGATCTTCACCGAGATGGGCCGCCAGCCCTGGGTCGTCTACCCCAACCCGAACCCGAGCGGTGTCGACGGCGTCTGGATGATGACGTGGCGCGGCGTCTCGAACGGCGTCGGGCCCGGGACGGTCATCACGTCCCTCGTCGCCTTCACCCTCGTCTACGGCGCGCTCGCGGTCGTCTGGGGCAAGCTCATGCACCGCTACGCGATCGAGGGCGTCCCGACCGAGGTCCACGACGAGTCGCCCGAGGCGAACCCCGACAAGGACGAGGACGCTCCGCTGTCCTTCGCCTACTGAGCCGACAGAGAAACGAGAGAAGAAGCGATCATGGGCCTCCCCGACCTCTGGTTCATCCTCATCGCCGTCCTGTGGACGGGCTACCTCGTCCTCGAGGGATTCGACTTCGGCGTGGGCATGCTGCTGCCCGTCCTGGGCCGCAAGGACAAGGACCGGCGCGCGATCATCAACACCATCGGTCCCGTCTGGGACGGCAACGAGGTGTGGCTGCTCACGGCAGGCGGCGCGACGTTCGCCGCCTTCCCCGAGTGGTACGCGACCCTGTTCTCCGGGTTCTACCTCCCGCTGCTGCTGATCCTGCTCGCGCTCATCATCCGCGGCGTCTCGTTCGAGTACCGCGGCAAGATCGCGGACACCCGCTGGGCCGCCTGGTGCGACCGCGGGATCATCGTCGGCTCGTGGGTCCCGTCGATCCTCTGGGGCGTCGCGTTCGCGAACCTCGTGCGCGGCGTCGAGCTGGACGCGTCGCACACGTTCACGGGCGGCTTCTTCTCGCTCCTGAACCCGTTCGCGCTCCTCGGTGGCGTCGTCACGCTCGGCCTGTTCCTCACGCACGGCGCCGTGTTCCTCGCGCTGAAGACCGACGGCGACATCCGCGTGCGTGCCCGCGCCCTCGGCCTGCGCTTCTCGATCGGCACGACCGTGGCCGCCGGCACGTGGGCCGTGTGGGCGCAGCTCGCCTACTCCGTCGCGTGGACCTGGGCCGCTGTGGCCGTCGCCGCCGTGAGCCTCGTCCTCGTCGTCGTCATGGTCGCCAAGGACCGCGAGGGCTTGGCATTCCTGTTCTCCGCGCTCGGCATCGTCGCGGCCGTCGTGCTGATCTTCGGGTCGATGTACCCGGACGTCATGCCCGCGATCGACCCGGCGAACTCGCTCAACGTCGACAACGCAAGCTCGACGAACTACACGCTGACGGTCATGACCTGGGTCGCCGCCGCGCTCGTACCCGTCGTCCTGCTCTACCAGGGCTGGACGTACTGGGTCTTCAAGAAGCGGATCACGGTCGCCCACATCCCGGAGCCGATCGGCCTCTCCCTCAAGAAGACCGACGACGTCACCTCCGCGTGATTCCATCGACCCTGTGAAGCCGCTCGACCCCCGACTCCTCAGGCACGCCCGTCCCGCCCGTCGCTACGTCCTGCTGACGGCGGCGACGGGCGTCGCCACGACCGGGCTCGTCGTGGCCCAGGCGATCCTCATCGCTGCGATCCTCGCGCCGGCGGTCTCGACCGCGCGGCCGCTCGGTGAGGCGTGGGACCTCGTCGGATGGCTCGCCGCGGTCGTCGCAGCCCGGGCTGGCGTGGTCCACCTCCAGGAGCGGTTCGCGCACCGCGCTGCTACGCGCACGATCATCGACCTGCGCCGCCAGGTCGTCAGGGCAGCCGTCGCCCGCGGGCCACGCTGGCTCGCGGGCGGCGACGGCCCCGCGACCGTCACCCTCGCGACGCGCGGGCTCGAGGACCTCGAACCGTACTTCGTGCGCTACCTTCCCCAGCTGCTCCTCGCGGCGACGCTCACCCCGGCGACGCTCGTCGTCGTCTGGTGGCACGACTGGGTGGCCGGCGTGATCATCCTCGGCACGATCCCGCTCGTGCCGATCTTCATGATCCTCGTCGGCCAGCTCACCCAGGGCGTCTCGGACCGTCGGCTCGCCACGATGCAGCGACTCGGCTCGCAGGTCCTCGACCTCGTCGCAGGCCTGCCCACGCTGCGCGCCCTCGGTCGCGAGAAGGGCCCGGCCGCCCGCGTGCGGGCCCTCGGCGACGCGCACCGCCGCGCGACGATGGGCACGCTGCGCGTCGCGTTCCTCTCCGGGATGGTGCTCGAGCTGCTGACGACGCTGTGCGTCGCGGTCGTCGCGGTCTCGGTCGGTCTGCGCCTCGTCGACGGCGGCTTCGACCTGCAGACGGGCCTCGTCGTCATCGTGCTCGCCCCCGAGGTGTTCCTCCCGCTGCGCCAGGTCGGCCTGCACTTCCACGCGTCGACCGACGGCCTGGCCGCAGCCGATGCTGCGTTTGCCGTCATCGAGTCCCCCGACGCCCGGCCCGACCACCGTGGCACAGCTGACCCGTTCGACGGCGGCACGTTCGCCGGCGTCCGGCTCGACGGCGTGAGCGTGCGAGCGCCAGGCCGCGACGTCGTCGCGCCGGACCATCTCGACCTCGACGTCGTCCCCGGCCGGGTCGTCGCCCTCGTCGGCCCCAACGGGGCCGGGAAGTCGACCGCCGTGCTCGCCCTGCTGGGGCTCGAGCCGGTCGACGCCGGGACCGTGACGGTCCGCACGTCCGACGGCGACGGCCGGCGCACCGAGACCTCGCTCGACGACCTCGACCTCGCCGCCTGGCACCGCCAGGTCGCATGGGTGCCGCAGCGCGCCCTCCTCACCCCCGGCACGATCATCGACGCCGTCCGTGGCACCACGCCCCTCGCGGCCCACGAAGCCAAGGACGGCGACCCGTCCCCCGGAGAGCTCGCCGCCGCCCGGCTCACCGGCCTCGACGACGTCGTCGCCACCCTGCCCGCAGGCTGGCGCACGCGCGTCGGCACCGGCGGGATCGGCCTGAGCCTCGGCCAGCGTCAACGCGTGATCCTCACGCGCGCCCTCGTCGACGACAGACCGGTCGTCGTCCTCGACGAGCCGACCGCACACCTCGACGCGCTCTCCGAGCAGCAGGTCCTCGACGCGGTCGCCACGATGCGCGACGCCGGGCGTGCCGTCCTCGTCGTCGCGCACCGCGCCGCGCTCGTCGACCTTGCCGACGACGTCGTCGAGGTCAGCGCACGATCGCTCGACGCTCGCACGGAGGTGACCCCGTGAGCGCCCCCGCCAGCGCTCCCGTGCGCCCCGACGTGCTGCGCCGCGCGATCGCCCTGCTCGACGTCGACCGGCGCAGGGTCGTCAGCGCCGTCCTGCTCGGCAGCCTCGCCCTCGGCTCCGCCGTGGCGCTCGCCGCCGTCTCCGCGTGGCTCATCGCGCGCGCGTCGCAGATGCCGCCCGTGCTCACCCTGTCCGTCGCGACCGTGTCCGTGCGCGCGTTCGGCATCTCCCGCGGCGTGTTCCGCTACCTCGAGCGCCTCGCGTCGCACGAGGTGGCACTGCGCGGCATGGCAAACCTCCGCACGACCGTCTACGAGCGGCTCGCCGCCGGCAGGCTCGACGCGGTCGCAGCACTGAGGCGCGGCGACCTGCTGGCGCGCGTCGGTGCGGACGTCGACTCGGTCGGCGACGTCGTCGTGCGGGCCCTCGTCCCCGCAGGCGTCGCCACCGTCCTCGACATCGGGTCGGTCGCGCTCGTCGCGGCCTTCCTCCCGTCGGCCGCCGTCGTGCTGCTCGTGTGCCTGCTCGTCGCGGGCGTCCTGTCCCCATGGCTCACCGCGCGCGCGACGCGCGCGACCGAGGTCGCGTCTGCGGCCGCGCGCGCTGAGATGTCTGACGCCGCGCTCACCGTCCTCGAGGACTCCGCAGCCCTGCGCGTCTCGGGACAGCTCCCCGCGCAGCTCGCGCGTCTCCAGGCGGCCGAGGACGACCTCGCCGCGGCGGTCGACCGCGGGGCACGCCCGCTCGCGACGAGCGCCGCGCTCGCGAACGCCGCGCTCGGCGTCGCGGTCCTCGGCGCGATCCTGCTCGGTGTCCCCGCCGTCGGGGCGGGCACGCTCGCCCCGGTCGAGCTCGCCGTCGTCGTCCTCGCCCCGCTCGCCATGTTCGAGGCGACGAGCGTCCTGCCCGCCGCGGCGGTCCAGGTGCTCCGCTCGCGCGAGGCCGCGGCGCGCATCCTCGAGCTGCTCGACGGCGCGGCTGACGCGCCAGCCGCCGACGCACCCGTGGCATCGGCCGCTCCCCTCACCGGAGGCCCCGTCCGGATCAGCGCGCGCGGCGTCACCGTCGGCTGGCCCGGGCACGGCCCGGTCCTCGCGGCCCTCGACGTCGACCTCGCCCCCGGCCGCCTCGTCGCGCTCGTCGGGCCGAGCGGCGTCGGCAAGACCACGACCCTCCTGACCCTCGCCGGCCACGTACCGCCCCAGGGCGGCGACCTCGTGACCCGCCGCAGCGACGTCGCCGTGACGCCCGAGGACGCCCACATCTTCCGCACGACCCTCCTCGAGAACCTGCGTGTCGCCCGCGGCGACGTCACCCCGGACGAGGCACGCGCGGCACTCGGGGCTGTCGGCCTCGACGCGTGGCTCGCAGGCCTGCCCGGCGGGCTCGACACCGACCTCGGCCCCGGCGGCGCTACCGTCTCGGGCGGCGAACGACGCCGCCTCCTCCTCGCCCGCGCACTGCTCACCGAGGCGCCGCTCGTCGCGGTCGACGAGCCCGCCGAGCACATGGACGACGCCGCGGCACGGTCCCTCTTCGCCGAGGTGCTCCCCCGGCTCGTCGCCGACGGCCGCGGGGTCATCCTCGCGACCCACCGCCTCTCCGGGCTCGAGGCGGCCGACGAGGTGCTCGTCCTCGAGCGCCGACCTGACGGTGTCGCGCACGTCGCCCGGCGCGGCACCCACGAGTACCTCCTCCACCACGATCCTGCGTACCGTGGGGCCTACGACCACGAGCAGGCCGCCAACCGGCCCGCCCAGGAGCACGGGAGCCCCACCGCATGAGCGTCACCGAACCACGCCGCACCGAGCAGGAGGTGCTCGACGCCGTCCTGGCCCTCGCAGCCAACCTCGAGCTGCCCGACGTGCTCCAGACCTTCGTCGAGACGTGCTCACGCCTGACCGGAGCGCCGTACGCGGCGATCAACGTCACGGACAAGAACGACCAGTCGACGACGTTCGTCCAGGTCGGCATCGACGAGCGCACCGCCGCGCAGCTCGAGCACCCGCCGGGTCACCACGGCGTCCTGTCGACGATCCCCGCACAGGGGACGCTCGTCCTGTTCGACCTCATGAAGGACCCCGCGTTCAAGGGCTTCCCTCCCGGCCACCCTCCTATGCACCAGTTCCTCGGTGCGGCGATCCGCGTCGGCGACTCCGTCTACGGGCACCTCTACCTCGCGGAGAAGCCGGGCGGCTTCACCGAGGACGACTCGCGGATCGTCATGGCGCTCGCCGCTGCCGCGAGCGTCGCGGTCGAGAACGCTCAGCTCTACGACCTCGCGGCGCGCCGGGAGCGCTGGCTGCGTGCCGGTCAGGAGCTGACGACCCTGCTGCTGTCGGGCGAGAAGGACGAGGAAGAGGTCCTCCAGGAGATCGTCTCGACGTCGCGCTACATCTCGGGTGCGGACACGGCCGCGCTGATCCTCCCTGGCGTGCGGGGGCGGCTGTTCATCGAGTTCGCCGAGGGATGGTCCGCACAGGACATCATCGGCACGGAGGTGCCGCCCGACGGCGTCGCGGGGACTGCCCTCGCGTCCGGGTGGGGCACCCTGCTCGACCTGTCGACCGCACCCGGCATCCGCGTGCCTGTCATGCGTCGCTTCGGTCCTGCTCTCTACGCGCCGATGGGCACCGTCGAGGACCCGGTCGGTGTGCTCGTGCTGCTGCGCCAGATCGGCGCGGAACCGTTCGACGAGACGGACCTCGCGACCGCGGAGACCTTCGCGGGCCAGGCAGCGATCGCGATGATCCTCGCGTCGGCGCGACAGTCGCAGGCGGAGGCCGAGCTCGCGGGCGAGCGTGACCGCATCGCGCGCGACCTCCACGACCTCGCGATCCAGCAGCTCTTCGCGACGGGGATGCAGCTCGAGACGGTGCGCCGTCGTGCCGCACGGGGCGTGGACGCGACCGAGCTCGTGAGCATCGTCGAGGAGTCGCTCGACAACGTCGACTCGACCGTGCGACAGATCCGCGCGATCGTCCACGCGCTGCGCGACCCGGACGCTGCGACGAGCGTCGTCGAGCGGCTGCGGCGCGAGGCGTCGCTCGCGCGCACGGGCCTGAGCTTTGCTCCGTCGATGGTCATCACGCTCGACGGGCACGTCATCGGGTCGGAGCACACGGAAGGGCTCCAGGTCGACGAGTCGGTCATCGACGACCTCGTGACGGACGGTCTCGCGGACGACGTCGTCGCGGTCGTGCGCGAGGGTCTCGCGAACGCGGCGAGGCATGCGCACGCGTCGTCGGTCCAGGTCACCGTCGACGTCACGAGCACCCACCCGGACGTGCTGCCGGGCGTCATCCTGCCCGGCGAGGTCGTCGTGACGGTCACCGACGACGGCGTCGGCCTCGCGTCGGTGTCCGGGCGCCGATCGGGCACGGGGAACCTCGCGGCGCGCGCTCGTCAGCACGGCGGGACGTTCGAGATCACGCCCAACCCTGAGGGCGCCGGCACCGTCATCCGATGGCAGGCGCCGCTCGGCTGACGCGTCGGCAGGTCAGCTCGACACGATCCACATCTGCTCGGTGCGGCAGCTTTCGGGCACGTCCCAGTCCACGTCAGGGTTCGTGCCGGAGAACTGACCACCGCCGAGCTCGGCGACCTGCCCGATCGGGACGGTCCGGTTGGCGTAGGTGAGCTCGCCGTCGCGCACGCGGGCCTCGCCCCGAGGGAAGACCGGGACCCAGCTCGCGCCGAACTCGTCGACGACGTAGAGGCATCCGTCAGTGAGGGTCAGCGTGCCCGAGAGCAGTGCAGCGTGACCGCCGCTACCGGTCCTCTCGTACGTCGCGAGGCCCTCGTCGGCGCCGTCGAGCCCGCACGACGCCACCAGGAGCACCGCTGCCGCTGCAACGATGGCACCTGCACGCATGACTCCCCCTGGAGCTGTTCCTCGACCGGTTGCGCGACGAGGTCGGTCGGTTGCGCGGTCGTCGTCGTGCCCCCGAGGCTAGCAGGGCGCGGGTGGACGTCCGTGGCTGCGCGAGCTGCTCAGCGGCAGACGGTCACCGTTCAGGCGGTCGCGGCCCCCAGTCGCGTGAGGAACAGCGCCTCACCGAGGGCGAGGTGCTCGATCTCGCGCGGGGACACGCTCTCGTTGGGCGCGTGGATCAGGGCTGCGGGCTCCTCGCATCCCATGAGCACGATCTCCGCGTCGGGGTTGACCTCCTGGAACACGGAGCACAGCGGGATAGACCCGCCCTCGCCGGCGGTCACGGTCGAGTCGACGCCGAACGCGTCGGCGAGCGCCTGCCCGAGCACCGCGAACGCGGGGCCGTCGGTGCGGGCGCTGAACGGCTTGCCGGGGGCGTCGCGGTCGATCGTCAGGTGTGCGCCCCACGGCACGCGCCGCTCGAGGTGCGCGACGAGGAGGTCTTGCGCCAAGGCCGGGTCGGTGCCCGGCGGGACGCGGAGGTTGAGGTGCGCGCGAGCGCTCGCCTGGACGGCGTTGACGGCGCCGACGACGCGCGGGCCGTCGATGCCGGTGACCGTGAGCGCGGGACGCGCCCACAGGGTGTCGCTCACGCTGCCGCGGCCCGTGATCGCGACCCCCTCGAGGATGCTCGCGTCCGTGCGGAACACCTCAGGGTCATACTGCGCGCCGTCCCACGTACCGCTCGCGTCGAGGCCGTCGACCGTGACGACACCGTCGACGTCGCGCAGGCTCGCGAGCATCGCGATGAGCGCGGCGAGCGGGTCGGGTGCGGCGCCGCCGTACTGTCCCGAGTGCAGCGGGCCTGCGAGCGTGCGAACCTCGACGTCGATGTCGGCGGAGCCGCGCAGCGACGTCGTGAGCGTCGGGACGCCCTCGGCGACGTTGCCTGCGTCAGCGACGAGCACGACGTCGGCCGGGAGGTCGTCGGGGTGCGCGAGCAGGTACTGCTCGAGGCCGCCGGTGCCCTGCTCCTCCGAGCCCTCGACGACGACGCGCAGCGTCACAGGATAGCCTTCCGTGCCCGCGGCCTCGGCCTCGTCGCGCAGGGCGCGCAGCGCGGTGAGATGGGCGACGATGTTGCCCTTGCAGTCCGCGGCGCCGCGCCCGTAGAGACGGCCGTCGCGCTCGGTCAGCTCGAACGGCGGCGTGGTCCACGCGGCCTCGTCGAGAGGCGGCTGGACGTCGTAGTGCGCATACAGCAGGACCGTCGGAGCGCCGGCCGGTCCCTCGCGGTAGCCGATGACCGCGTCAGTGCCGTCCGGCGTCGGGACGAGCTCGGAATCGATGCCGAGGTCGCGCAGCGCGTCACGCACCCACAGCGCGGCCTCCGTGCAGCGCTCGGGCGGGACCACCTGCGGGTCGGCGATCGACGGGATCGCGACGAGCTCCGCCAGCTCCGCGAGACCGCGCGGCATGTGCCGCTCGACGGCGGTGCGCAGCCGGGCGACGTCCCCGCCCGCCGACGTGGTGCTGGTCAGGTCGGGCGTGGAGTCGCTCACGGTCGTGCCTCTCGTCGTGGTGCTGCAGGTCAGTGGGGGTCGGTCGACCACTCGCGGTTCTTGCGACCGGCGGCCCACGCGGCGACCTGCGTGCGTCGCTGCAGCCCCATCTTCGCGAGGAGCGAGGTGATGTGGTTCTTCACGGTCTTCTCAGCGACGGAGAGCCTCTCCGCGATCTCGCGGTTCGACAGGCCCTCGCCGATGAGGTCGACGACGCGCAGCTCGCTCGGCGTGAGGTCCGCGGTCGGGTCCTCGTGCTCGGCGCGGCGGCGCGTGACGGTGCGCTCGTCGAGCAGGACGCGGCCCGCGGCGACAGCGTGGATGACGTCGGAGATCTCAGCACCGCGCACGCTCTTGAGGAGGTACGCAGCGGCGCCCGCGTCGAGCGCCTCGGCGAGCGCGCGGTCGTCGTCGAACGACGTGAGCACGATCGCGCGGGCCGACGACCCGGACGCGGCCAGGCGGCGGATCAGGTCGATGCCCGTCCCGTCGGGGAGCTGCAGGTCGACGAGGATCACTTGGGGCTGGACGAGCGCCGCGCGGCGCTGACCCTCCGCGACCGACCCGGCCTCAGCGACGACGCTGAGACCTTCAGACCGGTCGACCACCTCGGCGATCCCACGACGGACCACCTCGTGGTCGTCGACGATCATGACGGTGATCGGTCCGGCGCTCGGCTCAGGGGCGTTGGTCGCTCGCATAGGACTATGGTACCGATCCTTCGCCGCGGCTCATGCCGCGGCGCACGGCACACGCCGAGCAGATCAGGCGGGGTGCACGCCCCGCGGACGAGGCTGGCAGCGCGGGCACACGTGCGAGGAACGGTTCATGAAGCTCATCCGCTCGATCGGCGTACCGCAGCGCGAGCAGGGCTGGCCCGCACGGCCGTACGCCTCGAGGCTGCGGGAGAAGTACCCGGACTCGCCGTTGACGTTCACGTAGAGCGAGTCGAAGCTCGTCCCGCCGGCCCGGAGCGCCGCGGACATGACAGCGTGAGCCGAGTCGAGGACGTCCCGCACCTGCCCGGGCCGCAGCGCGTCGCCGCGCCGCTCGGGGTGCACGCGGGCACGCCACAGCGCCTCGTCCGCGTAGATGTTCCCGACGCCGGACGTCACGGTCTGGTCGAGCAAGATGCGCTTGATCCCGCTCGTCCGACGCCGCACCTGCGCCACGAGAGCCGCCAGGTCGCTCTCGTCGAGGCTCGGGTCCAGCAGGTCGCGCCCGACGTGCGCGACCGAGCGTGGCAGCGCTGCGACGTCCGTCCCGAGCCCGCCGGGACGCCCGTCGCTCGTCGGGACGAGCTCCTCGACCGCGAGGTGGCCGAACGTGCGCTGGTCGACGAAGTCGAGGTGCCGCACGTCGCCGTCAGGCATCTCGACCCGCATGCGGACCCGCAGGTGCCGATGCGCAGGCGCACCGTCGTCCGCGTGAGCCACGAGGAGCTGGCCGCTCATGCCGAGGTGGACCAGCAGCGCCTCCCCCGTCGGCTCCGTCCCGGCGGACAGCGGCACCCAGAGGTACTTGCCCCGGCGCACCGCGCCGTCGAGCCGCGTGCCGTCGAGGCGGGCCGCGAGATCCACCGGGCCACCGACGTGCCGGCGCACGGAGTAGTCCCGGAACACCTGCACGTCGCTGACGCGACCGCCGACGACGTGCCGCGCGACCCCGTCCCGGACCGTCTCGACCTCGGGAAGCTCAGGCATCCTGCCCGGTGAGCCAGCGGTAGGCCGCCTCGGCAGCCTGCTGCTCGGCGTGCTTCTTCGCCGACCCGGTGCCGATCCCCCGCACCTCGCCGCTCAGCCGGACGCGCGACGTGAACACGCGCGCATGGTCGGGCCCCTCGGCGACGGACTCGTAGTGCGGGACGCCGAGCGCCTGCTCCGCGGCCGCCTCCTGCAGGCTCGTCTTCCAGTCGAGTCCCGCGCCGAGACCAGCAGCGGTCGCGAGCAGCGGGTCGACGAGCGAGTGCACGAACGTCCGCGCGGTCTCGAGGCCGTGGCTCAGGTACACCGCGCCGATGATCGCCTCGACCGTGTCCGAGAGGATCGAGTCCTTGTCGGCGCCGCCCGTCCGCGTCTCCCCCTTGCCCAGGAGGATGTACGAGCCCAGGTCGAGCGTCCGCGCCACCTCGGCGAGCGCGCGCTGCGACACGACCGCCGACCGCATCTTCGCGAGCTCACCCTCGGGCAGGTCCGGGAAGCGGCGGTAGAGCGCCTCGGTCGCCACGACGCCGAGGACCGAGTCCCCGAGGAACTCGAGTCGCTCGTTCGTCGGGATGCCGCCCGCCTCGTGAGCAAAGCTGCGGTGCGTCAGCGCGAGCACCAGGATGTCCGGGTCGAGCTCGACCCCGAGGGTCTCCGCGAGCTGGGCAGGAGTGGGGCGGGCGGTGACGCTCACCGGTCCGTCTCCTCGGCGTCGCTCCCCTCGCCCTCCTCGCCGAGCGCGGGCAGGCCCTGGAGCGCCTTCCAGCGCGGGTCGATCGACTCGTGGTGGTGATCCTCGTTGCCCGGGTCGCTCAAGCGCACGCCGCACTCGGAGCACAGTCCGCGGCAGTCAGGCTGGCACAACGGGCGGAACGGCAGCGACATGACGACGGCGTCGCGCACGACAGGCTCGAGGTCGAGCAGCTCGTCGCGGACCTCGAAGACCTCGTCGGCCTCCTCGTCGTCCCCCTCCGCTGCGGCCGCCGCCGCGCGCTCCGGGTAGACGAACAGCTCGGTGAGCTCCGTGTCGAGGTCCTGGCGGACCTCGTCGAGGCAACGCACGCACTCGCCGACAGCCTCGCCGATCACCGTGCCCGTCACGAGGACGCCCTCCATGACCGACTCGAGACGCAGGTCGAGCTCAAGCTCGTCGCCCTCCGGCACCCCGATGACACCGCTGCCGAGCTCGGCAGGAGCAGGGACGGTCCGTGTCAGGGTGCGCATCGACCCGGGACGGTGCGACAGGTCGTGAACGTCGACGACCCAGGGGGATCGACGGTCAGGCGTTCTGGTGTCCACGGTTCTCACTCCTGCTCGGTTGCCTCGTCCTCCGGGTCCACCGGAGAACACCCCATCCTAGTGGTCTGACGCCGTCGCACCTGGTGGACCGTGTGCCAGGTCCCGCGGTGCTGCTATCTGCCGGCGCCCTCGTCGAGGCGTTCGGCGAGGCGTGCACGGCCGGCCTGCACCTGCGTGAGGACCTTGCCGAGGTCGATCTCGAACTCGGCGAGCCTGCGGTCGCAGTAGTCGTCAGCCTCGAGGCGCATCTGCGTCGTCTCCTCCTGCGCCCGCGTGACGAGCTCGTGGGCGTGCGCCTGCGCCTGGACGGCGACCTGCTCCTGCGTGACGAGCTGGGTGGCTCGAGCCCGGGCGGCCGCGATGATGCGCTCGGCCTGCTCCTCGGCGTCGGCGAGCCGCTGGTCCGCCTCCGAGAGCACCTCGTCGGCGCGCGAGAGCTGCTCGGGCAGCGCGGCGCGGACCTGGTCGAGGAGGTCGAGCAGCTCAGCACGGTTGACGAGCACGGACGCCGACATCGGCATGGCGCGGGCGCTGTGCACGATGTCGGTGAGGGCGTCGAGCAGCGCGAGCGGGTCCTGCTGCTGGGTGTCGTCGGTCATCGGCCGGCCTCCTGGGTACGAGCGGCGAGTGCGGCACGGACGGCGTCCGCGACGCCGGGCGGAACGAGGTCGTCGATCGGGCCGCCGTAGCGGGCGACGTCCTTGACCATCGACGAGGCGACGTGCGCGAGGGACTGGTCGCCGATGACGAAGACGGTCTCGACGCCGACGAGATGCCGGTTCATGAGGGCCATCGGCGTCTCGGCGTCGAGGTCTGCGCCTCCACGCAGGCCCTTGACGATCGCCCGTGCCCCGACCTCGCGGCAGAAGTCGACGAGCAGCCCCGGGACCACGTCGACACGCACGTTGGGGAGGTCCGCGACGGCCTCGCTCGCGAGCCGGACCCGAGTCTCAGGGTCGAGGAGCGCGTTCTTCGCGGAGTTCCGGGCGACGCCCACGACGACGACGTCGAAGAGGGACGCAGCGCGGCGGACCACGTCGAGGTGGCCGAGCGTGAAGGGGTCGAACGACCCGGGGCAGACGGCGACAGTCACGTTGTCACGGTAGTACAGGTGCTCGCGGTCGCACGGGGTGCGAGCGTGCGGCGACGCGGCCGCTCAGGCCGGGGCGTCGTCCTCCGCAGGCCCCGCGAGCCAGACGCTCGTCTCCCCGTAGTCCTTGTGGGTGAGCGCCTCCCAGCCGGTCGGCCACGTCGGCGGAGCCGAGCGCTTCGAGCGCTCGACGACGACGATCGCGCCGGGCGTGAGCATCTCCGGAACGGCGAGCGCCTCGAGCACTGCGTCGACGACACCCTCCGGGACGTCGTACGGCGGGTCGAGCAGGACGAGGTCCCACGGCGCCGTGGGCACGTCGAGGACGAACCGCTCCGCACGGTCGAGGACGACCGAGACCGCCGTCAGCCCGAGCTCGCGGACGTTGCGGCGACACACCTCGACGGCCTGGCGCGAGGAGTCGACGAGCGTCACGTGCGCCGCACCCCGGCTTGCCGCCTCGAGGCCGAGGGCACCCGATCCTGCGTACAGGTCGAGCACGCGCGCGTCGTCGACGACGTCGAGGTGCTCGAGACGGGAGAAGAGCGCCTCGCGCACCTTCTCGCTCGTGGGTCGGGTGCCCTTCGGCGGCACCCGCAGGCTGCGTCCTCCGGCGGAGCCGGCCACGATTCTCGTCACCCTCCCAGGGTAGAGGCACGCGGGGCGCGCGTCAGGCTCGCTCGAGGAACTCCGGGTCTACCTCGGCGAGACGCGCCCGCACGGCCGCCGCGAGCCCCGGCCAGGTCTCGAGCGTCGGGTCCTCGCCCACGAGCTCCTCGGCGTCGGCACGCGCGCGCGCGATGACGTCCGCGTCGCGGACGACCCGCAGCAGCCGCAGCGACGTCCCGCGGCCCGACTGCGACGCCCCCAGGACGTCGCCCTCGCTGCGCGTCTCGAGGTCGAGCTGCGCGAGCTCGAAGCCGTCGGTCGTCGCGGCGAGCCGCGTCAGACGCTCGAACGACGCCGTCCCCTCCTCGGCGGACGTCACGAGGAAGCACGTCCCCGGGCGGTCGCCACGGCCGACGCGGCCGCGGAGCTGGTGGAGCTGGGAGATGCCGAACCGGTCCGCGTCGAAGATGACCATGACGGTCGCGGCAGGGACGTCGACACCGACCTCGATCACGGTCGTCGAGACGAGCACCGGCGAGCGGCCCTGTGTGAAGTCCGTCATCACGCGGTCCTTGTCGGACGGCGCGAGGCGCCCGTGCATGACGCCGATCGACGCACCGCGCAGCGCTGGCTCAGCGGCCAGCTGCTCCGCGACCTCGAGGACCGCCCGCAGGGGCGGCCGGGCGCCTGCGCTCTCGTCCGTCACCATCGGCTCGCCGCCGTCGTCGTCCGCGGGGTTCGTGTCGTCGGGGTCGATGCGCGGGCAGACGACGTACGCGAGCTCGCCCGCGTCGAGGCGCTCGCGGACGATCTGCCACACGCGCGCCATCCAGCGCGGCCGGTCCGCGAGCGCGACGTGCGTCGTCACGGGGGTGCGCCCGGCCGGGACCTCGGTGAGCGTCGACACCTCGAGGTCGCCGAAGACGGTCATCGCGACGGTGCGCGGGATCGGGGTCGCGGTCATGACGAGCATGTGGGGCGCGACCTCGGCGCGGTTGCGCAGCGCGTCGCGCTGCTCGACACCGAAGCGGTGCTGCTCGTCGACGACGACCAGACCGAGGTCGGCGAACTGGACCTTCTCGCCGAGGAGCGCGTGCGTGCCGACGACGATCCCGGCGCGGCCGGACGCCGCGTCGAGGAGCGCCTCCTTGCGGGCCGCGGCACCGAGCGAGCCCGTGAGCAGGGTGACGCGCGTCGCGTGGTCCGCGCCGCCGAGCATCCCCTCGTGCGCGAGCGGCCCGAGCATCGCGGTGATCGTCCGAGCGTGCTGCGCCGCGAGCACCTCGGTCGGTGCGAGCAGCGCTGCCTGGCCTCCCGCGTCGACGACCTGGAGCATCGCACGCAGCGCGACGATCGTCTTGCCTGACCCGACGTCGCCCTGCAGGAGCCGCTGCATGGGGTGGGGCCGTTCGAGGTCGGCGGCGATCTCCTCGCCGACCGCGCGCTGGCCGGCGGTCAGCGCGAAGGGCAGCGCGGAGTCGAAGTCGGCGAGGAGCGTGCCACCGCCGGAGCGCGGGCGGGCTCTCGCCGGCAGGTCGACGGTGAGCGCACGACGCCGCACGAGCTCGGCCTGCAGCACGAGCGCCTCCTCGTACCGCAGCCGGGCCCGGGCCTTGTGGGCGTCTGCGACCGTCGCGGGCGTGTGGATGCTCGTGAGCGAGTCGAAGAGCGACGGGTACCCGTGCCGTGCGAGGAGGGCGGCTGGCACCGGGTCGGGAAGGTCGGCGGCCGTGAGCGGGCCGAGCACGACGCCGACGGCGTTCGCGACCTTCCACGACGCGATGCGCGTCGAGGCCGGGTAGATGGGGCTCGGCCGGGCGGTCCGCTCGAACGCCTCCTCGGCGGACTCCTCGTCCTCGTCGAGGAACCAGTAGTCGGGGTGCGTGAGCTGCGGCGCGCCGCGGTAGAGCTGGACGGTCCCGGAGAACAGGCCGGTGCGCCCCGGGACGAGCCTGCTCTCGTGGCTGCGCAGGAACCCTGAGGACTTCCCGAAGAACGTGAGGCTCAGCTCGCGGGACCCGTCCGTGACGCGCGTCTCGAGGAGGGCTCCGTGACGTGCGCGCATCTGCCGCACGGTCGTCGAGACGATGCGCGCCATGACGGTCACGTGCGCGCCGTTCTCGAGCGATCCGAGGTCGGTGAGCTCGCCCGGCTCGGCGTAGCGGCGCGGGTAATGGCGCAGGAGGCTCCCCGCGGTCGTCAGGCCGAGCGTCGCCAGGCCGTCGGCGGTGCGCTTGCCGACGAGCCGCTCGAGCGGCGCGTCAGGATCGAACGTCACAGCGTCCCCGCCCGGACGACAGCGTCCGCATGCCCAGAGGGGAGGGTCACGACCTCGGCACCGAGCCCGGACGCGAGACGGTCGCTCGCGGCGGTCACGGTCGCCGGGGGCACGTGCGCCCCGACGAGCAGCATCGCGAGACCGACCTCCCGCTGGGGCGCGCGTGCGACCAGGTCGTCGACGAGGACGTCCGCGTCGGCGGCGTCAGCCCGTCCCCACGTGAGCGCCCCGACCGCGCCGCGCATCGCGACGAGCGCCTCGTCGTCGTCGGCGCCCCTGCCGAGAGCCTCCTCGCGGGCGGCGAGCGCCGCGACGACGTGCAGGTCGTCCGGCACGACGATCGTGTCGACCGCGAGACCGGGCAGACGGTGCAGCGTGCGCCGCAAGGTCGAGGTCGAGTCCTGGCGCAGGATCGCGACCACACGGTCGCTCGCCGCGTCCTCGAGGACGCGGCGGAGCTCGTCGGGAGCCCAGGACCGGTCGGTGCGCGCGAGGACGACGGCCCCGCTCCGAGCCGTCTCCGCGAGGAGAGCAGGGCTGCGGACGCCCGCGACGACGCCAGACCGCAGGGCGCCCTCGGCCTCGGCCGGCCGCGCCACGAGGCTCCGTATCCGGACCTGTCTCAGCGCGGCGACGCCAGCCGCGGCGAGAGCCGCGGCCGGGTCGTCGGTGTGGACGTGCACCTGCCACAGCCCGTTGCCGCCCACGACGACGACGGACTCACCGGTCTCCTCGAGGCCGGCACGCAGTCCGCGCGCGACGTCGGAGCCGCACTCGGGGGCCGCCTCGACGACGTACATGACCTCGAACTCGCCGTCCGGGTCGTCGCACCTCCCGTGGCCGTGCACCGGCGGCGCGGACGGCTCGGGGTCGCGTCCGCCGGAGATCACGAGCCGGGACGGGAGCCCGACGGACTCCCCCGGGCTGTCCTCGGCCAGGTCCGTCCGGGTGACTGCAGCGCACAGGGCGCCGAACACGAGCGTGAGGCCGTACGCGCCTGCGTCGAGCACGCCGTGCCGCGCGAGCACCTCGAGCTGGTCGGGTGAACCGAGCACGGCGGCACGTGCGCCCGCGAGCGCGCCCTCGGCGACGCGGACGACGTCGTCCGGCGCGTCCGTGGCCACGTGCTCCGCGGCCGTCGCCGCGCCGGCCGCGGCGGTGAGCATCGTCCCGGGGGCTGGCCTCGCGACCGCGGCGTGCGCCGCGTCGGCTCCTGCGCGCAGGGCGCGCGCCACCCGGGCGCCCGCAGCCGACGACGAACCTTCGGCGAGCAGGGAGACGGCCATCCCGCGCAGCAGCTCGCTCGCGATGATCCCGGAGTTGCCGCGCGCGGCGAGGAGCGCTCCCTGCGCGAAGTCCTCGAGAGCGCCCGCGGCGTCCTGCTCAGCAAGGTCGATAGCCGCGGCGCCCGCACTGATCGTCAGCCAGAGGTTGGTGCCCGTGTCCGAGTCCGCGACCGGGAAGACGTTCGCCGCGTCGATACGGTCCCTCGCGCCAGCGAGCGCCTCGGACGCGAGCGTGGCCCAGGCCCGCACGGCTCCGGCGTCGAACGCCACGTCCTGGGTCACCGCTCTCCTCCCGCTCGTCCGGCCCGCCGTCTGTGTGCGAACCTCGACCACGATGCCACGAACCACCGACGCGGCCGTGCTGGCGACACCCTGTGACGAGGGTGACACGTGACGCGCGGGCATCTGTGCGCCCGAGGTTTGAGGTCCCGGCACGTCTTCAGGTACTCTATCCAGGTTGCCCGGGTTGAACTCGGCACCTGCGTGCGCTCCGGACGGCCTTGTGGTCGCCCAGGGCCGCGCCACCCACCGACCAGGTTTTCGCCGCAGATGCGGCGTTGCACGACTTTCAGGAGAGACAGTGGCCGCCAACTGCGACGTCTGCGCCAAGGGCCCGAGCTTCGGGCACTCCATCTCGCACTCGCACGTGCGCACCAAGCGCCGCTGGAACCCGAACATCCAGCGTGTGCGCGCGATCGTGAACGGCGCCCCCAAGCGCCTCAACGTGTGCACCTCGTGCCTCAAGGCCGGCAAGGTCCAGCGCCCCGCCTGAGCCGCACAGCTTCGACGAGAGCCCGCGAACCACAAGGTTCGCGGGCTCTCGTGCGTGATGACGCCGCCGTCCGCACGCGCACACGACCCGCCTTTCCCTGCGCTTTGCCATCGACCGGTTGGCGCATGACCGATTCGATGGCAGTCTGACTCTATGACGGACAGCGACGACCTCATCATCAGACCGGCGACCCTCGACGACGCACGGCAGATCGCCGAGGTCAACGTCGCCTCCTGGCGCGAGGCCTACACGGGCATCGTCTCAGCCGAGTACCTCGCCTCTCTCGACCCTGCGGACCGCTACGACCGCGTCGCAGCCCTCCTCGGCGACCCGGACGTCACGACGTGGATCGCGACGAGCGACGGCACCGACGTCCTCGGGTTCGCGACGCTCGGCCCCGCACGCGACGAGGACGCCGAGCGGGGTGATCTCGAGCTGTACTCGATCTACCTCGACCCCGACGCATGGGGCCAGGGCATCGCGCGCACGCTCCTGCGCACCGTGCTCGCGGCGGCGCCTCAGCAGGTCCGGCTCTCGCTCTGGGTCATCGAGGAGAACGAGCGCGCCCGCCACTTCTACCGGCGCAACGGCCTCGTGCCCGACGGCGTCGAACGTCGTGAACCCTTCGGCGGGATCGCCCTGACCGAGGTCAGGTACGTCCGGCCCACCACCTGACGCACGGCAGCTCTCGCAGTCAGGTGCGCGCGGTCCCTCCGAAGTGGTCCCAGCCCCCGCCCCGTGACGCAGGCTGGCCAGCGACGAGCACCTCGTCCTCAGCCCGGTCGAGGACCGCACCGATCGCACGGAACCCCGGCGGCAGTTCGACGTCGGGCGGCAGCACCGCGAGCATCCCGTGATCCTCACCCCCCGTGAGGATCCAGGCCCGCACGAGCGCGGGATCGCCGAGCGACGCGGCAGCCGGAGCGAGGAGCGCCGCCTCGTCCGCGAACACGTCGAGCGGCTCGTCGAGCGCGAGCGTCACGCCCGACGCCGCCGCGAGACGACGCGCGTCGCGCACGAGGCCGTCCGACACGTCGATCATCGCTCGCGCACCCCCTCGCGAGGCCGCGAGCCCGGCGTCGACCGCCGCGACCGGGCGAAGGTAGCCTGCACGCACCGCGTCGAGATCCCGGCTCCCGGCTGCGTCCAGTCCGGCCGACAGGAGCGCGAGCCCAGCCGCGGAGCGGCCGCGCACCCCCGCGTGCACGACGACGTCCCCCGGTCGTGCGCCTGAGCGGAGCACGGGCTCACGTCCCTCGAGCGATCCGTGCACCGTGACGGCGACGACGGCGGCAGGTCCGCCGCTCAGGTCGCCCCCGACCACGCCGGCACCCCACGGGGCTGCGGCGTCCGACAACCCGCGCGCGAGGTCCTCGACCCAGCTCACCTCCACGTCACCGGGCAGAGCGAGCGCGACCACGAGCGCCGTCGGCACGGCCCCCATCGCGGCGACGTCGGCGAGGTTCTGCATCGCTGCGCGCCACCCGACGTCGTAGCCAGAAGACCACTCGCGCCGGAAGTGGCGGTCCTCCACGAGGACGTCCGTCGACACGACCGTCCGGCCGTCGGGCGACGTCACGACCGCCGCATCGTCCCCTGGTCCCACGATCGTCGCGCTCGCCGGGGCGAGCAGCGGGAAGATCCGCGCGAGCAGCTCGGTCTCGGACAGGTCTGCGACGGTGGCGACGGGCGGGTCGGAGGGGTTCGGATGCACCCGGTCACGCTAGCGCAGCGCAGCCCGGTACCGTGGTGGCGTGCCGTCGCTCGCCCCCCGCTCCCCTGCCCGGTCTCCCCGCGCCCGACGCTGGTCGGGCGCCGCCGCCGCCGTCGGCCTCGTCGCCCTCGGCGCCTGCACGCCGACGATCACGGTCGAGGTAGCCCCGGACGCGACGGACCCGCTGTGCGCGTCGATCGTGCTCGCGCTGCCCGAGGAGCTCGGCGGCGCCGAGCGCCTGCGCACCACGAGCCAGGCGACGACCGCGTGGGGCACGCAGAGCAGCGCGATCACGCTGCGGTGCGGCGTCGAGCCGCCCGGCCCGACGACCGAGGCCTGCCAGGCGATCGAGGACGTGTCCGGCACGAGCGTCGACTGGCTCGTCGTCGAGGACGAGGACGAGGGCTCGTGGGTCTTCACGACGTACGGCCGGGTCCCGGCCGTCGAGGTGACCGTGCCCGACGGCGTCGCGACAGCCCCCGTCGTCGACCTCAACCGTGCGGTGAGCCTCGCGCCGCAGTCGCGGCACTGCTACTGAGCAGGCTCCGACCGGCTCAGCCCGCGACCGGCCGACTCAGCGCAGACCCGTCGGACGCTCGAGCGCGAGCTCGATCAGCTCGTCGATCAGCTCGCCGTAGGGCAGGCCGGTGCGCTCCCACATGCGCGGGTACATCGAGAACGGCGTGAAGCCGGGCATCGTGTTGATCTCGTTGACGATCACGTCGCCCTCGGGGGTCACGAACACGTCGACGCGGGCAAGCCCCTCACAACCGACGGCCTCGAACGTGCGCACCGCGAGCTCGCGCACACGCTCGACCAGCTCGGGTGCCAGGTCGGCGGGGCACGTCAGCTCGACGGACGACTCGTCGAGGTACTTCGCCTCGAAGTCGTAGAACGCGTGCTTGTCCCCGTGGACCACGATCTCGCCCGGGAGGGAGGCACGAGCGCGCTCCCCCGCGCGGCCGCCCAGCACGGCGCACTCGATCTCACGACCGACGACGCCCTGCTCGACGATGACCTTCGGGTCGTGGCGCCTGGCTTCCGCGATCGCTGCGGGCAGGTCGGCGAGGTCGGCGACCCGAGTGATCCCGAGGCTCGAACCGGCGCGTGCAGGCTTGACGAACACGGGCAGCCCGAGCTTGTCGATCTCAGCGCGGCAGCCCGCCTCGTCCCGCTCCCACTGACCGGGGAGGATGACTGTCCACGGCGCGACCGGCAGCCCGCGTCCCGCGAGCACGATCTTCATGAAGTCCTTGTCCATGCCGACCGCCGACGCGAGCACGCCCGCACCGACGTAGCGCACGTCGGACATCTCGAGGAGACCCTGGAGCGTGCCGTCCTCGCCGAACGGACCGTGCAGGAGCGGCAGCACCACGTCGACGTCGCCGATCGCCGACGGGACCTGGCCCGGTTCGATCACCTGGAGCGTGCGCTCGCCCGACGCCATGGGCAGGACGACGTCGCCGTCGGAGCCCGGGACGAACGGCAGCGTGCCGTCGGTGATGGCCCAGCGGTCCGGGTCGTCGACCGCGAGCACCCACTGGCCCGCCGTCGTGATGCCGACCGGGACGACGTCCCAGCGGTCCCGGTCGATCGCGCGCAGGACGGCGCCCGCCGTCGCGCAGGAGATCGCGTGCTCGCCCGAGCGCCCGCCGAACAGGACCATGACGCGACGACGCGGCTCCTGCGGGGTGGGGACGGGCGAGACAGCAGTGGTCGGGGCGGCGCCTGGCGCCGGTGCGTTCGTGTCCATCACGCACGAGCGTACCCGCCGGACCGGCCACGGACACCGGCGACGGGCGGGAGCGCTGCGGCGTACGCTCTGGCGCATGACCGAGCCGCACGCAGCCGCCCATCCTCAGGACTCGCTCGCCGCATCGACACGCGCCGTCGTCGTCGGGCGCCCCGGCCGCGCGCAGGGCGACCCGGTGAACCCGCCCGTCGTGCTGTCCTCGACGTACGTCTCCCGCGGCGTCCAGGGACCGGGCGAGAAGCTCTATGCGCGGATCGGCACCGAGACGTGGGAGCCGTTCGAGGAGGCCGTCGCGTCGCTCGAGTCCACGGACCTGCCGGGCGTGGTGATGTCGTCGGGCATGGCCGCGATCGCGGCGGTCGCGTCGCTCGTCCCGGCAGGTGGCCGCATCGTCGTCGCGCGGCACGCTTACCAGGTCACGCTCGGCCTGTTCGACGACCTCGCGGCGCGCTACGGCACGACCATCGTCCGCGTCGACATCGACGACACGGACGCCGTCGTCGCGGAGCTCGAGGGCGCCGACCTGCTGTGGGTCGAGTCCCCCACGAACCCGATGCTCGAGGTCGCGGACATCCCTGCGCTCGCCGCTGCGGGTCGCGCCGCGGGCGCGATCGTCGCGGTCGACAGCACGTTCGCGACGCCGCTCGTCCAGCGACCGCTCGAGATGGGTGCTGACGTCGTCGTGCACTCCGCGACGAAGTACCTCGCAGGGCACTCGGACGTCGTCCTCGGTGTCGTCGTCTCGCGCGACGCCGCGATCGTCGACGCCGTGCGCGCCTACCGGACGCTGCACGGCGCGATCGCCGGACCGTTCGAGGTGTGGCTCGCCCTGCGCGGGCTGCGCACGCTCGCGCTGAGGGTCGAGCGCTCGCAGGCGAACGCCGCCGAGATCGCCGCACGCCTGCACGGCCACCCAGCGGTCGTCGACGTGCGGCACCCGAGCCTGCCCGACGACCCCGGCCACGAGCGCGCCACGCGGCTCATGGAGGGCTACGGCTCGATCATCGGCCTCCGGCCGGTCGGCGGGGCCGACGGCGCGGACCGGGTCGTCGAGGCCCTCCGCCTGTGGGTGCCGGCGACGAGCCTCGGAGGTGTCGAGTCGAGCCTCGAGCGGCGTCGGCGGTTCGCGACCGAGTCGCTCACCGTGCCGGAGGACCTGCTGCGCATGAGCGTGGGCGTCGAGGACGTCGAGGACCTGTGGGCAGACCTGGACGCAGCGCTGCGCACCCTGCTCTGACGCAGGCGTCGCCCGGCGGACCGAGGCCGCTGGCCGCGCCCGCCGGCGGGTGCGGCCTGGGCGTCAGAGCCCTTCAGCGCGCTTCGGCCGTGCGAGCAACGACGACGCCATCTCCTCGACAGGCAGCCCCTCGTGCAGGACGCCCGCGACCGCCGCGGTGATGGGCATCTCGACGCCGTGGGCGCGAGCGAGCTCGAGCACCGAGCGTGACGACTTCACCCCCTCGGCGGTCCCGCCCGTCGCGGTGATCGCCTCGTCGAGCGTGAGACCCGCACCGATGTGCTTGCCGAGCGTGTGGTTGCGCGAGAGGGGCGACGCGCACGTCGCCATGAGGTCGCCCATGCCCGCGAGGCCGGGGAACGTCTCGACGTTCGCACCGAGCGCGAGGCCGAGCCGGGTGATCTCGACGAGACCGCGCGTGATGACCGTCGCGGTCGTGTTGAGGCCGTAGCCGCAGCCCTGCGCGATGCCGACTGCGACCGCGATGACGTTCTTGACCGCGCCGCACAGCTCGACGCCGACGACGTCGGCGTTCGTGTACGGACGGAAGTACGGTGTCGAGCATGCCCGCGCGACGAGCGAGGTCGCTGCGGCGTCCGTGCCGGCGACGACCGTCGCCGTCGGCTGACGCTCCGCGATCTCACGAGCGAGGTTCGGACCCGACACGACGACGACGCGGGCGTCGTCGATGCCGAGCGCCTCGGCGACGACCTCGCTCATGCGGCGGTCGGTCTCGAGCTCGACGCCCTTCATGAGGGAGACGACGACTGCCCCGTCCGGGACGTCGGCGCGGAGCGCCGTGAGCGTCTCGCGGGCGCTCTGCGACGGGATGGCGATGACCACGAGCTCCGCGCCGTCGAGCGCAGCGGCCGCGTCGGTCGTCGCCCGGATCGACTCCGGCAGCCGGATGCCCGGGAGGTTCCGCGAGTTGCGGTGCTCGCTCATGATCTGGTCGCACACCTGCTGGCTGCGGCCCCAGATCGTCACGTCGCAACCGGCGTCGGCGAGCACCATCGCGAAGGTCGTGCCCCAGGCCCCCGAGCCGAGGACGGCAGCCCGGAGGCGGGGCTCGGTGGTCGCCGTCGGCTCGGTCGTCAGGGGCTCAGTCATGCGGGTTCTCCTCGTCGCCCGACGGACGGGTGCTGTCGGGCTCGTTCTCGGTCGTGGTCGGCTCTGGTGCGTCGGCTGCGCGCCGCGGGACACGATCACCCGTCCGCGGGTCCACGCGACCTTCCGGCGCCTTCTCCTGACGGATCTCCTCGAGGAGGGCCGTGATGGCGTCCATGACCCTGTTCGTCGCGTCGTGCAGCGTCGCCGCGTCACGAGGCCGGTCGTAGAGGTCATCGAGGTCGACCGGCGGTCCTGCCCACACGCTCACGAGCTTGCGGGGGAACGGCCGGAACCTCTTCGAGTACTGCGGGAGGATGTTCTGCATCCCCCACTGCGCGATCGGGACGACCGGCACGCGCGCCTCGAGGGCGAGCCGGGCGACCCCCG
Organism: Flavimobilis sp. BM9; assembly: GCF_058313055.1. Classification (NCBI taxonomy): domain Bacteria; kingdom Bacillati; phylum Actinomycetota; class Actinomycetes; order Micrococcales; family Jonesiaceae; genus Flavimobilis; species Flavimobilis sp. BM9. Next base: position 13,482 of record NZ_JBZEMO010000006.1, on the reverse strand, counting down.
TCTTCGCGACCATCGGCCACAGGTCCGGGTCGCGCGTGAGCGTCCCCTCGGGGAACACCGCGACGCACGACCCCTCACGCAGCGCCTCGACGCCGGTCGTCAGCGAGTGCGCGGCTGCCGACGAGTTGCGCAGCACGGGGATCTGTCCGGTGCGCAGGAGCAGCGTGCCCAAGACCGGGATCGTGAACAACGACGCCTTCGCGAGGACGCGCGGAGCGTGTCCGTGGTCGTATAGGAAGTGCGCGAACGTCAGGGGGTCGATGTTCGACATGTGGTTGCCCGCCGCGATGAAGCCGCCGGAGGACGGCAGGTGCTCCCCGCCTCTCCAGTCACGCTTCGTGATCGAGAACAGGAACGGCCTGACGACGGCCGCGATGGCGCGGTACGTCCTGCTGGCGGGATGAGCGATCGTCACGAGGAGCGATCCTACCGTCGGTGGTGCCGGGCGGGGCGGGTGTCAGTCGCGGCTGAAGTCCGCGCCGAGCGCTGCGAGCTTGTCCGTGAACGACTCGTAGCCGCGGTCGATGAGCCCGATGCCGCGGACCTTCGACGTGCCCTTCGCGGCGAGCGCAGCGATCAGGTGGGAGAACCCGCCACGAAGGTCCGGCACCTCGATCTCGGCGGCCTCGAGGGGCGTCGCGCCGGAGATCACGGCCGAGTGGTAGAAGTTCCGCTGGCCGAAGCGGCAGGGCCGCCCGCCGAGGCACTCCTTGTAGACCTGGATGTTCGCGCCCATGCCGCGCAACGCGTCGGTGAACCCGAAGCGGTTCTCGTAGACGGTCTCGTGGACGATCGACAGTCCTGACGCCTGGGTCAGCGCGACGACCAGCGGCTGCTGCCAGTCGGTCATGAAGCCGGGGTGCACGTCGGTCTCCAGCACGATCGAGCGCAGCTCGCCGCCCGGGTGGTAGAAGCGGATGCCGTCGTCCTCGACCTCGAACTCGCCGCCGACCTTGCGGAAGGTGTTGAGGAACGCGGTCATCTCGGGCTGGGTCGCACCCTTGACGACGATGTCTCCACCTGTCGCGAGAGCCGCCGAGGCCCACGAGGCAGCCTCGATACGGTCCCCGAGGGCCGTGTGCCGGAAGCCACGGAGCTTCTCGACGCCCTCGATCCGGATGACGCGGTCGGTGTCGACCGAGATGATCGCGCCCATCTTCTGCAGGACGTTGATGAGGTCCATGATCTCGGGCTCGATCGCCGCGTTCGACAGCTCGGTGATGCCCTCGGCACGGACCGCGGTCAGCAGGAGCTGCTCGGTCGCGCCGACGCTCGGGTACGGCAGCGAGATCTTGGTGCCGCGCAGGCCGTTCGGGGCGGTGAGGTGGATGCCCTGGGCGCGCTTGTCGACGACGGCACCGAACTGGCGCAGGATATCGAGGTGGTAGTTGATCGGCCGGTCGCCGATGCGGCAGCCACCCAGGTCGGGGATGAACGCCTCACCGAGGCGGTGCAGGAGCGGGCCGCAGAACAGGATCGGGATGCGGCTCGACCCGGCGTGCGCGTCGATGTCCGCCACGTGAGCAGACTCGACGTTCGACGGGTCGAGACGGAGCACGCCTGCAGCCGCGTCGTAGTCGACGTGGACCCCGTGGAGCTCGAGCAGGCCGGAAACGATCTCGACGTCGCGGATGAGCGGCACGTTGCGCAGCTCGCTCGGCCCCTCCCCCAAGAGCGAGGCGACCATCGCCTTGGACACGAAGTTCTTGGCGCCGCGGACGGTGATCGTGCCGTTGAGCGGCGTGCCGCCGTTGACCGTGAGGAGATCGTTCATTGTCCTATCGTCGCCTATCGCTCGGTTCGGGTTCGCCTGTTGGTGGGAACGAGTCGTGTGGAGTTCGTGCACGGGCCCGTGCGTCGCCCGAGGAAGGGCGCGTGCCGACATGACGAACGCCGGGTGCGCCCTCCGATGTTCCTGGAGGACGCACCCGGCGTCGTCGATGGTGTCAGGCGTCGACCGGTCGCGCAGCCTCGATGTCGACCTTCGGCAAGTGCTTCGCCGGCAGGGTCTTGGGACGCCACGCCTCGCGGCTCGCCTCGAACGCCTTGATCTCGTCCTCGTGCTGGAGCGTGAGCCCGATGTCGTCGAGGCCCTCCATGAGGCGCCAGCGCGTGTAGTCGTCCAGGTGGATCTGCACGGTCACGTCGCCGGCGGACGCGGTGCGCTCGACGATGTCGACGGTGACCTCGGTGCCCGGCTCGTTCTCGAGGACCTTCCACAGCAGCTCGATGTCCTCCTGCGCGGCGATCGCCGCGACGAGGCCCTGCTTGCCCGAGTTGCCGCGGAAGATGTCGGCGAAGCGCGAGGACAGGACGGCCTTGAAGCCGTAGTCCTTGAGGGCCCACACGGCGTGCTCGCGCGACGAGCCCGTGCCGAAGTCGGGGCCCGCCACGAGGACGCTGCCGTTCGCGTAAGCAGGCTGGTTGAGGACGAACGACTCGTCGCCGCGCCAGGCGGCGAACAGCGCGTCCTCGAAGCCCGTGCGCGTGACCCGCTTGAGGTACACGGCGGGGATGATCTGGTCCGTGTCGACGTTGCCGCGACGCAGCGGCACTCCGACACCGGTGTGGGTGGTGAACTTCTCCATGGAACTGGTCCCTTCGGTTCTCGGCGTGCGGCGGTCAGACCTGAACGAGGACGTTCGGGTCGAGCGGCGCCAGCGGCGTCCCGTCGAAGGACGTCAGGTCGACGTCGGCCGGCAGGTCGAGGTCGGACAGCGAGGACAGCGTGCCGCGGATCGCGGTCGCTGCGGCGACGAGCGGAGACACGAGGTGCGTGCGCCCGCCCTTGCCCTGGCGGCCCTCGAAGTTGCGGTTCGACGTCGACGCAGCGCGCTCGCCCGGGGCGAGCTGGTCGGGGTTCATGCCGAGGCACATCGAGCAGCCGGCGTTGCGCCACTCCGCACCGAAGTCGAGGAAGATCTTGTCGAGGCCCTCGGCCTCGGCCTGGAGGCGGACGCGGGCGGAGGCGGGCACCACGAGGACGCGCACGTCGTCGGCCTTCGTGCGGCCCCGGAGGACCTTGGCGACGGACCGCAGGTCCTCGATACGGCCGTTCGTGCACGAGCCGATGAAGACCGTGTCGACCTTGATGTCGCGCAGCGGGGTGCCCGGGACGAGACCCATGTACTCGATCGCACGCTCGGCGGTGACGCGCTCGTTCTCGTCGGCGATGAGCTCGGGGACCGGGACGTTCGCGGAGAGCGGGAGGCCCTGGCCGGGGTTAGTGCCCCACGTGATGAACGGCTCGAGGTCGGAGGCGTGCAGCACGACCTCCGCGTCGAACGTCGCGTCGTCGTCGGTGCGCAGCGTCTTCCAGTACTCGACGGCGGACTCCCAGTCGGCGCCCTCGGGCGCGTGCGGGCGGCCCTTGAGGTACTCGAACGTCGTCTCGTCCGGCGCGATCATGCCGGCGCGGGCGCCGGCTTCGATCGACATGTTGCAGATGGTCATCCGCGCTTCCATCGAGAGCTTGCGGATGGCCTCGCCGCGGTACTCGAGCACGTAGCCCTGGCCGCCACCGGTGCCGATCTTCGCGATGATCGCAAGGATGATGTCCTTCGACGTGGCGCCGGGGGGCAGCTCGCCGTCGACCGTGATCGCCATCGTCTTGAACGGAGCGAGCGGGAGGGTCTGTGTCGCGAGGACGTGCTCGACCTCGCTCGTGCCGATGCCGAACGCGAGGGCACCGAAAGCGCCGTGCGTCGAGGTGTGCGAGTCGCCGCAGACGACGGTGAGGCCCGGCATCGTCAGGCCGAGCTGCGGCCCGACCTGGTGCACGATCCCCTGGTCGGCGTCGCCGAGCGAGTGGATGCGGACGCCGAACTCCTGGGCGTTGTTGCGCAGCGTCTGGATCTGCGTACGGCTCGTGAGGTCCGCGATCGGCAGGTCGATGTCGAGCGTCGGGGTGTTGTGGTCCTCGGTCGCGATCGTCAGGTCGGTGCGGCGGACCTGACGGCCTGCGAGGCGGAGCCCTTCGAACGCCTGGGGGCTCGTCACCTCGTGCAGGAGGTGGAGGTCGATGTAGAGGAGGTCCGGCGCGCCGTCGCTCCCACGACGCACGAGGTGTGCGTCCCAAACCTTCTCTGCCAGCGTCCCCGCCATGGTGCGTCCTCTCGATCACTGCAGCGCTCCCTCGCGCGAGGGAGCGGCTCAAGAATTGCGACGACTCGCCGTGCTCTGCACTTGCGTCTCAGCCTTCGAGACTGCAATATCGTCCTATGGACAATTCTAGCGGAGTTGGCGTGCTGGACAAGGCCGCCTCGGTTCTCGGTGCTCTCGAGGCCGGCCCGGCGACGCTCGCACAGCTCGTGGCAGCGACTCATCTGGCCAGGCCCACGGCCCACCGCCTCGCCGTCGCCCTCGAGCACCACCGCCTCGTGGCACGCGACATGCAGGGACGGTTCGTCCTGGGGCCGCGTCTCAACGAGCTCGCGACCGCCGCAGGTGAGGATCGGCTGCTCGCCGCAGCCAACCCTGTCCTGACGGCTTTGCGCGATCATACCGGTGAAAGCGCGCAGCTGTACCGCCGCCAGGGCGACCAGCGCATCTGCGTCGCTGCGGCAGAGCGCCCGATCGGTCTGCGCGACTCGATCCCCGTCGGCGCGACGCTCACGATGCAGGCCGGCTCCGCCGCCCAGATCCTCCTTGCATGGGAGGAGCCCGACCGCCTGCACCGCGGGCTGCAGGGCGCCAAGTTCACCGCGACGATCCTCTCGGGCGTGCGCCGTCGCGGCTGGGCCCAGTCCGTCGGCGAGCGTGAGCCGGGCGTCGCGTCCGTCTCCGCCCCGGTCCGCGGCCCCTCGGGCCGCATCGTCGCAGCCGTGTCGATCTCCGGGCCCGTCGAGCGCCTCAGCCGTCAGCCTGGGCGCCTGCACGCCGGTTCGGTGGTCGCGGCCGCCAACCGCCTCACCGAGGTCCTGCGCCGCGCGGCGAGCTGAGCCCGCCCGTCCCGATCCACCACGCAGAAGAGGCCCGGCCATCGTGAGATGACCGGGCCTCTTGCGCTGTACCCCCGACGGGATTTGAACCCGTGTTACCGCCGTGAGAGGGCGGCGTCCTAGGCCGCTAGACGACGGGGGCCGGACCGACGTTCGCGCTGACCATTCGGCCTGCGCTGTGCGCCGGGTAGGAACATTACACAGACGCCGGGCCTGAATGCCAATCGTCGACCTGTGATGCGCGCCACGGCACTCCCGCGGCGCGTTGGCGCACGAAAAAGCCCGACCGCCAGAGGACGGTCGGGCTCAGACGTACCCCCGACGGGATTTGAACCCGTGTTACCGCCGTGAGAGGGCGGCGTCCTAGGCCGCTAGACGACGGGGGCTAGAACTGCGATCGAACCGAAGTTGTCACGCTTCACGACAGCGCTCACGATCCGCAAGATCGTGCCGCTCTCGCAGCTGGGGTACCAGGACTCGAACCTAGAATGACGGTACCAGAAACCGTTGTGTTGCCAATTACACCATACCCCAAGGGGGTAACCCACCAGTCCGTCGCCAGCCCTCGCGACGCTTGCGCACCACGCGACTGACCCGTTTTCCAGGGGTTGTCCCGAGGAAGAACACTACCTGAGGATCGCCACGGGTCAAAACCAGCGCCGTCCGTGCGGCCTCTCCCTCGCCGACCCGCACGGACGACTCGGGGCGAAACGTCTCGGAACGGTCTCGGCCTGATAACACCTCGGCGCGAACTCCCGTCCCGACCCGGGTCATCCCATCACTTTGACCTACTGTCGAGAGGTGATCACGCCTCCACCGTCCCGTGCGCCCGGCGCAGCCCTCGCCGACCGCATCTCGGGGGAGGACGTCGTGGCGGCCGCCGCATGGTTCGGTTCCCGGCTCGAGAACGCGCCCGAGAAGGACCTCTCGCGCTACGCAGGCACCCTCGCCTGGACGTGCTGGCGCGCCGTCGAGCACGTGATCGACGACCTGATCGCCTACTCGCTCCAGCTCGCCGCCCAGGCGCCGCTCGCCTATGTCCCGCTCGTCGGACCACGCGGCGAGGACGAGATCGCGCACGTCGACCCCGAGAGCGGTCCGCTCGGCCTGTCCGAGGCGCTGCGGGCTTCGGCGGCGCTCCTCGCGACGCAGGTCGCGTCAGCAGGTCCGGAGGCGCGCGCCTTCCACCCCTTCGGGCTGTCCGACGCGGAGGGCTTCGCCGCGATGGGCGTCCTCGAGATCCTCGTGCACGCGCACGACGTCCAGATCGGCCTCACGGGCCAGAGCGTCGACCTCCCCGAAGACATGTCGGCCGCAGTCCTCGCGCGACTCTTCCCGGACGTCCCGGAGTCCCTCGCCTCCGAACCCGCCGGGCAGCGGCTCCTGTGGTGCACGGGGCGGATCGCTCTCGGCGACCAGCCGCGTCGCACACGGTGGCGCTGGGACTCGTCGGTCCGCTGACCCTCAGGTGCGCAGCACGCCGTCGGGACGCGCAGCGACGAGGCCCGGGAGCGCATCGAGCGTCGTGACGACGTCGACCCCCGCCTCGGCAGCCGCAGCAGGGTCCTCGAGGTGCACGCCACCCCTGCGGGTCCCAGGCCGGTCCAGCCACACCCCGCGCAGACCAGCCCGACGCGCCGCGGTCGCATCGATGTCGAGCTCGTCACCGACGTACAGCGTGCGTCCCGGGTCCGTGCCCAGCCGCCGGCACGCCTCCACGAAGACCTCCGGCGCAGGCTTGCCCACGCCGAGCGTGTCGACGCCGACGAGCATCGGCACCCGGTCGCCCAGACCGACCGTGGAGAGCTTGCGCACCTGGTACTCGACGGCGGCGTTGGACAGCGCGCCCACGCGGACGCCGTCCGCCAGGAGCGCGTCGACCGCGCGGGGTGCGTCGTCGAACGCGCGCCACGCGGCGGCGAACGCCGACTCGAAGACGCCGTCCCACGCGTCGAACGCCGCGTCGTCGAGCACGGGACCAGCGAACTGCGCGTGCAGCTCGTTCGCGCGCGTCATGCGCTGCGTCCGAAAGTCCACCTCACCGCGCGTGTAGGCGCGGTAGTGCCCACCGACGTCGCGCCGCCAGACAGCGAGCACCTCCCCGTGCCGCTCGGGCGGCAGGTGCGGCAGGTAGACGCCGGCCAGCACCGACATCGCCGACGCGAACGCTCCGCGCGTGTCGACGAGCGTGTCGTCGACGTCGAACAGGGCCCCCTCGATGCTGCGACCCGTCACAGCGCAGCCCGCAGCGCGCGCAGACGCGCGAGCGACGACTCCTTGCCGAGGATCTCCATCGACTCGAAGAGCGGCGGCGAGACGCGCCGACCCGTGATCGCGACGCGCAGCGGCGCGAACGCGAACTTCGGCTTGACCCCCATGCCCTCGATGAGGGCGGCCTTCAGCGCGTCCTGCGTCGTCTCCGGGTCGAACGCCGTGAGGCCCTCGATCGTCGCGACCGACACGTCGAGCATCTCGCGCAGACGCTCGCGCACCTGCGCCTTCGACCCCTCGGAGAGCGTGAGGGGGGTGCCCTTCGGCGCGTCCGCCGGCAGCTCGTCGAGCACCGCGTCGACGCCCGTCAGCACGCCCTTGAACGTGTTCTTGTCGACGAGCGCCGCGAGCGAGTCCGGGTCGAGCGCGACAGCGTCGTCGGCCACGAAGAGGAATCCGAGCATCCCGACGACCTCGCCGAGCAGCGTCATGCGCTCCTGCACGAGCGGCGCGCCTGCGTCGAGGAGCCGAACCTGGTCGGCAGGGAGCGCGTCGTACGAGTCAGCCGCGACGAGACCAGCCGCGTGCAGGTACGGCACGAGCCGCCCGCGGAAGTCCTCGGGCGCGAGCATGCGCAGGTGCGTCGCGTTGATCGCCTCGGCCTTCTTGAGGTCGAAACGCGCCGGGTTCGGGTTGACGTCGGCGATGTCGAACGACGCGACGAGCTCCTCGACGGAGAAGATGTCGCGGTCGGCGGCGATGGACCATCCGAGCAGCGCGAGATAGTTGAGGAGGCCCTCGGGCGTGAATCCACGCTCGCGGTGCAGGAAGAGGTTCGACTCCGGGTCACGCTTCGAGAGCTTCTTGTTGCCCTCACCCATGACGTACGGCAGGTGTCCGAACTGCGGCGTCACCTTCGCGACGCCGATCTCTCGCAGCGCGCGGTACAGGACCACCTGGCGCGGGGTCGAGGACAGCAGGTCCTCGCCGCGCAGCACGTGCGTGATCTCCATGAGGGCGTCGTCGACCGGGTTGACGAGCGTGTAGAGCGGCTGGCCGTTGCCCCGCACGATCACGTAGTCCGGGACCGAGCCCGCCTTGAACGTGACCTCGCCACGCACGAGGTCCGTGAACGAGACGTCCTCGTCCGGCATGCGCAGGCGCAGCACCGGCTCGCGGCCCTCCGCGCGGTACGCGGCCTTCTGCTCCTCGGTCAGGTCGCGGTCGAAGCCGTCGTATCCCATCGCCTCGGGGCGCCCGGCAGCGAGGTTGCGCTCCTTGATCTCCTCGGGCGTCGAGAACGACTCGTACGCGTAGCCGCCCTCGAGCAGCCGGCGCGCGACGTCGCGGTACAGCTCACCGCGCTGCGACTGCCGGTACGGCTCGTGCGGCCCGCCCACCTCGACGCCCTCGTCCCAGTCGAGCCCGAGCCAGTGCAACGCCTCGAGGACCTGCTGGTAGCTCTCCTCGGAGTCGCGTGCGGCGTCGGTGTCCTCGATGCGGAACACGAACGTGCCGCCGACGTGACGGGCGTACGCCCAGTTGAACAGCGCCGTCCGGATCAGGCCCACGTGCGGCGTCCCTGTCGGGGACGGGCAGAAGCGGACGCGGACGTCCGAGCCGGACGGGATCGGAGAGACGGTGTCAGTGGTCAAGACGCACCTGGGTTTCGGGTCGTTCGGGTGGGGGGTGACAGGGAGGCAGAGAGGTGGGTCAGTCGCGGCGGATGACGGGGTTGCGCAGCACGCCAACCCCTTCGACCTCGCACTCGACGACGTCGGCGTGCACGATCTCGCCGACCCCGGCGGGCGTGCCCGTGAGGATGACGTCGCCCGGGAGGAGCGTGAACGCCTCCGAGATGTAGGAGATGAGGTAGGCCGTGTCGAAGACCATCTGCGACGTGCGGCCGTCCTGGCGGGTCTCACCGTTGACGCGGGAGCGCACGGCCAGGTCCTCGACGTCGAGACCCGTCGTGATCCACGGACCGATGGGGCACGACGAGTCGAACCCCTTGGCGCGCGCCCACTGGTCCTCGGCGCGCTGCACGTCGCGCGCCGTGACGTCGTTGGCGACCGTGTAGCCGAAGACCTTGCCGAGCGCCTGCTCGGGGCTCACGTTGCGGGTCACCTTGCCGATGACGACGGCGAGCTCGGCCTCGTAGGAGACCTCGTGCGAGAAGGACGGGAGGACGATCGGGTCGTCCGGGCCGATGACGGCCGTGTTCGGCTTGAAGAACAGCAGCGGGGTCGTGGGGACCTCGTTGCCCATCTCCTTGACGTGGTCTGCGTAGTTCCGGCCGACGCCCACGATCTTCGAACGCGGGATCACCGGGGCGAGCAGTCGGACGTCGTCCGTGATCGGGACGACCTCGCCCGTCTCCTGGACCGGCGTGTAGATCGGGTCGCCCGTGATGACACGGAGCACCTCGTGGCCCGGCTCGCCGTCGACGACGGCATAGCGTGGATCGTTGCCCTGGGAGAATCTCGCGATACGCACGAGTCCCAGCCTACTTCCGCGCGAGGACCTCACCGTGCGTGATGGCGAACCACCCGTCGGGCTCGCGGGCCCAGTCGCGCCAGCCAGCCGCGATCTCCTCGAGCGCGACGTCGTCGGCGAGGCCCGTCGAGCGAGCCTGGATGCCGAACTGCGACGACAAGCAGCGGTCGGCCCAGAGGTTGCCCCACCACGTCCGGTCGGCCTCGGTCGCGTAGCACCACACGCCCGCCGAGGGGGTGATGCCCTCCGGCGGGAAACCTGCCTCGCGGACCCAGGACAGCAACCGGCGCCCAGCGTCAGCCTGCGCGCGGTTGGCGGCCGTCACCTCGTGGTAGAGCTCGTTCCACTCCGTGAGCGCCTCGCTCTGCGGGTACCAGGCCATCGCCGCGTAGTCGGCGTCACGGACCGCGACGAGGCCGCCCTCCTTCGTGACGCGCTTGATCTCGCGCAGCGCCGCGACCGGGTCGGACAGGTGCTGGAGCACCTGGTGGGCGTGCACGATGTCGAACGCGCCGTCCTCGAACGGGAGCTCGTAGACGTCCGCCTCGACGAACGTCACGTTCCGCACGCCCTGGTCGGCGGCGAACGACGTCGCCTGCTCGAGCACCTTGGCGGACGTGTCGATCCCCGTCACGACGCCGGGCGCGACGGTGCGCGCCAGGTCGACGGTGATTGTGCCCGGCCCGCAGCCCACGTCGAGGACGCTCAGGCCGCTCGCGAGGTGCGGCAGGAGGTAGGCGGCGGAGTTCTCGGCGGTGCGCCAGCGGTGAGAGCGCAGGACCGAGTCGTGGTGCCCGTGGGTGTAGGCGTCACGCGGGTGCGTCGCCCCTGCGACGTCGTCGGTGCTCGAGGTCATGGGCCAGGATGCTAGTCGCGGGGCCGCTCGCCCACCCCGCCCGACCACATGGTGGGCCCGCGCGCCCGTACGCTCGGACCATGACTCTCAGCGCTCCCCCGGCCGACGCGGCCGACGATCCCCGCAGCGAGCACGACAAGATGGTCGCCGGCGACTGGTACCGCTACCGCCTCGACCCGGCGCTCGCGGAGATGACGACGTCGACCCAGCGCACGTGCCGCAGCATCACCGAGCTGTACGACACGGACCGGCCTGCCGCTGAGCAGATGTTCCGCGACATGCTCGGCTCGGTGGGCGAGGGCGTCGACTTCCGCCCGCCGCTGTACCTCGACTACGGGACGCGCCTGCACGTCGGCGACGGCACCTTCATCAACGCGGACTTCCTGGCGCTCGGCGGCGGTCTCGTGACGATCGGGCGCAACGTGCTCATCGGGCCGTCGGCCCGCATCTACACCCCGCAGCACGCGATGGACGTCGAGAGCCGGCGAGCCGGGTGGGAGCGGGTGGAGCCCGTGACGATCGAGGACGACGTGTGGCTCGGCGGGAACGTCGTCGTGCTGCCGGGAGTGACGATCGGTGCGCGCAGCGTCGTCGGAGCGGGCTCGGTCGTCGTGCGCGACGTGCCGAGCGACGTCGTCGTGGTGGGCAACCCGGCACGGGTCGTGCGCTCGCTCGCCTGACCGGGCGCGGGCTACGTTGGCCCCATGACGACGCCGCAGACCGTTCCCGCGACCGCTTCGGACCTCGACGCCTCGCCCGGCGCGGGCCCCGGTCTGCGCCGGCTCGGCCGCTCCGGCCTCGTCGTGTCGGTCGTCGGGCTGGGCTGCAACAACCTCGGCAGGACGGGGACCGCGACGCGCGACGCGGAGGGCGCGACCGCCGTCGTGCGGGCGGCGCTCGACGCCGGGATCACCTTCTTCGACACCGCCGACAACTACGGTGCCGAGCCCGGTCTGAGCGAGACGCTGCTGGGGGCCGCGCTGGGGAGCGACCGTGACGACGTCGTGGTCGCGACGAAGTTCGGCATGGACGTGCGCGGGCTGAACGGTCGGGACCGCGGGGCTCGCGGGTCGCGTCGTTACATCGTGCGCGCGGTCGAGGGGTCGCTGCGCAGGCTCGGGACCGACCGGATCGACCTGCTGCAGCTGCACACCCCCGACGTCGGCACGCCGATCGAGGAGACGCTGCGCGCGCTCGACGACCTCGTGCACGCGGGGAAGGTCCTCTACGTCGGGCACTCGAACCGCGCGGGCTGGCAGATCGCCGACGCCGAGCACGTGGCTCGTGCGATCGGCACCGAGCGGTTCGTGTCGGCGCAGAACCACCTGAACCTGCTCGACAGGCGGGCGGAGCTCGAGGTCCTCCCGGCCGCCGAGGCGTACGGCCTGGGGGTCCTGCCGTACTTCCCGCTCGCGAACGGCCTGCTCAGCGGAAAGTACCGCAGGGGCGAGGCCCCTGCGGGCTCGCGCCTGACCCACTCGCGGCGCTACCTGCTCGAGACGGCCGACTGGGAACAGCTCGAGAGGTTCTCCGCGTTCGCGTCGGAGCGCGGGATGACCGAGATCGAGGTGGCGTTCTCGTGGCTGGCGTCCCGCCCCCAGGTCGCCTCGGTGATCGCGGGCGCGACGCGTCCGGAGCAGGTCGTGCAGAACGCGCGCGCTGTGCGCCGTCTGACGGCGCAGGATCTTGCGGCGCTCGACGAGATCTTCCCCCCGGCGCCGAAGGTGGCGCTCTTCTAGCCCTGCACGTGACGCCCGTCACAGGCCACCTATCCGATCCGCACCAACGCGCGGCACAGGTGGAAGCACCCTTGACGTGGGGACTTTCGTCCTTCCGGGTTCCTACCACCGTGCATGGTCCGACCGATCGGGCACAACGCAGCGCCGAACGGCGCCCGCGCCCCGCGCCCTGACCACCAGCGGCCTCCGGGGCACACCCCCCACGTCTCGGGAGCATGCCCATGTCCGACCCTGCCCTCCCCACACCGAAGCACCGTGGCCTCATGGCCCGGTTCTACGACGCACCTATCCGCACCAAGATCCTCCAGCTCGTCGCCACCGGCATCGTCGGCTGCGTGCTGATCGGTCTTCTCGGCACCTGGGGCCTCCTCCAGGCGCGGGCGAGCATGGCAGAGGTGGGCAGCACGGCCGGAGAGCTCAACGCTGACGCCATGGCGCTCAACGACGAGGTCTGGGCCACCCGCGCAGCCGCGCTCTCGCTCATGGCCGCCGAGCCGGACCAGGTCGACGAGGAGATCGCGAAGATCGAGACCGTGCAGACCAGCGCCGACGCTGCCGCAGCCGCACTCTTCGAGGACTACACCCGCTTCATCGGCGCGGACCTTCCGAACCGGGAGACCCTCGTGACGGGCTGGGAGAAGTACGTGTCCGTCGTGACCGAAGGGCTCGCACCCGCGATCCTGACCGGAGACCGGACCACCGCCCAGCGGCTGCGCACCGGAGACGCCGCGCTCGCAGGCGACGCCCTCATCACCGAGCTGACGACCACGATGGAGCACGTCGACGCCGCGGTCAACGAGATCCGCGAGAGCGCCAACGCCCAGGCCACGGCGACCATCGCGATCGTCGCCGGGGTCATCGTCGGCGTCATCGTCCTGTGCCTCGCCTTCGGCCTCTTCGTCGCCGGCCGCATCCGCCGCCCGATCGAGACCGTCCGCGACGCCCTCCAGTCCCTCGCGACCGGTGACCTCACCTCGACCGTCGAGATCACCTCGAAGGACGAGATCGGTCAGATGGCAGCCGCGCTCACGACCGCGCAGCGCAACCTGACCGCGACCCTCTCGGGCGTCGTCGAGACCGCGCACACCGTGGCCGCGTCCTCCGAGGAGCTGGCCGCGTCCAACACCCAGGTCGCCGCAGGCGCCGAGGAGACCTCGGTCCAGGCGGGCGTCGTCGCTGCCGCTGCCGAGCAGGTCTCCCGCAACGTCCAGACCGTCGCCGCCGGCGCCGAGCAGATGGG